>JAFYKO010000194.1 GCA_017537515.1 Clostridia bacterium | reverse complement strand
TCCCTAAGTTGAATATCCGCCAATATCTCATCAAAAACTGGATTTTCGCCCCTTGCGATTCTCTCCTTAAATCTTCTTTCTGCCCTTACCTCTGGGGTTGCAGTCAAGAAAAATTTGTTTATTGTATCCACAAGCACAACGCTTCCGATATCCCGCCCCTCGCAAACAACATTATTTGCGGTTGCAATCTCTCTTTGAAGGTCCTTTATGCTTTCTCGAACCTTGCCCACCTTGCTTATATAAGACACCTTTTTATCTATAATCTGCCCCCTAATTCTGTCCGTAACATTCTCGCCATTTGCAAAAACATTTTGCACGCCGTCGATATATTCAACAGTTATGACAATTTTATCCGCCATTTCCTCAATCTGCTTTTCGTTTTCAAAGTCTATATCCGCATCTAGACACTTGACCGTAAAAGCCCTATACAAAGCTCCTGTATCAAGGCAATTCCAACCTAGTTTTTTTGCAAGAATTTTTGAAACCGTACTTTTTCCAACACCCGCAGGCCCGTCAATCGCCACGCTAATAATTTGTTTGTTCATATTTCCCCCAATAAATTTTTTTGAAAAAATTGCTTCATTCAATGACAAACGCCCCAAACGAAACAATTTAATTTAACTTAAAGAAAAATCTTCTTTGAATTAAGTTATATATATAATACACTTACTCGCCCACAAAAGCAAGCAAAATACGAAAAGTTATTTTAAACAATATAAATTTACAACTCAAAAAAGCTCTTTCCGCTTTGGACATCCACAGGAAGAGGGACGTCGAGTTTTACCGCTCCTTCCATACAATCTTTTAGAAGTTGTTTGACTTCCTCAACCTCGTTTTTGGGCGAGTCTATAATAAGTTCGTCGTGAATCTGCAATATGAGTTTGCTTTGCAGATTTCTTCTCTTCAATTCTTCATTTACTTTAAGCATTGCGATTTTGATTATATCCGCCGCACTACCTTGGAGTGGCATATTCATTGCTACTCTTGAGCCGAATTGCCTCACTTGGAAGTTGTCGGAATTGAGTTCTGAGACCTTTCTTCTTCTATTAAAGATTGTCTTTGCGTAACCATATTTTTTTGCATTCTCAACGCTTTTATCCATATATTTTTTAACTTCGGGATAGGTCTCGAAATATTTTTTTATATACTCCCCTGCATCCCTTCTTGAAATACGCATATTTTGTGAAAGCCCAAACTCGCTTATGCCATAAATAATGCCGAAATTTACCGCCTTTGCATCACGTCTTTGCTCTGCTGTTACCTCGTTTTCATTTATGCCAAATATCTGACTTGCGGTTGTAACGTGAATATCCTTGTTTTCATTGAAGGCGTTAAGCAATTTAGGGTCGCCACTGCAATGAGCTAGAAGCCTTAGTTCAATTTGGTTGTAGTCCGCAGAAACCAAGCATCCATCCTCAAATCTGGAAATAAAGATTTTCCTTAAATCTTTGCCTTCGCCTTCACGAACTGGAATATTTTGCAAGTTTGGTTCGCTGGATGAAAGTCTGCCTGTTGCGGTCAGTGTCTGATTGAAGATTGTATGCACGACATCCCCATTCTGAGACACAAGTTTTTTGTAGGTTTCAACATAAGTCTGTCTAAGAGTTTGCAACTTTCTAAACTCCAAAACCTCTGCGACAATTGGATGAAGGTCGATGAGGTTTATCAAAACTTCAAAGCTTGTTGATTGTTTTTTATTGTCTGTGAAAGGGAGATTTAAGTCCTCAAAAAGAACTTCCGCAAGTTGCTTTGGAGAGGCAAGGTTGAAGGTTTTTCCGGCAAGTTCGTAAATTCTATTTGTCGAAACCTCCAACTTTTTATCTAAGATTTCCGACAACAAATTTAACTCATTGACATCGAGTTTGAAGCCGTTGTTTTCCATTTCAAAAAGGACGTCCACAAGTGGTCTGTCAATATCATCATATAAACCGATTAAATTGAGGTTTTTGAGCAGTTTTTTATATTCCGCTTCAAGCTTGAAAAACCTATCCACGTCAGATTTTTCGAGGTTTTTTAGGTTTAATATATATTCCGCAATTTTTAGGTCAAAAGCCTCACCATTTAGGGCAATCTTTTGCCCTTTCAAATAATGTAAAGTTTTCTTAACATCCGAAGTGATTTTTTGCACATTCTCATTCTCAAAAACGCCTTTTAACGCATAAAGGCAATCCGAAATTTCCGGCGGTTGATAAAATAAGTCGTATTCGTCTTTTATCTTATAAACTTTTTTATCTCCAAAAGAAAAAGCAAGGGTGTTTTCACCTATTTCAAAAGCAAACTTTTCAGCCTTGTTGTTTGCCACAAGTTTTTCGATATCCAAAACAGTGGAAATAAAGACTTCTTCAAAAGGCTCGTTTTCTTCTTGACGTTTTGCGGAAGGTGTAAAGAAGTTATGGCGATTTACAAAACTGCTTATTTCATAATCATAAAGCAAGTTAGTAACCTCAACCGGAAAAGGCAATGTCAATTTGTAGGCATCTAAGTTCATATCAACCTCACAATCGGTCTTGATTGTTGCAAGTGTTTTGCTCATAAACGCAACTTCTTTGCCATCAATGAGTTTATTTTTTGTGCCTTTGTTAATATTTGGATTATCAAGGTTGTCATAAAGGTTTTCTAGGCTGTCGAATTGCTCGATGAGGTCGGTGGCGGTTTTGGGCCCAATCCCCTTAACCCCTGGAATATTGTCGCTTGCATCCCCCATAAGTGCTTTTAGGTCCACAATTTGCGGAGGCGTCAAACGAAAGTCTTGCAAAAGCACTTCTTTGTCAACCCGATAAATCTCGCTTATGCCCTTTTTGGTAAGCCAAACTTCGCAGTCGTCGTCAATAAGTTGCAAGACATCTCTATCCCCCGACAAAACCACCTTTTGACAGTTTGGGATTTTGGACAATGTTCCAACAATATCATCCGCTTCGATGCATTGCTGTTCTAGGCATTTAACACCCATCGCACGCAAGAACTCTTTCATAAGCGGGAATTGCTGTCTTAAATCATCAGGAGTTTCCTTTCGAGTGCCTTTGTATTCTGCAAAAATCTTGTTTCGGAAAGTTTTTCTCGAATGGTCAAAAGCCACCGCAATATGAGTTGGGTTGTATTCTCCAATAACTTTTAAAAACATATTTAAAAAACCAAAGATAGCCCCCGTAGGCTGACCTTTGGTGTCAGATAAATATGGCAAAGCATAATAAGCACGAAAGATTAAGCTGTTTCCGTCAATAATTAGTAGTTTGTTCATAAAAAATCCTTAAAAAATGCAGTTAGATAAAATATGAAAAGGTTATTTTCAATGATTTTGTATTATTTTAGAACTAAAGGGCTTTGACTATTTTCCCATTATTTGAACAATAACATCAGGGAAGAAAAGCACAACCACATCAAGTGCAATCACAAGAATCAAAACGATAAACAAAATGATTTTGAGGTTGCGACCAAAGAAATTGAAGAATGCAAAGAGTGTCATAATCAAAAGTGGAAGGCATGTCCAGAAATCCAAAGTTCCGAGTGTAGACGATAAAACATAAGGGGCACCGATATTTGTAATAATTTCAACCGCTGGCAATTCAATAAAATTTGAAAGGCCCACATATCCCACGCAAGCAAGCACTAGAAGAGATGCAAGGGACAAGATAAAATACATAACATTTTTCATAATTTTTTTCTCCTTGTAATTAATATACCACAATTTCGACAATAAAACAACTAAATTTCAAACTTTTTTAAAAAAATTGCAATTTTTTTATTAAAAAGGTTGAAAATTTGGAAAAATTTATTGACAAAGTGGAAAAATTGATATATAATACAAGAGTAAGCTGAAGTGGCGGAATGGCAGACGCAGGGGACTCAAAATCCCCCGAGGGCAACTTCATGAGG
>JAFYKO010000193.1 GCA_017537515.1 Clostridia bacterium | reverse complement strand
TTTTTTTAATTTATTTTTTTAGAATTGAACTTTAACGTTTTTGCGTTCTTCAGCGTTGTCGACTTCGTAAAGTGGTTTTTTCACGAATTTGAATATCTTGGCGATAATGTTGCTTGGGAAACTTTCACGTTTTACGTTGTAAATTTTGACTGTACCATTGTAGTATTTTCTTGAGTTGGCGATTTCTTCTTCAAGGGATTTGAGTGTGTTTTGAAGGTCGATAAAGTTTTGGTCCGCTTTAAGATTTGGGTAGTTTTCGCTGACTGCAAAAAGGCTTTTAAGTGCTCCTTGAAGAATGTTTTCGTTGTCGATGCGTTGTTCTACAGTTGCAGAGTTCATTGCGTTGTACCTTGCGTTCATAACGTCCTCAAGGGTTTTGTTTTCGTGTTTTGCGTAGCCTTTAACGGTTTCCACAAAGTTTGGGATAAGGTCGTATCTCTTTTTGAGATAAACATCCATAGTTGAGAACGCCTCATCTGCGTTGTTTCTGAGTTGGATAAAGGCGTTGTAGGTTTTTATCACCCAAACGATAATACCCACAATCAAGAGTATTGCAAGCCCGAGAAATACGAGGCCGACGATACTGCCAATGCCAAGTGTTGCCATAAGATTCATAATAATTGATTCCTCCTTAATAATTATATAATACTTATATTATATACCATTATACCAAATTTTGCAAACAAAAAAGCGTTTTTTTGTTCCGCCCCCTGAATTGAGTTAGGAGTGAGGAGTTAAGGTTTTTATCAATATGCACCGATTGAATTCAAGGCTGTATTGCGGGCTTTCGCTTATATATGCAGATTGCAAACAAGATTTTACCGTATAGAGAAATGCAGAGGAGGGGCGGGCGACACGAGGCGACGCCTCGTGTTATGCGTCCAAAGGACGCATTGTAAAGTGCGAATGCACTTTACCGCCCGCCCCGGGCGGGATGGCCCGCCTTGCCATTGGCAAGCTTTCAGCTTGCGGGTGTAGTACGTCTTAACAGCGTTAGCCCACTGCAAGATATGCAATAAATAATGAAAAATGAATAATGAAAATTGAGGTCGGATTTTAAACAGGGCATATAATAAAAACCGCAACTCCTAACTGCTAATTGCTAATTCTATTCCGCCGGCTCGGTAGAGAGACGGAACATACAAAACCCAACCTTTTCAACAAAAAAAAAGCTGGCTTACTGCCAACCTTTTCTCAGCGGAATAATTTATTTAACGATGCTTTTTCCAAACAACACCAAAACAGCATTAATAAGGAAAATCACGCCGGCAATTATGCAGAACACGTCGAGAAGTGCCCATTTTGCAATGACCAAAAGCACACCGATAACGATTGTGATAATTGGCGAAAGCATTGCCATAAGCCCGCCCTTAATGTTTTTGATGAGGTCCAAAACGCCCATAACAATAAGAAGCACGCCAAGGATAAGAAGCACGATGTCCGCAATAAGCCAACCGCAAACGATTATTGCCACGCCGATAATTGCCTCGATAAGGCCTTTTGTGAAGTCTCTGTTTTTGACTATGTCAACAACGCCGAGGACAATCAAAAGCACGCCAACAACGGTCATCAAAATACCGAGTGAGCCACCTTGCAAAATCACAAGAAGCAAACCGATAATCGCATAAACCGCACAGGTAATAAGGTTGTTTATGGACAAGTCCATTTTATTGTTTGCCATTTTTATCTCCTTTTCATATTTTTAAATTATTCAAAAAACTTTAAATAATCTTACTATTATTATAATACTTTTTCCCAAAATAGTCAACCAAATTCACGAATTTTCGGCCTAAAATGAAAGGTTTTATTTAAATAACCAATATCACAAAAAACGTCAGTTTTTGTTTGCAAATAATAACTAGTTAGATACAAATGCTGTTTTTTGTTTATTATTTTATAACATTAATAGACGATTTTAAAAACTGAAAAAAACAAGATTTTTTTGTTTTTCAAAATTTTTGAAAATTGCAAAAATTTAAAAATATTAACACAACAACAATTTTAAAAAATTTTACCCAGGGAAGTAAAATTCAAAACAAACACCCGCAAATTGCAAAAATTTAATTTTTTTTACACATATTTCACATTTTTCACCCCATAAAGGTCAAATTTTTAATTTTTTTCTCAAGAAAACCAGTTTTTCACCACCACAAAACGCCACAAATCACTTAAACCAATCAGAACCCCCACTTTTTTCACCACATACACAATATTTACAACCCAACAAGCTTAAAAACTTCAACTTTTTTGCTATATTTCACCTAATCAACTTATCAAATTCAACTTTTTACCCCTTATAAGAACGAGTTATCCACATTTCCAGGTGAGTTACCCACATTTCCACAATACTTTTCCACAAAATGTGGATAACTCCGCTTTTTTAGAACCAAAAAGTTATATTTTAACCCTTATATCAAGCCCCGCACCCCAATTTTGAAAACAAACACCCCAAAAACACTTTTTAAAAACCCTCGCCAACTCAAAAAAACACTTAAGAAATAGCAAATGAAGAGCCTTAACAACAATTTCCGCCAAGTTTAATCAAAAATATATTTTTTACTCATATTACGAAATAGCAGG
>JAFYKO010000192.1 GCA_017537515.1 Clostridia bacterium | reverse complement strand
GTGGTTTAATAAGCGTTAGCGGTTCTTCATACATCCCATATGGTGCAACCCTAAAACAAACCTTTACTTCAAACACTGGATACACATCTCCGCCAAGTATTAATGCTTCAATGGGTGGGCAAACTATTTCAAACCCAGATTACACAAACGAAGGATTGTTGACAATTTCTAATGTAACAGGAGATATAGTTGTCAATGCAAGTTGTGGAGCAATAACATACACAGTTGCGTATTATTCAAACGATGGAAATACATTAATAACTAGTGAAACCCACACTTATGGTATTCCCGCAACATTGCATTCTGGAAGTGGCTTAACACCGCCAAGCGGTATGAAATTTGCTGGTTGGAGTACAAGTATTAACGCAACCCAAAAAGTATATGCTGGAAGCCAAAGCGTTGAAAATCTCACTACTACAAACAATGCAACAATAAAACTCTATGCAGTGTGGGAGTTGGAGGGGTATACGGTTATCTTTGATTCGAATTGTGGTACGGGTGAGACTTACACTACTACTATTGGCGTTGGTGAGCAATATACACTTTCATCAAGTATATTTACAAATGGTTCCCATAATATATTTGCCTGGAATAAGACTGCAAATGGTGAAGGCGAAGAATATCTTGCAAATACAAAAATTGTAGGTTTAGGGGAGCCAGGCGAGGAGATTACATTATATGCCCAATGGACTTGTACTGCTACTTTTAAGATGACTACAACGAATTCGACTTGTTCAAAAGTTGGATTTGTTATTACTAATGATGCAAATCTTCATTTTGATACAGATAGTTATGATTCTCACCCTCTCTTTTATTCTACTGCACCTGGAAGTGATGGAGGTTATACTGACATATATGATTTTTCTACAGGTTCAAAACATATAGCTACTGCATTAAGCGGAACTACTTTATATTACGACGAAGTTTATTATTCTTCTGCTGACGCATATCCTTGCACATATAATTTAACTAAAGAAATTCCTTCTGGATATTACGTGTTTTTGTTTGTGGGGTATGTTGGTGAGGCAGATATTGCTTATTTCTCTTCGTATTCTGTGACTTCTCCTTTAACATGTAGTTTAATAATAGATGGAATATATGGAGATGAGGCAATTCTTAAGTACGAGATGCCACAATATGATGTTCTTTTTGAGTGCAAGACTAACTATAGCAATTATGGATCTTTGCGGTGTTTCCCAGCCGATACGTTAATTTCAAGTGAATATGGATACAAGAATATTCAAGATGTGCAAGTCGGAGATATGGTTTGGACTTACAATGAAGTGAGTGGCGAGTTTGAACTCAAGAAAGTGTATTTCACTAGAGTTGTTGAAATAACAACAGAAGTCATACATCTTGGTTTTGGTGATGAAACCTTGACTGCAACATACAATCATGAGTTTTTGACGCAAAATAGAGGTTGGGTAAGTGCAAAAGAATTGACATTTAATGACATAATAATTGCAAATGGCGAGTATGTGCAAATAATCTCTTACGAAAGCGAGATTGTGAAAGATTTCTACTATAACTTCAGTGTAGAAGATAATCACAACTACTTGGTTTCAAACAAAAATATTGTTGTTGACGATTTCTATTGCCAACAACAGCGTTGGGGAATTGTTTAAAATAAAAGCAACCACACTAAATTTAGTGTGGTTCTTTCATAATCAAAAAAAAAGGCCTTTCAAGGCCTTTTTTGTTTTAATCCTCATCATCGTTGAGGTTGATGTCTATGAGTTCTCCGTCGTCTTCGTCGTCTTCGTCAAAGTCGATGTCATCCTCGTCGAGGTCTTCAAAGAAATCATCATCAATGTCTTCGTCGTCCTCGTCTTCTTCTTCCTCTAAATCTTCGTCGTCAAGCATACTGCTATCAAATCCAAAGTCGAGGTCGTCGACAAGGTCGTCGGCGAGAACATCGTCGTCAAGGTCGCTTATTGAGGCCATATCGCCTGTTTCTTCGTCGTCGCTTGTATAGTCGTCTCTGTCGTCTCGGTTGATGTATGCATCCCATTCGTCGTCATCGTCGAGACCATCTTTCCCAAGAGCCTGTCTTTCTTTCAAACAGCTTGAACACATAATTTCTTCGGGTTGTATATAATTTGTCTTACAGATAGGGCACAATTCCAATTCGAGTTCGTTGATAAGTGCGTCTTTATCTCCTTCCATTTCTGCTTTACAAACAGAGCAGAATTTTTCTTTTTTTAAACAATAGTTAAGTTCACATCGTGGACATCTAATATAGACTGGTTTTCTTTCAGCCATAATTCCTCCTAAAAAAACATTTATTTTATTTTTAATTTTGTGTTGTATTTAAAATTTTATTCATCTTCTGGTTCGTCTTCGTTGTTGTTTGGTTCGTCTTCTTCAAGCACGTCTGCAAGAAGTTCGATTATTGGGTCGTGATTTCCTTCGCCAACGCTTACGTCAGCTCTGTGCATATAGTATGTTGAAGAAGTTTGTTTTGCTAATTGAGCAAAGAAGTAGATATAAGTTCCGTCAAATGCAACGCCTTCTGTTTTGAAGTTTGTCAAGTCAGAAATTTGTTGAGGTTCTTTGTCAAGCACAGAGACTCTGTAAATGCCTTCGCCTGATACTGCGTAATATACGTAATCTTCATATGTGAATAGAAGTGTAATAGCAGTTGAAGTGATTTTGTTTGAGTCTGCTGGAAGAGTTGTGCCGCTGGTCAATACATAGCTTGCGTTTGAGCCTACAAGAACATAATATTCTTTATTGTCGCTTGCTGTAACCACTGCAAAATTTGAGAATGTTGAAGAGTCGATTGGTGCACTGATGTTTGTTTTGTTGTTAAAGTTTCCGTCAACTTTTGCAAAATATGTGTTTGTGTTTGTGTAGGTGAGGTATAAATCTCCGTTATACACATATTTGAGGCTCATAGTTGATGGGGTAACGTTAAGGTCTGTTTTGTCTTCGTTTGTGATATCCACCTTATGAAGATAAGAGCCTGTTTTGTTGTTGTCTTTGTCTTCTTGAGTTGCGTCGGTGGTGTAGTAGGCAAATTTATCATTGTCGCTTACAGCTTGTTTTGGGAACACAGCACTTGTGATTTTGCTTGCGAGTGTTTTTTCAGTAACTTCTTTGCCCAATGTGAATCTTTTGAGCTTGTTGCCATCGACTATGAGGAGATAGGTTTTATCTCCAATAGTGATTGCACTTTGTTGAGTAATGGCGTTTGAAGAGGTGTAGAATTCTTTGTAATTTGAGCCATCTGTTTTAACTCTGAAGTATGAGTTATAACTAAAAGTGGTTTGTTTTTGGTCGTCCTTGTGTGTGCTTGGTGATGAGAAGTAGATGTAATCACCTACGCTGAACATATAGGCACTAGAAAAGCCTGCAATTTTGGAAATTGCCTTTTCGACGTTTTCTGGAAGTGAGGTTTCGTCATCATAAGAAACGTTGTTGTCGGTGGTTGCGATGCGGTAAATCGCTGGATTTTTCACGCTTCCTTTTTTGTTGGCTCCAGATTTAAGCGAAGACGAGTCGACGAAAGAGTTTGCGAAATAGATATAATTTTCATAAGTCAATGCACTTCCGTTGATTTTTGTTGTTGCGGGTTGTTTTGGGCTGTTTTCAAGTGGAGTGAAGCCACAACCACTGAAAACGAGTGTCAAGGATATGACACACATAAATAAAGGTAATAAAAATTTTTTCATATTCTCTCCAAGTTTTTGATTTTTGAATGTTGTTTTTGGTTGAAACAATCATTAACTCCGCATAATATAGCATTATTTGAGAGGTATGTCAACAAAATTTCGACTAAATTTTTTTATTTTTTTAAAATTTTTTTGATTAGGCCAAAAAAAAGGATTAATTAAGTAAATAATCCTAAGTTGTGCAGTATTTCCAGAATTCGGCTTTTATACACGCTCACGCTAGTGCTTCCGTTTACAAAGCATAATGGTGGATAAACAACGCACCACCAGTTGTCTCCACTGCCAGAGCCGAGTTCGAGTATGAGTGCATCATAAAACCCGCTTTCAAGCGTCAAATCACCATATGTTCTTGTTGGGAATTGTTCGTTTGAGATTTTGGCATTTGCAGTGTATGTGAAGCCATTTGCACGAAGTACACCCTCTGCAACGAGTTCTATATTACCCAAATTCAACTCGACCACCTTAATTGACTCGGATTTTGTTTCGCATTCGGATAGAAGTGGTATCATATAGTCCACAACAGCGTCTTTGACTTTATATTTAACGCTTTGGTCGATGCTTGAGTTTGAATTTGCTCGGATATGTATTCTTAAGTATTCAGAGTTTATATTTTCGGACGGCGAGCCAAACAAGACAAGCATTCCAACAAGAATCACTGAGATTATTCCACAGATACAATATTTCATAATTTTCCTCTCTTGCAAAATATTGTTGACCGAAAGAGGTTTTTTATTTGCATAAAAAATCAAAGAATCAAACATAATATGTTGTAAAGGAGAGAAAAATGACGAAATTAAAAAAAATTGCAACAGTTTGCGTTTGCGTGCTTATGGGATTTTTTATGCTTACGGCGACTTATTTTATTGAAATAAGAAACAACGCATCAAGCCAAATTGTAGAGGCTGGTACGCTTTCAGAAAACAAGGCCGTTCAAAGTAGGTTGAAAGATTTAGGATACTACACAGGCCCTATTGATGGTTATCTTGGCGGGAATACTGTTCCTGCAATAAAAGCTTTTCAGCGAGATTATGGACTTGCTGTGGATGGAATTGTTGGAAAACAAACCTTGCAGGCTTTGGGCGTAAGTGTTGGAAGTCAGCAAGCAAGTTCGGATTTGTATCTTCTTGCCAAATGCGTTTATGCAGAGGCAAGAGGGGAGCCATACGAAGGGCAAGTCGCAGTTGCTGCTGTTATTTTGAATAGAGTTGAAGACCCTGCGTTTCCAAATTCTATTAGTGGGGTAATTTATCAACCTTGGGCATTTACTGCTGTGCATGATGGGCAAATCCAGCTCGAACCAGACCAAACAGCTTATTCTGCGGCAAGAGATGCTATGAATGGTTGGGACCCAACTTATGGATGTTTGTATTATTACAATCCGACAACCGCAACAAGTCAGTGGATTTATTCTAGGCAAACCGTTGTGCAAATTGGTGAGCATATATTTGCTATTTAAAACAAAAATAATAAAGGAGAATTAAAATATGGCAAAAGCAAAACAAAAATCTAAGGCGAATATCGGGCTTATTATCGCACTGTCTATAGTAAGTGCGTTGCTTGTATTGTTTGTAACTTTATATTCTATACAATCATCAAACAATACAACCCTTGCAAACAGCCTAGAGGATATTTATCAAAAAAATATTTATGAATTAGTGGATAATGTCAACAATACTGAAACTAAATTATCTAAAATGCTTTCTTCAAATGACAATGCTTTTAGGGCTAAGATGCTTAGAGAGGTAAGCTATAATACAGATATGGCACAAAGCAATCTAAACAATTTGCCTTATACTATTAATGGAGTAAATGAAAGCATTGCGTTTGTGAATCAGGTTAGTGGTTATACTGAAACATTATCTAAAAGCTTAGAGAAGGGAGGTAATTTAAGTAGTCAAGACCTTGATACCCTTGAAAGAGTTTATGATAATATTCTTGTTCTTAAACAATCACTAACAAAATTTAGCGAAAACAACGCAAAGGGTTATAGTATTCTTAAACAATCAAATGCTATGGACGGCGAGTTTAATAAATTCACAAAGGAAATAGGCCTTGTAACTGATGTTAATGTTGAATACCCAACAATGATTTATGATGGTCCTTTTTCAGATTCAGTTGTTAATAAAAAAATTGAAGGCCTTAATGATGCAGATGTAGGAGAGGAGGCAGCAAGGGAAAACTTGCTTAAAGTTTTTTCTAATCTTTCGGACGGCGACGTGGAGTTGAGAGGTGAAACAAAAGGCAAGTTTGAAACTTTTGACTTTACTGCAAAAAATGAAGCCGGCAAGCAAACCGCCTACATTCAAATGACCAAAAAAGGTGGCAAACTTTTGACAATGTCATCTGTTAGCGACAAAAGAGGAGAAAAAATTTCAATGGAAAATGCGGAGAAAACTGCCTTAAAATTTGCCGAGAAAAACGGCATTAAAAATGCGAAAGTTGTTTGGAGTGATAAACTATCAGGAAATGCCTACTTCAACATTGCTCCTGTGGCTGATAATATAGTGCTTTATCCTGACCTTGTGAAAATAAAAGTAGACCTTTATAATGGCAATATCCTTGGCTATGAGGCAAGCTCTTACTACACAAACCATAAGTCTCGGACATTCACCCAACCAGTGATTTCAATGTCAACTGCAAAAAGCAAAATTGAAAAGAAATTCAATATCAAATTCTCTAGGCTTGCTCTTATCCCACTTGAATACAATCAAGAGATTTTGACTTATGAGTTTGCTTGCAATTTTGCAAATGACGATTATTATTTTTATTATGATGTCGACACTGGCGAACTTGTGAACGTGCTTAAAGTAATAAAGACAAACAATGGTTCTTTGTTAATGTAACGACGAAAAACGACAAAAATAAAAAAAATAGTTGCCTTTATATTAAAAATATGTTAATCTATTTTTAATTTTAATAAAAACAAAGTTGGAGATGATAAAAATGATTTCTCATGAGAAAAAACAAGCAATAAGTGCTTTAGGGATACATGATTTAAGAAATTTGGCGAGGATGTGGGGCGTTAAAAGTCCTACATCTATGATAAAAAAAGATTTGGTTGAGAGTATTATTAACGCGATGGATTCTAGCGGGGTTGATGAGGTGTCAATAGGTAATCCGATTTTACACAGAGGAAGACCTGCAAAACACAATATGTATAAAAAATTTGTCGAAGGTAGAGTGCCTGATATAATTAGAAAAATTGCAAAAGAAAGGGTTTTACACCCGAGCCAAATTGGCCTTAGGGATGAAGTTGTTTTCCATTCTCCAGAAACGCAAAGTGATTTCGCTGTCTTAGTAGAAAAAAGCGGCTATATCAAAAAAATGCACGAAAACTATTACTTCTTTGATGCCTCTTCTGATGATGTCGTGTATGTCCCTCAGTCTTATATGATTAAATATGAACTAGAACTAGGAGATTTGTTAAACACTACAGCTTCTAGAATCAACGAAAATCTTTTTATTGTAGAGAATATTTACAGGCTAAACAGACAAAAAGTATCAAAAATTACTCAACCAAGAAATTTATGTTCTTTTAACGACATAGCAGCACCCAAAGCCCCTATAACAATACAAGGAATCACTGAAGGAAGCAAAGTGGACTTTGAAACCAAGTCTTACGTTTCATTTATTCAAGAAAAGATGTTGCTTATGGGGGAGCTTTATAAACATAATTTCGAAATTAAAACGGTTGGTGTTTGTTTGTCAAATATGGATATTGTATTGCTGAAAGAGAAAATTTATGGCGATAACTTCCTATGCTCAAAAGAACACGACCCAATCATTTCTTACGAAAACGTCAATGACTCAATTTACAATGTCGCTGTTAGTGCCAGAGAAGGCCGAAAAGTGGTATTGATAGTCTTTGGTCTTGAAGATATTGTTGAAGAAATGAAAAAATACTTTTCTCTCAATACAGAAATAAATGACAGAGAAAGGGATTTACATGTATTGCAATTAGAAAGAAAACTCAGTTGCGTAAACAAAGTGTTGGTTAATGACGGAAGTGTTACGCTTATTATGGTTTCAAAGCCAAAAGCAAATATTTAAATCGCACCTATGAGGGCGATTTTTTTTGTATTGCAGGGAAGGGCGGGCGAGCTTGCAATGCAACTCCGTTGGCCGCTTCACTCACTCCGCCTACAAAAGCTAAACAACTGCATTTGTGATGATTCTTACCTCATACAAAGGCAAGTTTTTTTGGAGTTTTAAAAAATTTTGTAAAAAAATAAAAAAAATTGTTGAAATTTGCTTGATATTTATGTTCTAAATAATTATACTAATGATATATAAAACATTACCCGAAACAGAATTTTGTTTCGCCTAGATGGAGAAAAGAAAATGAAGAATTTTGGTTTGCTCAAGAAAAGTATAATATCGCTTTGCCTAGTGCTTGGCGTTTTTGTTATGGCTTTTGGTGCTGTAACAATTTCAAATTATTATACCGCACAAAAAAATGCTTGCTCTTTGGTTGCAGTTCAGGGAAGCGAGGAGGCTGGTGCTGAAACAAGGTATGGTGGGGAATACACATTTCCAAGTGCTTTGGAGACAGAGAAAGCTGATTCTTCGGATTCGGAGATTGTTTTTGCTGATGAGGCAAGCGATATTGCTCAGTCTATAGATGATGCCTCAAACAGCAAAGTAGAAAATGAAGAAGAGGTAGGGGTAAATTTCACAATCAGGTTTAGTGTAGGTTCAGGGGGAAGTGCTTCTTGTTGGGCTGAAGAAGAATATTATGATATTCGGACTTTAAGTTGGAAAACAAAGTGGAATTCTGTTTCAGGCTCAAGGAGTTGTCCTGCAACCGATGGTTATTATGTTTATATAAAAGTTAAAATTAATAGCATAAACAGTGGTTATGATTATGCGACATTTGAAGGTACTAGGTTATATGCTGGCCAAACAATATATACTTTTGCATATGGTAGCACATCATATTCTGTTAGTTTTGGAAAGTTGCCTTCTTACACAGTAAAATATTATGGTAATGGGAATACAAGCGGTTCGGTACCTGGAAGTCAAACTTTTAAACAAGGCAACACAGTAAATATTAAAGGAAGAAACACCCTTACGAAGACAGGTTATTATTTTGATGGTTGGAATACATCTTCTAGTGGTTCAGGATATTCGTATGCCGTGGGAGAAGTGTATGGCACATACTCAAACTTAAATCTATATGCACAATGGGTTGCAAATTCTTATACAATTTCATTTAATGCAAATGGGGGTTATGGAGGCACTTCAAAATCTGTAAAATATGATAGCTGGTATTCAATGCCTTCAGCTCCTACAAGAAGTGGCTATACCTTTTTAGGTTGGTCGGCGGATAGTTCGGCAACTTCGGCTTCTTGGAGTAATAGCGGCGTAACAAAACAGTGTAAAGGGAATTATACCTGGTATGCGGTGTGGAAGCAAAACAATTACTCCCTTTCAGTAACAAAAGACTCTAATATTACTAGTGCAACTGCTTCTTCATATTCAATAAGCGTCGGCTCAAGTACAAATATATATGCAACTCCAAAAGAAGGCTATTATTTCAAAAACTGGACAATTTCTTCAGGCTCGGGAACGTTTGGAAGTTCTACAACGGCAAACACAACATTCAAACCAACTAACCACTCAACTATCAAGGCGAATTCCGCCATAGAAACATACACCCTCAAATTTGATTCAAATGGCGGAAGTGCATGTAGCGATATTAAAAAAACATACGATTCAGCAATAACCCTTCCAACGCCAACAAAAGAGTGTTATACATTTAAAGGGTGGTATCGAAGTGAAACATCAGACAATGGTAGCGGAACGCAGTTTACTGCCACAAAAATGCCGGATTTGGGCAATAACAATGCAAGTGTAACGCTTTATGCTAAATGGGAAGTAAATAAAGTTGACCTTACGTTTAATCTCGATGCTGGTGTTTCTAAAATTCAATACAAAATCAATAGTGGTTCTTTTGTTAATTTAACAGCAAATAAAACAGTGGAAGACGTTGATGCTCTTTCAACCATTGAAGTTGTCGCATCAACAAAAAGTGGATATACTTGGAGTGGTTTTGTATTTGGGGCTAATGACAAATACAATCTCACAAGTGGCTCTCTTTCAGCTTTAACTTTCAAATTCCAACCTAAAGGGAATATTACTCTTTCTGCAAAGACGTTCGTCAATGTAAAACTAATTCCGGCAAGTGATATGTATGGAGACTACACAGAAAACGCCAGTGGCGGTTCAGTTGGGTTTTCTTCAAGCTCTCTTTCTGGAACAACATCTAGTACGACAACGCATGGCGGAAGCAAAACTATTTATGCTAAACCAGGATATGCTTGTACTTTCTTGGGATTTTATTCAAGCCTAACAAAACTCAATGACTCATCAACTTCAAATGACGCCGACGACAATTTGAATTTGAACCCTTCAGAGTTAAATGGGGTTCGTAGTGCTACTATTACAAATATTACAACTGAAACAATAGTTTATGCTGTGTTTAAGTTTATCACTAACAATGTAAATGCCTATGCATACTCTTCAGATGGTCAAACTTTTGGAAGTTCTCCGGATAGCGTTGGTGGTGTTGTGGCGGTAAGTGGAGATACAACTCCAGATGCAACATCGACTGTTGCTGTGAGATACACTACAGAGACAAGCGTAACTGCTACTGCAAAGCAAGGCTATAAATTCATTGGTTGGTACGATTCTCTCGAGGCCCTCAAAAATGATACCAAAAACACAAGCTGTATTAGTACAGACCCGATTTATACATTTAATATGCCAAACTCTGTCGTAAACTATTATGCTAAGTTTATGAAGCTTTTCACTTTAACATTGAACTATACTGCAGGTATTTCAAGCTTCAGTGTAAGTGGTGCAGAATCTCTTGCTGAAAAAGTCCAAGGTGCAACAATCGTTGCAAACACTGCTCAGTTTTATTACGGGCAAAGCCTAGGCTCGATTATTTGTAATGTAGATTCAGTTAGATATAACTGGTATAAGTGGGAAATCGCAAGTGCAAATGCACCAAGTCTTATAAATTCGCAACTTTCAAGTGCTGAAATTAGAAATATAACAATGCCAAATTATGACTTTGCGTTGACTGCCTATGCTTCACCTAAGTCTTTTGGTCTTAATGTTTATGCTGTTTATACAGACAATGGCGAATATGTTGTAGGAAACAGTAGAGGCGGTACGGTTCAAATCAACAATGAAACCGCTTCTGCAAGCCTTACTGATTTCCAAGTAACTTACGGAACAAATTTTGCTCACGGCACAAATAATGCTGTAACCATCACAGCAAAATCCAACTCAAACTATACTTTTGTTGGTTGGTTTAATCAAATAACTGGCACTTTTGAATACGGAAGTATTGTTGATGCATTAAGTACAAATGCAACAATGACAATTGACAAAATAAATGAAGATGGTTTGAGTTATTATGCAGTTTTTGTGAAGAACTACAACTTGTATGTTTACTTCGACCCGCAAATCTTTAGCATTAACTTGACTAATTCAGTAATCAAATCAACCAGTGATAATGTTTACTTACAAGGAACGTATTATTATGGGCAACCTATTCCAAACCTTTCTGCGGAAATTGTTGCACAAGGCTACAAATTCAAAAACTGGGGTGTTGCTAGTGGTGATTTAGCGCCTAAGAATTTCGACAACCTTGCAGTAAGCACTGACGGAAATTCAAGCAACCAAGCAAACCTTTTTATGTGTGCAGGGGATAGCAGTCTTTATCCAACATTTGATTATCGAGAATACACGCTTTATCTTAAAGCAAATTATAGCGATACAACCTCGTTTGTTTTAGGAAATCAAGGCGGACAAATCCAAATTCAATCTCGAAGCCCTGCTTATAACGATGCCAAGATTTTTAAATACAAAGATAAGATAACACTTCTTGCAACTCCAAGTGAAGGATATGCGTTGTATGGTTGGTTTAAATTCAATTCAAGCGATGTAAGAACTCTTCCAAATGATTATAGCAATCTTCTTAACAATGAAATCATTTCAACTCCGCAAATCACAGTTGATATGGATTATCAAAGCATAACCTATATTGCACTTTTCAAGAAAACTTACAGCCTTGAACTTAGCTATTCAACCGGCATATCAAGTGTTTCAAAAACACCTGAGAAAGATTTCTATTTCTACAACGAAAAAGTGCAAATTGACGCAACTCCAACTTCAGGATATGCCGACGACTTTGATGTTTGGATTATTGCTTCATCAAGTGATACACCTTCAATCTTTAATGAAAGCCTCAAGCAACAAACAATAACAATTCAAGGCAATTATGAGTTTATTGCAACTAGCGCATTTAACTATTTGTTGAACTATCATATTATGACCGAAAACCCAGACGGAACGTTCAGTGAAGATTTGGCGGGTGGTGATTTAACCGGACTTAAAAATGGCAAAATGGTTGCCGGAATGAATATTTCTTCTCTTGTAATCACAAATGAAAACTTTATTTTTGATTGGTTCTATCTAGACGACAATTTCACTCAAGCGTTTGGAAACAAGGCAACAAATACGGCAATTATGCCAGCTGAAACCTTGGATGTTTATTTGAAGTTTACTCGTAAAACCTTTACAATAAGTATTGCAAACTTTGAAACATTGGCTTCGGATAATTCAACCTTAGCAACATCAGACACCAAAAGGCTTTCAGCAAATAAATATATTCTTAGATATCAAGAAACTGCAATTTTAAGCGTAAATCTTAAAGCTTTCCCAGGTTGGGAACTTTATGGAATTTATACTGATTCTAGATTTGCAAACTTGCATATTTTGGGAGAGGATATATTCAATCCAAATACGGGTGTTTACACCTGCGACTCTCTTCCTGCAAATGCAGAGAATTTGACGTATTATGCTATGTTTAAGAGAATTACTTATGACATAGGAGTCAACAAGTCTCACGATGAGATAAGTGTCAATGTTCCAAGCACTGCGTATTTTGGACAAACAATTTCATTTACTTGTCAAATGCCTATTTATTTGACTGGACTAAGTGTAAGCGTTACTGGTCCAAACTCGCAAGTGCATTTAAGCAACGCTTCTGGAACATATTTCTTTACAATGCCAAGTTATGCTGTAACCGTAAATGCAAATGCAGATCGCCCTTATGTTGCTTTGACTTATGATGCAAATGGTGGTTCGTTTGGAAATGCGTATGTTACAAACGCTGGCGGACAAGTTTTGGGCGGGGTTTTGTATTATGACAATCTCTATCAATATTATTCAAATATAGATAAAACAGCAACGATTAATGGCGTCCCAGTTCCTCAAAGAATTGGATATACATTCCTTGGCTTTGCAAATGCGAACAACCTAAAATATGTTTCATTTAACCCTTCAAATAATCAGTATTCTTATCAAACATTTGCAGTCAATGAACCTACAACCCTTTATGCTATTTGGGATATCTCGACACCTATTTTGAAAGTTGACACCCTAAAAGCACAAACTGTTGAATATAATGGCGAAGTTCAAGATGTTTATAAGATTGTTATTGAAAACCAAGCACACGATATTGGCTATATTTATACTTGGACGAATGATGCAACCGGAGAAGTTGTGTCAAACACAAGTGTTTTGAGTGTTTTAAATGTAGTGGACTCTGGAAGCTATACTTGCAAAGTAGTTGCAGGGGATAAGTGGGCTGAAATTTCAGCTGAAATTCAAATCACCAAAAAAGCAATGAAAGTGGATGTTAATGATTCAATAACATACCTTAAAGGCACTCAACTTGCTCTTAGTGATGCAAATCTTGTGGGGCTTTTGAATGTTCATACATTGCAATCTGGCAAACTTGTTTTCAATGATGTGGATGATATTGCTATTGACATCACCCTCAAACTTAAAGGCACAGATACAGCAAGCCAAAAAGGAACCAATATTGTTCACAACTATGATATTTCCCTTGCAAAATATTTGACAGTCAAAGAAAAAGCGTCGTTGTTTACAATCAATGTTGCAAACTATGAAAGAACTATTGATGACTCAACCTTCCAAAATATTTATAGTGAAACTGTTCTTGGAGGCTCAAGTGTTAATCTTGCATACTCAAAACCTTTGGAAGTTGTAACAGAAACTCTTGCATCAGGAGTTGCAACCAATATGATTGACGACATTAATGTTGGCGGAGAACTTTATCTTGGTCTTAGCGTGCCGGCAAATTATGAGCTTGTTGAAGTTTTTGTAAACGGTTTGGCGATTTCATCTTATATTTATTCAAACAATATTCTTGCTTTTGTGCTTAACAGTGAATTTGTTGTAGATGAAACTTGCGACATTCAAATTTATTTCTCTAAAGAAGCACTTGTAACACTTCATTACAACCTCAATTCTAGTGAAATAAGTGCAGGAAATGCGGGTTATACTAGTGATAAAATAATCCAAACAAAAGGTCAAGCGTTTATTGGGCCAAACCAAAACACTTTCTTTAGAAATGGTTTTGATTTTGATGGATGGTATTTCACCGACAGCCTTGCACTTAAAGTTGACGGAATTTGGAGTATTGTTGGGGAAACAAATCTTTATGCTAAATGGAATCTTGAAGGGCTTTCAGCACAAAACTTAACTCTTACAATTAAGGACAATGGAAACATTGTTCAAAGCGTCAATAGGGCATACAACGCCAAAAGTGTTGAATTGTCAGTTGCACACATTCACCCTCAAGTAAATCTTGAAATATCTTGGCTTAAAGATGGTATTTCAATCAATAAAACCGCAAACCCTCTCTCAATCGTCAATGCATCTGAAAGCGGACTTTATACATTTATTGTTACTGCAACATTCCAAGGACAAAGCTTGGAAGTGGTGAGTTCTGATATTGGACTTGTGGCAAATATTAAGATTTTGAAAGCACAAGTTGACATTTCAAGCATTAATTTCGGAATCACAAAAGTTTATGATGCCGATACAAGGCTTTACAACCCTCAAACAAGATTGGATTATTATATATTCAACACTGGCGTTAACAACGAATCAATGCAACTCAAAGGCAAATACGCTTCTCCAAATGTTGTTATCAATGGCACAGAAATTGGGGATATTCAAATTGTTGACTTGACTTTTGTTGGTGTTAATGGAGCTATTGTGTCCAATTATAGCTTTGTGGGAGAGGTTTATGGAAAAATTACACCTTTTGCTTATATAATTGATAAGAGAGATTCAAAAGTTTATGACGGACAAATTTTTAATGTTCAATACACCGGCAATTCGATTGTATATCCACTTACTGGAATAAGGCATAATATTGAATATACTCTTACAACAGATAGTGAAAATGCGGGATTCTATACTGGCAACAGTGGTTTGTATTACAATTTTGTTGTAAAAGATTCTAATGGCTTAATAATTCTTAGCAATAACTTTACAGTTACAATGAGTGGAACAAGCTCTGTTGAAATTATGAAAGCAGACCTTGCAAACAATTTGTTCTTTGATAATGAAAATCTTGTTTATGATACACAAACTCATATGATTTACATCAAAGAAGGCTCGACAACTTTAAGCAATGGACAATTGCCAGCAGGTGCAAGTCAAGTGGTTTATAAACATCTTGGCGTTGAAGTAAGCACTGGTTTTATGAATGCAGGTTCTTATATAATTGTTGCAGAAATCACAGGCGACCATAACCACAACAACAAAACACTAAGTGCAACTTTAACTATTGCAAAAAGAAACTTTTCTGTGAACTTTGAATATGACAGAGAACCTATTTTGCCTACATATCTTTATATAGAAGATAGAAATATGTATAATGGCTTAAAGGTTATTGCAGTAGACAGAACTGACACCAATGCAAATATAGTTCCAAAGGTTGATAAAGTGGTTACTTTTGAGGGTAGAGAAACAACCACAGTAACCCAAGTCGGAAACTACACAATCTCATTAAAAACTATAACTGGTTTTGATGCACAAAACTTTACTCTTCTTGGAAATGATAGTTTCACTTTCAACATTAAGGAATTAATCCTAGGCACTGACGCTATGACTTTTGAAGATGCAACTTACACTTATAATGCTAGAGATTATCTTGAAGTTTTCGCGAAGAATGTTGTTCACAACCACCAAGTTGAAATTATTGCAACAACATATGAAAAACAAGTTGATGGAGATTTTGTAAGCACAAATGAAGCAATTAATGTGGGTGTTTATAAGGTTACTCACGAGATTGCACCGACGGTGGCTGGAGTTGTTCTTGACCAAACGCTTTTCTCGGCGACTTTGACAATTATTCCTTATACTATCCAACTTAAAACACCAACAGAAATCCTTTTCAGCAAGGATTATGGACAACAAGACCCAACATTGACACAAACTTTATATTATTTTGATATTGAAGTTGTGGTTCAATACGAACGTGAAGAAGGGGAGGATGTAGGAACCTATGCAATCAAAAATCCTAACTTGTTATTGAATAGTACAGAAATACAAAACAACTTCGTTTTGAGTGAATTTAACGACACTTTCAAAGCCTTTGAAATTAAAAAACTTAAAGGTGAAAGAAACTTGATTTTGATTAGACAAGTCAAAAACCTTACTCAAGAATATGATGGGCAAGAAAAAACAAAACTCAATTTTGCAACACTTCCAAGTGATGTGTTCAGCGTTGTAAAATTCAATGAAAATGGCGTTCTAGAGGATGTTGAAAAATACAACCTTACAAATATAGAGTTCGGATTTAGTGGAGTAAACTTTGCAAAAGATTGCGGGTCTTACAACCTTGTATTAAACTCATTTGAAAGCACAACCCACGAACTTGTGTCTTATATCGGTGCAGGCTTTGTTTACGAAATTACTCCAATTGAAGTAACCATCAGCGGTGATTTTGGCAAAACTTATGACGGAACAACAATTGTTGACACAAGCAAACTCACACTTAATGGCACAAATGAAGAGATTGATTTTGCAGGTAACTATGTGCAAAAATCCGTTTTTAAAAATGGCAATGAAATTTTGGATGTAGTTATTGAATTTGAAATTTGCAGCCAAAATTACAAGATTGCAAAAATCGGCGGACAAGATTATAAAGGCAAGATTTATCCTCGTGAAATCACTGTTGCTTATGCAGAAGGTGGCCTTGATAAAATTTTTGATAAAAGTGCAATAATGCTCACAAACCAACTTGCACTCAACAATGTTGTGGATGGAGATATAGTTGATTTCAGCGGTGTTTATGCAGACATTAATTCTGGAAGCGATATTGCAATAACATTCTCGACAACAAACGAGAATTACGCAATCACTGGAAATTATGCTGGAAATATTACTCCTTACGAATATTCAGCAATCTTGACAAACAATAAAGAATATGACGGAGAATTGTTTGCGGTTATACAACAAGACACAATCTATTTTGCAACATCAAGCCTCAGCGAAACAATTTACTTTAAGATAGAAACAACTGGAAGTGCAGTTGGAAAATATCCAGATTCAAATGGCAATGCACTTACCTCAACCCTTTGTGATATCAACGGTGAGGCAGTTCAAAATCCGAACATCATTTTAACTGTAGGAAATGAAACTTACCTTGAAATTAAGGATAGGCCTATTACGTTAAATCTCAACTATGGCAATCCTTCAAACTTTGTGGATAATGGCCAAATTTCAAATACAGATGTAAAATCCTTTAAAGTAATTTACGGCACAAAACTTTCAGACGCAATTAATGGAGCACAAGACTTGCCAATTCCTTCAAAGGTAGGCTACAAATTTGATGGTTGGTTCTTGGATGCGTCTAACTCACAAGCATTTGATAAAAACACTCAAGTTTATGGTGAATCTGGGATATTTGCGATTGGAAATTTAAAAACTACAGAATATACAATCACATTATATGCAAAATGGACAATCCAGAGTTATAATGTCACAATCAAAACTTATACTGAAAATGTTTCAGATGACAATTTTCAACTTTCTTTTGAAGGTGGCGAAGTTGTATTAAACGAACAAGTGTTGGCAGAAACGACAGTCTCTACATCTTGGCAATATTACAGCAACGCTTCAATCAAAGTTTCTCCAAATGAACATTTCGTTGTTGATGATGTACTTAGAAATGGTGTAAGCATATACCAAAACACAAATAACATCGTTCTTGACAAAATATTTGAAGCTTCTGGAAATATTGTATTCGAAATTAAACTTGCACGTGAAGTTTATAATATCACCATCAACAAAAATCCACCTCACAATTTTGTAGCAGATGATGTTGTGGTGGTGGGAACTGGCTGGCAGTTTAATGGAAATACAGCAATCAAAACCCTCAAATACGGACAGAGCACAACTCTTCCAGAGCTTTCATTGACTGGACAAATTTTCAATGGTTATGCTTATTTTAAATCAGGAATTAAAGAGTATTTCACTGACCTCAGCCAAGCTGTTTCTCCTACAACCAATATCGACTTTGAAGCTGTTTGGAACAGCAAAACAATCAAGATTTATTTCAATTTCTATGGAGGAACCCTCGAGGATGAGTCTGCTGTTAGGGTAGAAGATGACAGATACTATATTGAAGTGGAATACGGAAATGCTTTTGGAGCTTTGCCAACTCCAGTGCGTGCGGGATATGTGTTTGCTGGTTACGACTTGTATGACAATGGTGTATTTGTATGCGAAGTAACCGAGACAACAATTTTAAGCAATGACTCAACGACCCTTGTTCTTGCTGGAACCTGGGAAGAAAACACAAACAACGTCTTCAATATTTCAAAAACACTTGATAGAACTGTCTATGGAAGTGCTGTTGAAGGTGTCGGATATGAAGTATTTGACAGTAATATTAATGTTACTTACGCAGTAAATAATATTGCCCAAATGACAACTCTTGAATTTACAAACAACTCAACAAGCTTTACAAACGTTGCAACAAATTCAGTTGTTTATGTGAAATACACAGTTGTAAACTTTGCTTATAAAGTGGTTGGCTGGGAAGTTGACGGACAACAGCTTGTAAGTGGAGATAACGAAATTAACGATGTATTATTCAATGTAAACGATAATATTTTGGCGATTACGAATTTCACTTGGGGTGAAACTGCTCCGCAAATTAACATAGTTTATGAACCAAATGAAGTAACTATTCACACTGAACTTGCAAACGCAGATTATGCTGATATTGATTTTGCTAATGCAAATGGCATTTTTGAAGAAAATGGCTTATTCAAAACTTATGCGGGCAATTTAACTACAATTCAACTTAACACTAAACCAAGCAGAGAAGTGGTTGATTTTGGCGTTGAAAATGCAACTCTTGTAAACTTTGCATCAGCTATCGAAGATGATTATTTAACAATTTGCGACATTGTTTCGGATTTCACAATTAAAATTGCATTTGATTATACACCTTTTGATGTTGAAATCTTAAACGTTGGCGAGTATTCGGCAGTTAGCATTGAATATGCGTTAAATCAAGGTTCGTTTGAAACCCTTGATGGTGCAATAACAACCAAAATGACTGACGTAATCAACGTGCGTATTATTATAAATTGGGGTTATGAACTCAAAAACTCAAATTGGACATACGACCCAAGTTTGTGTACAATTGGAGAATTATCTACTTCTACAACTGCAGATAATAAAACCATAATTGAAACACAAATTTCAAATTATGAGAACGCATTCAGTGTAGAAATCAATCCTACAAAACGAATATTCAATGCTTATGCACAAGTCGGAGTACTTTCAAACAATGAAATTCAAATCACCGAAAGCACAAACAATACAGCAAATGTTAACATTTCCTCTGCCGAATATCTTACTACTTTAACATACACCGGTACTGAAGAAATCGAAGGAGTTAATGTCGGAAGAATTAACGTAAATCAAAAAGTTTATACATTTGTTGGTTGGTATGAATACAAAAACCTTGAATTTGTTGAATTTGGCGACAACAACAAGTCTTTGACGTTGCAAACAACGATGCTTGGAGAT
>JAFYKO010000191.1 GCA_017537515.1 Clostridia bacterium | reverse complement strand
TTTAATACGCTTGCGATTCTTTTCTTAACTCTATAAAGTTTTCTTGTCTTAGGCTTATTCTCTTCTCCGTACGCCTCCAACTTTTCTGAAATATCTCCTTCTTTTCCAATCAAGTCTAAATATTCTGCATTGCCCGTTATTGCGTGGTCGTAATTTTCCGTTGTGTGCAAAATATTTTGAGCAGAAAATTGCTGTTGGTTTCCCAATGTTTGATGAAGTTGGGCTTCGCTTTGTTGTTCAAGTTGTCTGTCAATTCGTCTTTGTTTGCTTATTTCACGTTGTTTCTTAATTTTTCTGATAATAGGTTTTGAAATTTTGTAAGCAACAAAAGCACCTCCGGCGACGGCACCGATAACTACAAAAATAGCAAAATCCCAAAGAGCAACTGCAATCATTGTATTAAACATAATATCTTTTCATCCTTTTATGGGTATATTTTACCATAAATTTAAAATTTGTCAATAGGGAATATTGAAAAATGTCTCTTCATAAAAAAAACGATTTATCTTTCTAAATCGCCTTTTATATTAAATACTCTTTTTAAAATCCCTCGCCCACGTCAACAACTCTTTTGCGTGTGCGATTGAAGTTTGTGTATCAAATTTCCCGCCTGAAAGTTTGGCTATGCTTTCTTCAATTCTTGGCGAAGTGATTTGTTCTATCTTGCTTTCGGTTTTGCCATTAACAGCATTTTTTGAAACATAAAAGAATGCGTCTGCCATTGCACAAACTTGAGGCAAGTGCGTGATACAAATGACTTGGTATCTTGAAGAGATTTTCGCAATCTTTTTCGCCATTGCTGACCCTATTTCACCGCTTATTCCAGAGTCTACCTCGTCAAAAATAAGCGTGCCAACAGCGTCTTTATCTGCTGTTATGAGTTTAACAACAAGCATAAGTCTGCTCATTTCACCGCCCGAAATAGTCTTTGAAAGAGGTTTAAGCCCTTGGCCAAGATTGGCTGAAAACAAAAACTCTACAACGTCAACACCATTCGCAGAAAAAGTTGAAGACTGGTTGAAATCCACCTTTAAATTTGCGTTTTTCATTCCTAGTTCTGAAAGTTCGGAGTTTATCTTCTTTTCAAACTGCTCGGCGTATTTTTTTCTTAGCTCTGTTAAAATACTTGATTTTTGTTTAAGATTGACCTCTATTCCTTCCAATTTTTTTGTCAACTCTTGAATCTTTTCTTCCGCCCCTAGGAGTTCATCCCTTTGATTGCAAGCAGAATCTAAAAATTCAAACACCTCCGGCAATGTCTTGCCGTATTTTTTCTTGATTGATTTAATCTTGTCTAAGCGTTGATCGAGGTCTTCAAGTTCACGTTCGCTAAATCTGTTTGCATCAAGTTTGAGTTTGAGTTGGTCGGCTATATCTTGTATTTCAAAAAAACAACTATCGAGACGTTGTATAAACCCATCCGCATCTGCATCAAACTGGACGAGCCCACCCAACAACTTAGTGGTGTCTTTGAGATATGGCAACACTCCCATATTGTCATCAAGTTTTTTAAAGGAAGACTCTAGGATATTGTTTACCTTCTCGCTGTTACGGTATGCATAAAGCTTTGTTTCAATTTCCTCGTCTTCGTTGGGTTGTATATTCGCACTTTCAATTTCTTTAATTTGGTAGTTTAATAAATCCAGCAACCGTTCACGATTCTCTGCACTCCCGCCAAATTTTGAAAGTTCTGATATAACTGCGTGATACTCTGCATACAGCGTTGAGACTTCTTTTTTTGCTTTCGCAAGTTCACTTGAAGCGAAGTCATCAAGCATTGAAATATGGTTTGAGGCCTTCAAAAGTGCCATATTTTCGTGCTGACCATAAAAATCTAAAAGCGTGCTTGCGACCTCTGAAAGCATTTCAAGAGTTACCATTTCGCCATTTATTCGGCATTCATTTTTTGAAGGAAGTTCTGTTGCTCTTGAAATGAGAATTTCATCGCAGGCGTTTATTCCAAACCTTGCAAGCACGTCTTGAGTTGTTTTTGAAATATCAAACACAGCGGAAACCTTCACAAACTTTTCGCCGCTTCTTACATCTGATTTATTGAATTTCGCACCCAAAAGATAGTATATGGATTTTAAAATAATACTTTTTCCCGCACCGGTTTCGCCAAAAAGGACGTTGAATCCCTCTTGAAAATTTATCTCAATATTATTGACAAGTGCAAAGTTTTGAACTTTGAGAGTTTTTATCATTTTTTCACCTTCTTTTGTATTTTAATCAAATTTCTGCAATTTTTCTTCAAGCCCGTTTTTTATAACCAACAACTGCCCTTCTACGTCTGAAAAATTTTCTTCACAAAACTTTAAAAGTTCGTCTGCACGCTTAAACATCTTTAATGTTTCATCAAGAGAGAGGTTTTGCGATTCAAGTTTTTCAATGATTTGGTCAAGTTCTTTGTTTGCCTCTTCAAATGTCAGCTTTTTATCACTCATTGTTTTATTGCTCCTTTTATTTTTCCGTCTTTAAAGATAATATCAAACTCTTGGTCTTTGTCTAAGTCGTTGACAGAAGAAGCGACTTTCCCGTCCTGTTCTATTCTTGCATATCCCAGTTTTAAAATCTCATATGGATTTAGTTTTTCCAGCTTCGCTCGTTTGAGAGATAAGAGGTATTTTAGCTCGCTTGAATACGACATAGCAAGGCTGTGAATGTTTGACATATTGTTTTCTAGAATGCTTTTGTTTTTGGAAACAAGCAAGTCCATTAGGCTTTTAACTCGGCCACACTGTCTTGCAAATAATTCTTTCTGTGTTTGAAGGCTTTGTACGACAAGTTCCGCACCAACAGAAGGCGTTGCCCCACGAACATCTGCAACAAAATCACAAATTGTGAAATCCGTCTCGTGCCCGACTGCAGACACAATCGGTTTTGAAAAAGCAAAAATCCTTCTTGCAAGGGTTTCGCTATTAAATTCCGCTAGGTCTTCCATACTGCCACCGCCCCGGGCGACAATAACCACATCGACGTTGTAGTTTTCAAAAAAGTCAAGACCCGCAATAATGCTTTTTACCGCCCCTTCGCCTTGAACTTTTGCGGGATAAAGGACGATATCTACACTACTATTCCTTCTACGAGTTACGGTAATAATATCTTGAATTACTGCCCCAGTTTCGCTAGAAATTACTCCTATTCGCTTCACGTCTTTTGGTAATGGTTTTTTCCTTTCGCTGTCGAACAATCCTTCTTTTTGAAGTTTTTCTTTTAAGAGTAAAAAGTTTTGATAAATATCCCCAACTCCGAAAGGTGTTATTTTTGAGACATTGAAATTCAGTCTTCCGCCTTTTACATAATAATTCGGAGTGCCCTTCACAATAACCTTGTCGCCGTTTTTAAGAAATGAGAAAGCCTTTCCAATAAAACACACACAAGGCAAGAGAGCGTTGTCGTCTTTTATGTCAAAATACAAAACATCTCGGACTAGTTTGACGCCAGAGACTTCTCCTGAGACAGAGATGTTAAACAATAACTCTTCGGCGTCGAATATTTGTTTTATGTATCTTGCAAGTTGAGATACAGTAATAACAACTTCACCCATAATCAATTTACCTTTGCCAAAACGCCATTAATAAAGCCACTGCTTTTGTCTGTTGAGTATTTCTTTGCAATCTCCAAAACCTCATTTACAACAATAGGCTTTGGGGTTGAAATATGTCTATATTCCGCAACAGCAGTGTAAATCAACGCTAGGTCAACCTTAAAAACCCTTTCGAGTTCATAGCCTTTGAGTGCGTTTTTTACATCATTTTGAATTGTCTCCCTGTTGACTTTGTACGCTTCAATAATGCTTTGAGAAAAAGACATATCTTTGTCGTTTAAGATATGTTCTTCTTTTAGGACATTTATTTGTTCTTCGCCGTCCTCATTTGCATCAAACAAATCCGCAAATATAAACTTAAAAGCGAATACTCTTGCATCAGTTCTCATCTTCTTCTTCCTTTTTTACCACCACATCAACGATATGCACATTAACTTTTGCTGTTTTAATATCTGCCATACTCAAGATGTTGTTTTTGATATTTTCTTGCACTTTAAAGCACAAATCAGGTGCTGAGATATTGTTGTAGACATCTATGTAAACATCAACTATCAACATACCATTGCTGTTGTATTTGATTTTAATACCGTTAAAATCTTCGTTTTGAAAAGTGCGAGCAACGATATTTGAACCTCTCTTGCTTAAACCTATCACGCCATTGATTTCTTTTGTTGCTAGGCTGACTATAGAGAATAAAATGTTCTTATTGCAAATAAGTTTGCCTTGGTTTTCGAATTCTTTTTTCATATTATCTGTTCCTTTTTTAGTATTATAGCATACTTTTTGTAAAAATAAAACCATTTAAACAAAAAAAAGCAGTTAAATTTTTAACTGCAAAGTTTTTATACAACTGGAATCACTTTAATAGCAGACAAGCCATAGTCAGTTTGTTCTGTAACAACAGTAACAATCTTTGCAACTTCAGCAGACGTCAACTCGCCAGAGTTTACAAGAACATTGATATAGTTGTTTGATGTTGTTACGATTGCATCCTTAAAACCCAAACCTTTGATTAAGTATTCAAGTGCAAGTTCGTTTTCCATATCTGAGATAAGGGCCATTTTTTTGCTTTGTGCTTCTGTTTTTTCACTTTCTGAACTTGTTTCATCTTCCAAAATTGCATCATAATACATAATTTGTTGGTCTCTTGAAGTCGCTCTGTCTGTTCTGTAACTTTCAAAATAGTTGTAGCTTGAAGAGGTGGTTACGTTTGAAGATGTGCTGACAACTTGATTGTTAAGCGTGATATTAAGATATCCCGTTACGCCTAAAAGCAAAACCATAACTGATAAGATAATAATTTTTGTTTTTTTCTTTAACATTTTCAATCTCCTTTATTCTATCTATATTTAAATCCAAGGGCAATTATTCCTCAATATTCAGATTTTTTTGCTGAATTTTGTAAGAAGGTTTCAAACTCCTCACCCACCAACCAAAACTTCAATATTTGCAGGATTTACTGTCAACAGTGCTTGTACCGCCTTGATTATATCAAGTTTAACCCACGTGTCGTCTGCACCGCTTGCAACAACCACAACAGACACTATGTCTGGAACGACTTCACTTTTGAGTTCTGTATTGCTTTCGCACATAACCATTACTTTAACATTCCCTGCTCCAGAAATCTCTGACAACAAGGATTCGAGTTTTCGCTCCACTTCGTTGGTATATTGAGAAACTTGACTTGAAGAAGAAATTGTTGTTTTTGAAGTGCTAACACTTGTGCTTGTTGAAGAAAAATAGACAAGCAAGATTATCAGTCCAAATAAAACCGCTAATATTATTTCTATATGCTTGATGCTTTTTAGTTTTTTAAACAATCCCGAAAAAACTTTATTCATAAAATACAATTTGCTCCTTATCAACCAATATATTTTTTAGGACAATATCAACAACTTTGTTCTTTATATTTGTATGCTGTAAATTTCCTTGTATAACCACATTTTTTATATCAACGCTTACTTGCTTTATTGTAACCTCGCTTGAAAAAATGTCAGCACTTATCCCAACTTCAACATTTAAGATACCAATATCACCACATTCACTTTCAATGTTTTTTTCAATAGAGTCAAGCATTTGCCTGTTGACATTTGAAACAAAATCATCTTGAATTTGAACGTTGTCGACCTTGAAGATATTCTCTAAATCAAACTTAGAGTTTGTTAAAAACGAGAATATGGGAGAGATTATTACGATAATAATCAAATAACCAAAAATATTTTTAATAAACCCTGAGGTTTTTCCTTCGGGCAAGATAAGGTCAACTAAAATCGACAAGATAATAATGCCCAAAACACCTACAATCCACCCAGAAACTGCACTCACTTCCTAACCTCCCTTACACGCCTACACTTGTGCACATTATTAGACCAATAAAAATTACATACATAAACGCTACCGCCAAAATCATAACTATTGGCATCAAGAATACTTTTGCAATTGAAGATATAAAATTTGAAATTCTTCCATCGCTTAACGGTTGCAAAACTGCTCCCGTAAACTTCAACGCAAACATAAATAACACCAGTTGAACAAGTGGGACCATTACGCTTGTGAACATAATAAGGATTCCACTAATACCAATAGCATTTTTGATTAAAAGACAACTTGCAATTATGAGATTCAAGCCTTCGCTTAAATAACCACCTACGATTGGGACATACGTCGAAAGTGAATATCTAGCAGTTTTGAATGAGACGGTATCAATCGAGCCCGCCGTAATCCCTTTTACTGCCAAAAAGCCCATAAATATAGTGAAGACTATTCCGATAATCCACTTGAAGAGTGTGCTTAAAAAACCTGCAAACTTGTCAACTTTTATGTTTGTGGATATGTTAGAAATAATAGTAAAAATAAGCGAGAAAATGAAAATCGGAAGAAGGACTGATGAGAATATTTTTGCAACTAGAGTCGTAAGCACAGCAACCGCTGGTTGATAAACCGCCACAGACACCGTTCCGCCTATAGCTGTCAAAAGAGTTAGCAAAATCGGAAAGACAATTTCCATTTGCGTGGTCAAAAGTTCTAAGACAAAAGATGTCAGTGAAATCATTTTGAGGCCGGCACTTAGTATGATAGTTATAACTACACCAAAACAAACAAAATGAATAATATCCCCGACCGCTTTATTTGCTCCTTTCAGTTCTGTCAGTAGGCTGGCAAGGACGGCAATTGCGATTATGCTTGAAATCAATGGCAGGAATTCTAGGACTTCTTCCATAAAAAGATTTACAAAAGCATTTGCAAATGATGTTGTGTTTTCTCCAAAGTCTCCATTAATTATTTTTTGAAGTTTATCTGCAAGGCTGTCGGTGCCCCAAATCTGCAATTTGTCATCACAATATTTTTCAAAAAACTCGTTTAGCTTTTCAATATCAAGTTTTGCAAGTTGTTCATCTATGGTGCTTTCAAGCTCTGATTCCACGCCTGCTGTATTATCGTTTGATGCACAAAAAACGTCAACTCCATCATAAACCATAGGAATCAACGCCATAACAAGTGCAATTACAAGACAATACATTTTTTTGAACACTTTAAGGCAAAATCTCCAAAATAATTTCTATTAAGTTTGTTATGATTGGCAAGGAAATAAAGAGTATGATTACTTTCCCAGCAAGTCCAACTTTGGTTGCCAAGCTAGAGTTCCCGCTGTCATTGCAGAGGTTTGCAGTAAACTCTGTCAAATAACCAATCCCAATAATTTTTAGAATGGTTGAGAACAGCGAAGGGCTTAATCCGGTTTTGCTTATTATTCCTTGAAAAACAGAAAGAATGTCGCCTAGATAATTTAGAATAAAAAGAAGTATGACAACCCCACCAGCAATAGCGACAATGCTTGCAAAATCGGGTTTAACTTGCTTGACAATAATTGTCGCAATACACGTCAAAATTGCAAGTGCAAGAATTTTGAAAATATCCAATTTTCACCTCTCAAAAATCAAACATTGTACGCACTGTCGAGAATAGGTCTGCAATCAAATCCAGAATCAACAAAAGCACAATAATAAGTCCAGCAAGCGTTGTGAAAGTTGCTATTTCATCCTTGCCACTTTGTTTTAGAACCTGCCCAACAATCGCAGTCAAAATTCCAATTCCTGCAATTTTGAATATAATTTCCACGCCCATATTTCAACCTCCCAAAAAACTATATATAGTGTTATATATTTGCATAATACACAACTGTTTGAGGTGCTATGCAAAAATCAAAGCAACAACCAGGCCTGCAATAACTCCAATTTTCAAATACAGCGGAGAATATTTTTTCTGCTCTTCTTCTGCGTTTTTATAAAACAAATTTATCTGTTGTTTCTGGTTTGTAAGTTGCTTGGTTTGATTGTAAGCATCAAATTTGCCAAGGCTTTTCAGAAACAAAACTACAACGTTTTTCTCTTCTTCATTTAAGATTTTTATACCATCAAAAATTGTCTCATTCTTGACTTCCAAATCATATTCAAGACAGTTGATAAAATTTTTTGAAAGCCTTTCAACATCCTTGTTTTGACTGTTGTAATCTTTAATTATTTCAATCAGTTTCCCTTGAGAAAAATTTATCTCGTGAGTCAGTTTATCAAACAAAAACTCAAGGCTTTTGAAAAACTTTGTTCGGTTAATGTAATAGGCAGATAAGCCATATCCTATATAACCAAAAATTATCACTACGACAACAAGCAAAACAATTTTCACTTTTTTAAACCTCTTTCATTTTTGTTTTTAAACCTTTGAAAAATTACGATTATACACACCTGCTATTTTGCCAACTTTTCCGTTAGGCTCCAAAAAAACATATCTATCAAACACCTTGCAAATAATTTCAAAATGGGGCTTGCGTTTAAGCTGTTCGATATTCTCAGCGTGAATTGTTGCGACAATCTTTACACCACAATTACTGGCAAATTTAATAGCATCAAAGTCTTCAATATCACCTAATTCATCTGTAAAAATTGCATGAGGATTCATCGACCTAATTCCATGCAAAAAACCTGTTTTTTTATTGCAAAAAGAAAGAACATCGCAAAACGCACCAACTTCAAGATTATTATTTTTGCCGGCAATCTCTCCCCTTTCATCTAAAATCAGAAGATTCATCATATAATCTTTCTCACACAACTGATAAGCGAAATCTCTTAAAAGCGTTGTTTTACCCTGCCCAGGCGGAGAGACTATTAGGGTGTTATAAATAGTCTTATCGTAGGTAAGTTTGTCAAAAACTGACAAGCAACACCCCTTCACTTTGTGTGGAATACGAATGTTGAGGCTTGAAAAATCTCGAATAGTTTTTATGTTTCCATTGTCCATAACGAACATTCCACCAACGCCAATTCTAACACCATTTCCAATCACCAAATAGCCTTGCTTTAACTCCTCGTTTACAGCATAAATTGAAAACTCGCTGGCCTTGTAAACTATGTCTTCAAGCATTTGCTTAGTTGCAGTAATTGCAAATTTTTTTGTCAAGGTTAAGCCATTCTGCCCTAAAAAATACGCTTGTCCATCCACAATAACCACAACGGGCGAATTTTCTCTGAGTCGAATCTCATTTATCTTGTCATAGCCAACTTTTTCTTTTAAGATGTTGTGAATATTTTCATTTAAAATTTTTTGCAACATAAAAAACCCCATCACATATTTTCTCAAGCTTGTTTAAAGATTTTCGAAATAAATTGATACAATCAATTCTTTAAAAATATATGATAGAGTTTTTTTATTAATTCTTTTTCAAAAAGCAATTAAAGGCGTTTTTTGTCGTTTTTTGATTGCTTACAAGTTTGTCTTATCAAGCATTACAAACGCACTCTCAATTGCTTGTTTTTCAAACTGCTTGCCTTTTGCGGAACGTCCTGAATATGGCAAATCCGCTGTTGCAAGAGCCTTTATTTTTTCTTTTGCTGTATATGCGATTTCAAAATTTTCAATCGAGAAGTGGGCGAAAACAACTTTATCTTTGTCGTTTTTAAGGTTGATAGTCTTCAAGCCCCTTCTATACCTCGCAAGGAGTTCATAATCTGAAACTGGCACTTTTTTGGCAAGCCCGCTTTTTGAAATGAGGGTTATACTACCAATCTTCCCTACTGGAGTTGCGTAAACAATTTTATCATTTTCAAGAAGTTTTATTATTTTTGACCCTACTGAAGTTCTTTTGCTTAACTCCAACTCGTTAAGGTTGAATTTAGTTGAGTAAGATTGCTCTGTTATCGCAAAGATTTGTTTTTCTTCTTTTTCAAGAGCGACCGAAATAAGTTCGTCATCTTCTTTAACTGTCATTGCTAAGAAGTATGACCGATTTATATCATATTCACTTACCTTTGTGCGTTTTGCAAAGCCATTTTTTGTAAACATTATTAAAACATCTTCGCCATTTTCTGGTATTGGCATAATAGAAATTATGTTTTCGTCAAACTTAAAAGTCTTGTTTATGTCGCACAACAACTCTCCCTTGCCCTTCCACTGCACTGCAAGAGGAATGTCCTTGACTTTGAGTTTAACGCAAGTTCCTTTATTGGTAAATGCAAAAATCTGCTCATTGTCATTGGCTTTGATGCAAGAAGTATTTATTTCAAAAAGGTTGTTTGGAAGGGATTTTGAAGGTGTGTTATTTTTGATAACC
>JAFYKO010000190.1 GCA_017537515.1 Clostridia bacterium | reverse complement strand
TGCGTTGTCTAAAAAAATTGATATAAAACTCATTTGCACTTGTTTTGGGAACACCACAGCCGAAAATTCCGCAACAAACACTGCAAATCTTTTGAGTTATCTCAACATCCACGACGCCAAAATTGCAATAGGAAGCAAAGATGGCCTTGTGAAATTTCGCCAAAATGTCAATGTTCACGGTAAAAACGGGCTTGGCGACTATCCTTTTCCTAAAAACAATTATGTTTTTTTGGAAGATTATCTCGAGGAGTACAAAAGCACAATTCTTCAAAACGCAGAAAAAACACACATTCTTGTTTTGGGTCCGCTGACAAACGTCGCCAAACTTTTGCTTAAAGCCCCTGAAGTGAAAGACAAAATTGCTGAGATCGTGTTTATGGGAAGTAGTTTGGCGGAGTATAAAACCGGCGAGATTCCTTATCCCGGCTTTAACGTTGCGTGCGACCCTGAGGCAACAGAAGTTGTTTTGAATAGCGGGATTCCAGTTGTTTTTTGTCCAAACGATTTGGGTAAGGTTTGCAAAATTTCGCCTAATGAAATTGAACTTGTCAAAAACACCAACAAGACTGGCAAAATGCTTTTTGATATTTTCAACGCATACAAGGATAGGCAAGTTGTCGATGGAATTGCAATGTACGACAGCACAACAATTTACTATTTTCTCGAACCTAAAAATGTTGAGGTTAACCCGGTTAATATTGAAATAAAATATTTTGATGAACTCGGCACTGGCGTTGCGATAGCAAACTTTGACAAAGAACCAAATGCGAAAATGATGACTTCGATAAATATTAAAAAATTCAAAAAATATTGCTTTAAAGCATTAAAAACAATAAAATAAATCCATTTTTAGAGGTTTTTTCTTAAAATGGATTTATTTTTTTAATTATTTTTTTTATTTTCTTTTTTCTTTTTTTCTGGAGCTTTTGCTGGGATAAACTTGTTTTTGTTTTCAATAACTTCAATGCCTGGCAAAAGTTCGCCTTCAAGAAGTTTGATTGAAGCCCCGCCACCGGTTGAAATGTGGGTTATTTGTTCTTCGAGGTTTAAAAGTCGAATAGAAGCAACGCTGTCGCCACCTCCGACAATGCTTACACCCTTAGTCTTGGCAACTGCTTTTGCGATTTCTTCGGTTCCTTCAGAGAAGTTGTCAAATTCAAATACGCCCATAGGTCCGTTCCAAATAATGGTTTTTGCACGTCTTATATATTTCTTGAAAATCTTAATGGTTTTTGGCCCTAAATCCATACCAATGAGGTGTTCGGGGATGTCGGGTTTGTGGATTATTTGTTCCTTAACCGCACCCGAGAAAGATGTTCCGCACTTGTGGTCAACCGGCAAAATAACTGGTATATTTGACCTTTCTGCCTCTTCCAAAATATCCCGAGCAAGCTCGATTTTATCTTCTTCAATAAGCGAACCACCAACAGAATAGCCCTTTGCTGCGAGGAAAGTGTAAGCCATTCCACCGCCGATAATCATCACGTCAACACGTTTAAGCATATTGAGGACTACATAAATTTTATCCGCAACTTTTGCACCGCCGAGAACAGCCACGAACGGGCGTTTTGCGTTTTCAAGAACGTTTAAGATTGTGTTAACTTCTTTTCCCATCAAATAGCCCATTGCGTTTGGGAGCAGTCTTGCAATGCCGGCGGTTGATGCGTGTTTTCTGTGAGCGGCTCCGAAAGCGTCGTTTACATAAACATCTGCAAGTTTTGCCAGTTTTTTTGCAAAAAGAGGGTCGTTTTTCTCTTCTTCTTTATGGAATCTTATGTTTTCAAGAAGTAAAATTTCCCCGTTTTTAAGTTCGTGAGTTGCTTGTTCAACCTTTTCGCCTACGCTTTGAAACGAGAATTTGATTTTTGTTAAAGGTAACATATTCATAAGTTCCTTAGCGACAGGAAGTAGGGATAAGTTACTCTTCTTTTCACCGTTCGGACGTCCGAGGTGCGAGCAGAGAACAAGCCTTGCACCTTGCGAAAGAAGGTATTTTATTGTTGGCAAGCTTTTTTCAATTCGAGTTGTGTCGGCGATATTTCCGTCTTCGTCCAAAGGGACGTTGAAGTCCACACGCACAAACACTCTTTTGCCTGAAAGGTCTTCTAAATCTTCAATTGTTTTTTTCATATAATTCTTCCTTTTATTTAATGGTTTGGGTATTATATAATAAGTTTACATATTTTTCTAGTAGAAGTCAAACAAAAACTGCAAATTTTGATTGAGAATTAAAAGTTGAAAAAGAGGGGGCGGAGTGTGGGTGCTTGCACGCCGAAGGCGTTGGGACACCCACGCCCGCCCCGAAGTGGAGGTGGCTCAGCCACCCAGTAAGAATCGCCAGTCATTGCAATAAGCAATCGCAAGTAGTATAGGTTTAAAACAACTGTTGCTTATTAGCATCCAATGTAAGGTGGTTCAACCACCAAATATTTGCATTATTAATTCTTTCGCTTCGTCAAGGGTTTTGATTGTCGCAAGACGCTGGCGATAAACATTCGCACCTGGGATTTCTTTTACATACCAAAGCAGATGTTTTCGAAAATATGCCGTAAGATATTGCTCGTCAAAATGGGTTTGGAGAAGATTGAGATGCTTGAGAATTGCATTAAGCTTTGTCGTATTGTCAACCCCCTTTCCAAAATTGCGAAAAATCCAAG
>JAFYKO010000189.1 GCA_017537515.1 Clostridia bacterium | reverse complement strand
TCATTTTTTTACAAAAAATTTTAAATTTTTTTTATTTAACCTATTTTCACCCCAAAAGCCCGCAACCGCCCGCGGTTGCCACTGGCCTGGTGGCACTGCCACCCAACTAAATTTCGACATTTTTTTTTATTATTTTTAAAAAAATTTATTTTGAGTAAAAAAGCCATTAAAAGCGTCAGCATAATGGCATGGCGGGCCACCCCGCCTAAACCTTAACTCCTCACTCCTCACTGCTAACTCCTAACTCATTTTCGCCCCGGAATTAAAAAAAACCTGCCTGAATATATATACTCCTATGGAAAAAAACTTTTTCGCAAAAACCATATCAGAGTGTTTTCAAATCCTAGGTGCAAGAAGAACCGGACTTTCCTCTCAAGAAGCAAAAAAAAGACTCTCCGCAAACGGAGAAAACAAACTCCCAGAAGAAAAGAAGAAAAGCCCACTCTCTGTTTTCTTCGGCCAATTCTCGGATATTATGATAATCATCCTCCTTGTTGCCTCTGCAATCTCAATCACAATCGCCATTCTGAACAAGTCTTACAGCGAACTTGTTGACGGGTTTATTATTCTCGGAATTGTACTTTTAAACGCAATAATTGGTTTTATACAAGAAAAAAAGGCAGAAACCAGCATAGACGCCCTCAAAAGAATGACAGAACCCTACACTAAAGTTTTCAGAGATGGCAAAGTCCAAGAACTCCACAGCAAAGAACTTGTTGTAGGTGATGTTATCCTCATTGAAGCCGGCGACATAGTCCCCGCAGATTGTCGACTTATTGAAAGCGTAAGCCTTCGCTCTGACGAAAGTTCGCTGACGGGCGAAAGTATCCCCGCCGAAAAGGATAGCAAAGTTGTTTGCGGGCCTAGTACAGTCCTTGCCGAACGAAAAAATATGGTATTTTCGGGAAGCGTTATCGCAAATGGCCACGGGGTTGGGCTGGTCGTTGCAACCGCCTCCAACACAGAACTCGGCAAAATTGCAACGCTTATTACAAACTCACAAAAGGACGACACGCCACTGCAAAAAGGCCTTAAACAAATGGCAAAAATAATTACCTACATCGTTCTTGCCATATGCTCAATAACGTTTTTCCTAGAAATACTTGCAAACCCCAAAAACCCTCTTGAATCACTACTAACAGCCATTGCAATCGCTGTTGCAGCTATTCCCGAAAGCCTGCCGGCTGTTATTACAATAATAATGAGTTTGGGGATTTATAAACTTGCCAAGAAAAAAGCGATTGTAAAACACCTTCACGCAGTCGAAACCCTTGGCAGTTGCGAAATTATTTGCTCCGACAAAACCGGCACGCTCACCGAGAATAAAATGGTTGTGCAAAAGGTGTTTTACAACCTTCAACTCCTCGACGACAAAAGCAATATTTCAGATATTTCCCCTTACCTTAAAAATTGTATGCTTTTGTGCGAAAGCGTTGCTAAATCCAAGCAAGGATACATCGGCGACCCTACGGAACTTGCCATTGTGGAGTTTGCAGAAAAGAAGTTTGGGCAAACTATTTCCACCGCTGAAAACCTCTTCCCTCGGGCAAATGAAATACCTTTTGACTCAAATCGAAAGCTTATGTCCACCATCCACCTTGCTGGTTCTTCGGGCGTAGTCTTCACAAAAGGTGCAGTCGACGAACTTCTAAAAATCTGCACCCACGCAGAAATAGACGGAAAAATACTTCCTTTAAGCGAGAACCTCAAACAAAAAATCTTGAAAGTAAATAAAAATCTCGGATTTGAGGCTTTAAGAGTCTTGGGCTTTGCGTATAAAAAGTTTTTACCCTCAAACACCTCCGAGGCTTATGAAAGCAAGCTTGTTTTTCTCGGCCTCGTGGGAATGCAGGACCCACCTCGCAAAGAGGTAAAAAAAGCGGTACAGAAATGCAAGAACGCAGGAATTACCCCTGTGATGATTACCGGCGACCACAAAAACACCGCATTTGCAGTTGCCCGCCAAATTGGACTTGCAAGCGATATTTCTGAAGTAATCACCGGAGCCGAAATAGACAGATACAGCGACACCGAATTTGAGAAAATAATTTTTACAAAACGTGTTTTTGCGAGAGTAAGCCCCGAAAACAAGGTTCGAATAGTCGAAACATTTAAAAGAGCGGGCAAAATTGTAGCAATGACCGGCGACGGGGTTAACGACGCCCCAAGCATAAAAAAAGCAAATATTGGCGTTGGTATGGGTATTACCGGAACCGACGTAACAAAAGAAGTTTCGGATATTATTATCACCGACGATAATTTTGCAACAATTATCGTAGCAGTGGAAGAAGGGCGAAAAATCTACACAAACATACAAAAGACAGTACAGTTTTTGTATTCGGCAAACCTTGCCGAGATTTTGGCAATATTCCTTGCGACAATATTCTTCCCGCAATTAGTCTTCTTGACGCCTGTCCAAATCTTGTTTGTAAACCTGATTTCCGACACCCTTCCCGCTGTGGCTTTGGGCCTCGAACCAGCAGAGAAAAACATAATGACCAAAAAACCTAGGAAAAAAGGTGCAAACTTGTTCTCCAATGGCGTGGGCAAAAATATAGTTATTATGGGCATTTTTCAAGGAATTGTAATGCTACTCTGCTTTTTGTTTGGTCTGTACGCTCTTGGCGGAGAGGCCGAAGCAACAACAATGGCGTTTTATGCACTTAACATTATTCAGTATTTCTACTTCATATCTATGCGAACAAGCGGGAAACTTTCAGAAAACTCGATACTCGAAAACAAATGGTCGCTTTGGGCAGTGCTTTCGTGCTTTGGAATGATGCTCCTAATGGCCTGCACGCCTCTCGGCACGCTACTGGGATTGGTCGCCCTCCCAATAAGCGGTTGGCTGGTTATCCTCGGCGGGTGCGTGGTTACTTTTATAGCAAGCGAAATATTTAAGAATAAAAACCTCTAAAATTTTTAACCATTTTTTTAAAATAATTGACAAATCCACAAAATGTGCTAAAATACACCCAAGGAGAAAACAAATATGAAAGAACAAAAAATCAAAGAATATTTGGCAAGCAATCCAAATATCCCAACCGACAATATTTATATTGTTGAATTCCCTGGCCTCGAACAACACAGTATGTTCACAAAACAAGCCATAAACTATGACCTCGTTCTTTGGAACGGCGAAGCAGAACACGCAATTTCAATCGGAACAGGAAAAACAATCAAAGTAACCTTCCTTCTCGACGAAGATTGGAGACCAATTATTAAGGTCGGAAACCTTGTCGGCGACGTTACGCCATACTCACCAGAGTTTTTGAAGAAGTTTACAAGCACAATCAAGCCGACACCAGGCACAGACAAAGAGGCCGACGAGTTTATGGCAACAAACGTTAAAATAACAACAAAAGATATTATAAGATTCAAGGAAGTATACACCTTTAGAAAAAATATGATAACCCTCCAAGCGGAAAACCGCAAGAAGTTCAAAGAAGAAATCGCCCAACACAACAGAGTAAACAAAAGCAAAGAGAACCTCGCCGAAATCTTCAGAGGGATGTAAAAAAACCCTGCAAACCAAAAGTTTGCAGAGTTTTTTTTGTGATTAGGGTGAGTTGAGCCATCTTGCATTAATGATGACGGGTGGCAGTGCCACCATTCCAGTGAGCTGACGGGTGCCTGAGGCACCTTACAGTGAGCTTCGCTTCTTAATTGCTGAATCATATTACAATATATTTATAAAAAGTAATACACTCGCAGACGAAGTCTGCCAATGACTCCCGGGGTGGCTGAGCCACCTTGCATTATTGCTGACGGGTGGCAGTGCCACCAAGCCAGTGAGCTGACGGGTGCCTGAGGCACCTTGCAGTGAGCTTCGCTTCTTAATTGCCGAATGCAAACCCCAACCAGTGGCGGGCGGGTTCGCCCTGCGACTCCGTCGCCCGCTTCACCCACTCCGCCACCCTTCCCACCGTTCGCAAACAAAAAAAAGAAGTGAATATTAATCCACTTCTGAAATTTTCAACCCTAGGTTTTAAGTGTCAAATACCCACCACTGTTAGTATGTGCGTTTGTTTTATCTACCACTGAAGAATTAAAGTTTGGAAGCTTTGTACAACCATAAAACATAGCGCTTGAATTTGTTACATTTGCAGTTGACCAAAGGTCGCTAACATATATTGTTTCCAAACTACTGCAATCCTCAAACATCCAACTCATACTTATTACATTTCCGGTGTTAAAACTACTCAAATCCAGTATAGTTTCCGGGTACCCCTTAAACATTGACATCATAGACGTCGCCTTTGAAGTATCTAAATTATCTATTGTCACGCTTTCAAGCTTATGATGGATAGAGTAGCTACCCTCTACATAAACATTTGCACATAAAGATTCTGCGTTTGCATTTGCAAAAATTTTATTAGGGGATAAAATATATGCATTAGTACCATTGCCAAACAATTTTATCGAACCAGTACCTCCTACATCAACAGGTATCCCATTGGCAAGCGTATTTTCTGAATCGGAATTTGTAAAAGAGTTTGCCAAAACATAGGTTTTATAGTCATCCCAATAACCATAAGTAATAGAGGTTAAACTTGTGTAAACCCTTTCGTAGGTTTTACCATTCGTATCTGTCCTTTCATAAAACTCATCTCTTAGTGTCAACAGGATACATTCCCCCCCAACAATCTTTCCGGCCATTAAGGTTGCACCCCAGTTTGCTGTAATTTCTAGGTCACCTGTTGTTGTGTTTGGAAGGGTGATGTTTTTTGTTGGAGTTTCGAGTGGTGTTATATTATCCCCAGTATAAGTCCAACCTAAGAATTCCGCACCGTTTGTCTTGTTTGGCAAAGCCGAATAAGAAAGTGTTTCGCCTTGAACATAAGTCGTTTTTGTTGGTGCTGTAACAGGTGAATCTACATCATTCATATTGTATGTGATATTGAATGCCGACATTATCGCCACGCAAGTAATTTCAATATTGCCTGAAACTGAATGAATGGTAAGTAGTCCAGTGTTTGCATTCCATGTATAATCCGTTCCCTCTGTCAATACAACTCCATCTTGCTCAACAGTAATTTCTTCTGGGAGTTTGTAATTTGGATTTGGTGTGATTGTTGTAGTATAACTCTCACCGGCAACCATTTCCGAAGGTGTATTTGTAACAGCACCAGAGAATGAAAGGTTGTAAACATTATATTCACTAATTGTCATTTTTAATGTGGTTGTTTGTGGGAAAACTGAGTTGACATAAATTCTGAAACTTACAGAATCAGCAATTTGGGTATTTGGGTCGTATTTGCTTGCTGTGTTTTTGATTGCTTCAATTTGGGCGGGAATTCCGTCTGCACCACTATCAATTTTTGCAGTTGAACTCATTTCAACTGAAATGCCAGTTGTTTTGGTGTAGTTTTTAATAATGATTGTAAAATCATTGCCATAATCTTTAAAAGCCTCTTCGTCAGCAATCAAGGTATCACCATTTAAACTTGTAATACCATTGTCCATTTTCACAGTTTTGCCAGATGTATCTGCAAAATTTCTAAAAATCAAAGTTTCTTCGTCGTTTAAGAAAACTTCGAGTTTGTAGTTAGGGTTTGAAGAAAACTGCACGCCAAGTTTCATTGTCTTTTGTGCGGCAATAATCCCCATTGCAAGAAGCATTCCCGCAATCGCAACAATCATTGTTGTCATAAAAATCTTATAAATTCGGTTTGATTTACTCATAATTTATCCCCTTTAATGTTTTTTAATATGTAATTTACTTATTCTATCTTGCCCATATATTTATAATTTAACATATATTTTTGCATAAAGTCAAATACTTTTTTGGTTTTTTGTTAATTTTTTTAATATTTTGAATATTCAACTTGGTGGCAGTGCCACCTTGCCATTGGCTGACGCACTTAAAAACTAAAAGCGAAACTCAATGACCGGCGGTTCTAACCGCCCGCCGGTTCGGTAAGAGGCGGAATTTAAAAATGAAAAATCACCGCTTGAGGTTTTCAAGT
>JAFYKO010000188.1 GCA_017537515.1 Clostridia bacterium | reverse complement strand
TTGTTTATTTGACCTAACAACGCCCACGAGGTAGGCTTTTTCTCTTGATTTTTTTGTTTCTTCAATATGTTTCATAAAATTTCCTCCTTTAAATTAAAAAAACAACACAAAAAGTAACCCAAGCCAGCGGGGTTTAAATGCGTGTGCATTATTTGCATTTTGTGTTGTAAGATTTTTAGGGTGTTGAATTAATTAAAAAATCTTTTGATTTCGATTTCTGCGTTTTCTACGCTGTCGCTCCCGTGAATAATATTTTCACTGCCATTGAAAGCAAAGTCGCCTCTAATAGTGCCCGCAGGAGCGTCTTTTGTTGGCCCCATAATTGCTCTCATACCGGCAACAACGTTTTCGCCTTCAACTATCATTCCGAGGACCTTTCCGCTTGTCATAAACTCAACAATTTCTGGGAAGAAAGGTTTGTCGGCGATGTGTGCGTAATGCTCTTTTAAGATTTCTTCGTTCATCATAAACATCTTTGCGTTTGTGATTTCATAACCCTTTTTTTCGATTCGGGCAATAATTTCGCCCATCAATTTTCTTTGCACTGCATCTGGCTTTAACATAATATAAGTGCGTTCTTTGTTCATTTTCGATAATACCTCCGTTTATAAATTGAAGGATAACACAATTAAATCAAAATGTCAATAATTTTTTTAGAAAAAACTTCTTGCAATAAAAAAAACCGCAAGTAATTTGCGGTAAAAATGCTTTATTCTCCTATATTTTGGGTTATTATATTTCCGTTTGCTGGGTCAATAATAACTGCAATATTTTCTCCGTTTTCGCCTACAATTCCAAAATACCAATAATACGGCGTTGTGTTGGATTTTTGGTCAAAAATTATTTTCAAATAGCTTTCAGCCCGAAGGTTGTTTCCATCCATAAATCTTTTTGCATCTTCCAAAAGTGCATCGACACCTATTTCGAGAGCGTCTTTATATTGGACTTGCCACGAAAGACTCTCGCAAGTCAAAATCATATTTTCGGCTATGTTTTCAATGGAAATATACACCGTACTTTCTGAATCAATAACTCTTTCAATGTCAGTCATAAAAGAATGGTCGTAAGGGTTTTCTTCAAGCACGCCAGTTATTTCTGCACCATCGACAGAAAGCGTAAAGTTTGAATTTGCTAAGGCCTCTTTGTTTGATGTCATTGTGATTATTCCAAACTCGCACTTTTTGTTTGAAACTCCGTCATAATTGTAAGGGTTTTCACGCATCCCACAAATAAGGCTTATGCTGATATTTTGGTTTTTGCCCGTAAAGACACAATAACGCACATCAGACAAGTTTGCTTTTATTTGCGTTTCAAGACTTGCACCGCAACCAATAAAAGCAAAACTTAAACAAGCAATGAAGGAAAATAAAATTGTTTTTTTCATATTATAAGATATGAAGGAAAAAATTGAATTATGCGAAGTGCCTCAGGGGCGGGCGGGCAGTAAAGTGCGAACGCACTTTACAATGCGTCCTCTCGGACGCATAACACGAGGCTTCGCCTCGTGTTGCCCGCCCGCTCCCCTGCATTTCTCCGTACTGCAAAAATTTAAGTTTAAATCCAAGCACCTTAGAAAAAAGTTGGGTTGCAAAACACCTTCGTTTAATTGTGTATGCAAACCGCCATATTTTTAATAATATTTTGGATAAAAAACAATAAAAAAACCTCAAAAATACATATTTTTCAAGGTTTTTTATTTAATTACATATTAATCCCAAGGCTGAATTTAAATGAATTGTTTTTTGGGAGTGTGCTTCTCTTGGTTGAGAATTTGTATTTTGACAATTCTGAATTTAAACCTTCGCCAACGGTTCTTACTTCCTGAGTGTAATTCAATCTAATCTCTGGTTTTGCTTCAACAACTTCCACTTTTTTGATTGTCCTTTTGGTTGTTGATTTTGCCCCGGTTGTCTTTTTGGTTGTTGTTTTTTTCTTTACATTCCCTTCAGCTGAAACGTTTTTCTTGCGGGTGTATGTTCTCTTTTTCTTAGTTGGTTCTTGGGCTGTCTCTTCCGCTTTTGCTTCAACCTTTTCAACTTCTTTTTTTACAACAGGTCTGCAAAGAATTGCGTCTGAGTTGTCAAAGGTGATAACTGGTTGACTTAAATCTGGAAGTTTGTTTTCGCCTTCATTTAGGAGTGGGAAAGATTGGATTGTTGAGGCGTTAAGTTGTTGTTGCTCTTGTTCTTGAGATGGTTCTTCTTGGAAGAAAACAGTTAGGGTTGCTTGGTCTGGGTTTATTGTCCATTGACTGAGGCTTGCTTGTTCTGTTTCTACTTCGATTTTGTGGTCGTCGACTTTTTTCAATGGATAGTCTTCCAAAGTTTGAAGGTAAGTTGCATATTGATTTCTGAATCGCTTAACATTCTCTCTTGGAGTTAAAGGCTTCATTTCTGTAAACTCTGGGAATTTGGGTTCTGCGTGGAATTGGATAAATTCTATTGGTTCTTCTTGTACAACCATTTCTTCGTTGATAACTGGAGTGAATTCTACAACCTCATCAACAACAGGTGTGATAATTCTTTTTGATTGAGAGGCTTGAATTTCTTCGTCTTTAACGCTTGCGTGTTTGTTTGAAATAAGAACTTCTTCAATCTTTTCTTCGCCGTCCAAAACTTGATTTTTGATAGCTGTTGCACCAAAAATTGCATTCTTAACACGACTAAACAAGTTTTGTTTTTCGTTGTTAACCACAATACCAAAGACTTCCTCAAGTTTTTTGAAGTCTGGTGCCTCGTCTGTTTCTTCTACGTCTTGAATATAAAGTTCTTCCACTTCTGAGACTTCCTCTTCTTGCGTTGCAGTGGCTTTGTCCTCTTCAATTTCAAGTTTGTGTTCTTCGAAAAGCTCTTCAAAACTTGCCTCGCTATCGGTTGAAGCTTCTGCTAAGATTTTATCAAGAGTGTCGTCTGCCTCTTCAAACATATCTGGCTGTTCTTCCTTAATTCCTCCGAGATAAATCACCCTTGGTGCCTCTGGTTGTGTGTCTAATTCTTCGATTGGGTCGAGCATTTCAAGTTCTGGGGTGTCAAAAACAATTTCAGGCTCTAAGGCTTCTTCTTTGTCGTGTGGTGCTGTTTGTCTTGATGAATCGTATCTCGCATCATCCTTGTATGAATATTTGACAAGCAAGTTTTTGAATAGGTTGCTTTTACCTTGATAGAAAACCCCTTCTTCGGTGCTTACAAAAGCATTGTTTTTGGTTTCGCCGAACATAACTGCGTGAATGGTGGTTGGGGTCTCGAGGTATTCAACGCCTATGTTTTTACGGTTGTTTTGAATGTCTTGAAGGGTTATGCCAAGTTTTTTGGTCATAACATATGCAGAGCGTTCAGCAATTTCTGCTATGATTTGAACTGATTTTTCGTAAGTTAGGCTTGCAATAACATTTGACAATTGAAGTCTAAGTGCGTTGTCAATCTGTTTCGAGTTTTCAGTGCCGAAGTTAAAGCCATATGAGATAAACAAATCCGACAAAATTTGGCTTGCGAGTATGATTTTTGACTTATCGAGATTCTTGTCAAGCTTAAACATTTTGTTTGCAATCTTTTTGTTGGCTTTGGCATTGTAAAAATCAATAATTGCAAGCATTTGTTCTGGAGAAGTAAGTTTATGCCCATTGTAGGTTGTGTCCAAAATGAGTTTTGCTTTTTTGATGCCAATGCCTTTATGAGAAGGGTCAAACATATCTTCAAACGTCTTTGCACGAATCATACGCACAGGGTGTGAAAGCTTGCTTGAAATTTTGCGAACATGCCCTTCTTTTGCCACAACATAATCAGATTTGCTGTCGTTTATTTCAAGCTGGAAATTGAGTTTGGTTTGAAGTCTTGAAAGAATTGAGCCAAGTTCTACACAGCCACAATTTCTGAATTTTGAATTTGTGTTGTAATAAGAATTCAAAAGTGGAAAGCGGAGTTTAAAGCCATTGTTGGCACGAAACTTCAACGCAAAAGCGTTTGTCTTTTTGTCGGCATAATTCAACGCACCGCCAAACACATCGCAAGGTGCGTCAGAGACTTTTGAGCCCCAATTTTCACGCACGTTGACAAATTCTGGGTTTGCGAGGGCTTGAAAATAGTTGACAATATCCCTAACTTTCGCATCAGAGTTTGAGCCAATAAGAGAAATAGCGTCAACGCCGTTGTCGCAGTAGTCTTCAACATAGTGATAAATGTTGTTTGATAAAATATCTTTTAAATTAAAATTCATAACCTTTTCATCCTTTTGAGATATTTTACCATAAAACAAAAATTTGTCAATAGGGTATTTTAAAAAAAACTGCGAAACTTTTTCTCAGTCTTGCAGTTTGTTGTTTAAATACTTTTCAAAAGCAACTCAAATCTTCTCTTAACCTCATTTTCTCCAAGAACTTGGGAAATGCTGTAAAGGTCCGGTGAGTTTTTTCTTCCCGTGAGTGCGATTCTGATGTATTCGCACACAAGAGCGACATTGCCCTTAAATTTCTCTGGATTTGCCTTAAACTCTTTGTTGTCAACGGCATAGCCAAGCCCTCCGCTCATTTCCTTAATACGTGCAAACCATTCGTCTTTTGTGTCGGCGTGGTTGTAAATATTTGTATATGTGGCAACAACTTCTTTGAGGTTTTCCACATTTGCGTTTTCAAGTTCATACTCGGGCTTAAAATACTCATTGAACATATATCCCCAAACGCTTTCTTTGACATCACTCATTTTGGCGATATCTTTTCTAGGTTTTGGAGTTTCTCTGTCGATATTCAAAACCGCTTTGGTGTAGTTTTCATCCCGAGAAATAACCTCAAAAAACTCTTTATCAAACTCAGATGCCCAGCGTGAAAGTTCTTGATAAACCTCCTCTGCGGTCATTTTTGAAATAATAGTTTTTGAAATGTCGTTGAGTTTTGCAAAATCAAACATAGGATTTGAAGAGGTGATTTTTTCGGCCTTAAACTCAAATTCTTCAAGGCTTTTTTCTGGATTTTGCCTTCTCCAAATTTCAAAATTGCTGTTTGCAAGCGTCAGGAGGTATTCTTTTATGCTGTTAACTGGGTATCCCGTTTCGATAAAGTAGGCCATATTGCCTTCTTTGTCTTTACGCTTAGAAATCTTTCGTTTTCCGCCGTTCTCGTCGATTTTGCTAATAACTGGGTTGTGTGCGTATTTAACTCTTTCAAATCCCATTGCGTCAAAAAGTTCTAAGTGCGAAGCAAGTGATGGATACCACTCTTCGCCACGAATAACAAGCGTTGTTCTCATAAGATGGTCGTCCACGGCGTGAGCAAAGGCATAAACAGGAAGCCCGTCGCTTTTGATAAGGATAATATCTTTCGAATTCTCACGAATTTCACGTTCGCCCTTGACTTCATCCTTAAACTTAAACGACTTTTCAGGGTCGCCGAGGCTTTTAAGCCTAAGGGCAAAAGGTTTGTTTTGGCTTAGTTTTTGCTCAACCTCTTCAAGACTTAGGTCTCGGCAAGGGTCTTTTTGCTGGAGGGCAAAATTTTCTTCAAGTTGTTCTTGTCGTTTTTCCTTGACCTCTTCAAAGTTTTCAGGTTTTTCGCAAAAACAAGGGTAAGCCCGTCCGCTTGCAACAAGTTTTTTGGCATAAGAACGATAGATTTCAGTTCTTGCACTTTGAAGATAAGGCCCATACTCGCCTTTCTCCTCACCGTTTTTCATAACGCCTTCGTCATAAAAAATACCAAACTTTTCAAGTGTGTTAATAGCGTTGTCAACACTCCCCTCAACCTCACGTTTTTTGTCGGTGTCTTCGACTCTAAAAAAGAAGAGTCCGCCCGTGCTTTTTGCGATGTAGCTATCACACAAGCACTGAAAAAAGTGCCCGATATGAAGCGAACCGGTTGGGCTTGGTGCGAATCTCGTAACCTCCGCCCCGGTTTTCAGCTCACGTTTAGGGTATTTGTTTTCCCAAACGTCAGTATTAACAGCGGTTGGATAAAGCAAGTCCGCAAGTTTATTATAATCCATTTTTTTGTCTCCTTAATTTAAAAAAGCAGAATGATTGCATTCGCTTTTAGTATAATAATGATATTGTTTTTTGCATAAAAATTCCGGCATTTGTTTGAATAAAGTTGTCAACTTTGTGTTTATAGACCTCTTGTTTTGCAGAAGGATTTGCAGGGAAGTTGTTGAGGTTGATTTTTTTAAGGCTGGAATTAAAAACCTTCACTTCGCCTTTAAAAAGTTCGTAATATCCATACCACTCTGCATATTTTTCTGCACTTGGGGTTTGTGTTTCAAGGTTGGTTTTGAGGTTGTATAAATTCGTCATAAATGCGTCAGAGATAGTTTGGTATTCATAATTAAACTCGCAAATAGAATAATTCACATAACAATTCAAAAGGTCTGAAAAAACGCTTATCACCGCATTTTTGACTTTTCCAGAATCGTTTGTTATTTCTTTCACACCGCCATAAAGTGCAGTGTAGGCATTCTCATAAGCGTTGTTTAGGTCGCCCAGTTTGTCAACAAGTTTTCCAAACTCTTTTTTGAAAACGCTGAGTTCCGCTTTTGCAACTGTTCCGTCAATGTCGAGGTGTTCTATATTTGCCTCAAAAACATTTTTTGCGTTTGAAAAAGTCTCGTATTGACTCTTCACCTTGTCAAGGGCTGAAACAACTGCCCCACATTTTTCGCCCGAAGTTTTGGACTTGTTTAGGGGTGAAATAGTGAAACTTTGATAAGTGTTTTCCAAAATCACAAGCGAAAAATCTGCAAGTTGCTCGTAAGTGTCAAGCACTGAAAAATCCGAATCGGTCGCCATTTTGTTTTCTATTTTTGCCGAATAACTAAAATTTGCATTGATTAGGTTTGAATATTTTGTGTCCGCTAGGAACGTATCAATCTCGGTTTTGACCTCTTTGTGAGTCTTTGTAGGCCCACAACCAACGAACACGCTCATTGACAACACGATTGCCATAACAAATAAAATGTATTTTTTCATAAATCCTCTTTTAAATTAAAAATGTGTTAAATAATACACCGAACTATAAACCGTAAGTGCATTTGCGTAAATCGAAGAAGTGGTTGTCAAACTTAAATCTTCCTCAGCAAGTGCGGTTTTTATGCTTGAAATAACGCCTTTATGTGCGTTAATGACAGTTGGGTTGTTCTCTATTGTCTTAATGCTGTATTTCTCAATAACAACTGCGACTTTCTCATAATATTTGACATACTCTTCAATTAGTGCGTTGTATCTTTCATTAAGACCGTTCACAACGTCGTTAATCTCCGTCATAGGCAAATTGGACTGATTCAATGCACTGCTTAAATTTGTCTTGCAATAGCTTTGGAAGTCGTTTATCTTCTTATTTAGTTTATTTCCACTTTTTTCGAGAGATTTTGAAGCGTCGATGTATTTATCGCTTTTGTTTAAGAACATCAAACTCATTTGCACATAGTCTTCTGAAAGTGTAAGTGTTTCTTGGATGTTGGTTAGGCAAGTGAGTGTTTCTTTTCCTTCAAGGCCTGCAATAGCACCGAATTTGCTTTTTGCTGAGACGATGTAGTCATAATACGTCTTGTCTTCGGTTATCTCTTCATAGGTGTTTTTGTTCACGCTTGCATAACTTTTGTATGCGAGGGCGTTATCTGTGCGGGGAATCACAAAAAATAATACAACTGCGACAATCACGAGGATTATCAGTCCCCAAAATATGTAAATTCCTTTGTTACTACTTTCCATACCTCTATTATAACACACTTTTTTCCAAAAAGAAATACATTTTTGAAATTTTATATTTTGAGTCTTGAAAATTTTTATTTTTTGTGTTATAATAGTCTTAATTTTAAGGAGGTGAATTATGTCAGAAAACTTTGAAAACCCTTTTTTGATTGCTCTTCAACGTCTTGAAAAGGGCTATGAACTTTTTGACGCAAGCGAAAGCGGGCGGGCTTCCTCACCCACCGCCTCCGGCGGGCGTTCGTCAACCCCGCCCCCCCGCACATCGTCAGAGGCCCTTCCCGACACCCCGTCCCGCACCCCCGAAACCCCACCGGACCTCTCCGACGCCTACGAAACCGAAGAACTCAAACTCCTCGCCATACAAAACGGACTCATAGGCAACTTCGACGACGAGGGTATGTACCAAATCCCACAACTACACCGCCACGAACTCATTAATATGGAAAAACTTATCACCGAAAAAACTCGGGATTACTACACCGCAAACTCGCAAATCTCCGGCAAAACCCTAAACTTCATCGTCGACATCAAAGTCGACGAAACCAGCCTCACCGCCTCGCTCAAGCTCGTCGAACAAGTCAAAATCCAAGACACGACACTCTTCACGCTTACAACCGAACTCGCCAAATACTCCGACATCAACTCCCCCGACTTTCTATTCAAACTCCGCAAAAACTTCCATCTCAGAAACAAGGACGAAAATGTCGGCGTAACCTCTTGGAAGGACTACACCGCACCCGCAAGCAACGTCGTGGGCGAGCTAGCTTTCAAGACGTCCGAGCTTGAAATAATGTCCAAGGGCCGGGATTCAATCGACAGCGTTTACATCACTGCCCTCATCCTCGCCCTCAAATCCACCAAGAATGGCAAGGTTGTTGTTCGTCAGTTCCTCAAAGAGGTTCGCTCAAAGAAATACAACACTCTTGAAACGTCGAAGTTTATGACTTATCGCCAAATTATGGACGCACTTGTATCCGAAGCGTTGGTTAAGCGGTTAATAGACGCCTCACAGCTTGCGAAGATAAACCAGGCGAAGACTGCTTACGCTCAGAGTCTTAAACCGATAATAACCGCAAACAAGGACGAGGCAAGAGAAAAGGCCGAAATGGCGTTGGCTGTGCCGAGCAAGTCTGCTGGTGGCAAGGCCAAGTCTGGTGGCGGTAAGAAAAAGTCCAAAGGTGGCGGAGGTAAGTCCGGCGGAGGCAAGTCCGGAGGTGGTGGCGGAGGCAAATCCGGTGGTGGCAAGAAGAAAGGTGGCGACAAGAAGGGCGGAAAGAAGGAGGAAAAGAAGCCTCGTTTCAACACGCCGTTGCCGTCGGTTGTGGCCACTGCACCTGAGCAAAAGTCCGGGTCTGTTCTTGGGGCTGTTGTCAAGGCTGGGGCTGTGAACAAGGTTCTGGCAAATGAGCGTATTCGCAAGGAGATTGACCCTCGGTCGCTTAAAAACAACGTGCA
>JAFYKO010000187.1 GCA_017537515.1 Clostridia bacterium | reverse complement strand
ATGGGAAAGGAATACTCCAATTTCTGCAACTTGTTCAGTATTTGAAATACACTTTATATTAAGAAAATATATTCAAATGGCTATTTCTGTACATTTTTCAAGGAAAGTAAAGACATTTATTATATTTGATTATAATTATTTGTTTTAGGTTAATAATATGACTATAATTTGGAGGAATAATGGCGTATTCTTATAAAGGTGCAATAACTTTTGGGCTGGTATATATACCGATAACTTTAAGTGTGAGTGTTAAGGAAAATGATATCGGTTTCAATATGATTGAACGCAAAACAATGACTCGCATAAAATACAAAAAAACTTGTGTGGATTGCAATGACAAAGAAGTCAAACAAGAAGATATTGTCAAAGGTTACCAATACGAAAAAGGCAAGTATGTGATTTTCACCGACAAGGATTTTGAAAAAATAAAATCTCCAAAGGACAAAAACATTACAATTCAACAATTTGTAGACCTAGACGAAGTCGACCCTGTTTATTTCGACAAGGCCTACTACGTCAATCCGTCTGGGGCGGACAAGGCTTTTGCTGTGCTTTTAGAGGCAATGGAGCATAAAAACAAAGCCGGCATTGCAAAAACAGTCCTAGGAACAAAAGAGACACTTCTTCTTATTCGGGCAAGCAAGGGGAAAATGCTTGTGAATACGTTGTATTTTCACGATGAAGTGCAAAAGGCACAGGCGATAAAGAAGCCAAAAATTGAAAAGCAAGAAATCGAGCTTGCAGAAAATTTGATTGAGCAAATGACTCAGCCTTTCAAACCGGAAAAATTTAAGGATGAATACAATGAAAAGATAAAGAAAGCCATAAAACGCAAGATTGAAGGCAATGAGATTATTGAACCCGAGGAAAGGCAACAGCCGGCAAAAATTATTAACCTTATGGAGGCTTTAAAGAAAAGTCTCGAAGACAAACCCAAGGCGAAGGCAAAATGAGGCTTAGCGAATACAATAAAAAAAGAAATTTTTCCAAGACGAAGGAACCACAAGGCGAAAATGTTGATACAAAAAAGAAAAGCAAGAGTCTTTCTTTTGTGGTGCAGTATCACCAGGCTAGGGCGAAACATTACGATTTAAGACTTGAATTTGAAGGTGTACTCCTCAGCTGGGCTGTTCCAAAAGGCTTGTCCACAAACCCCGAGGATAAGCGTTTGGCGGTAATGGTTGAGGACCATCCACTAGATTACGCAGGTTTTGAGGGTATTATCCCAAAAGGGAATTACGGTGCGGGAAGCGTGGAGATTTTCGACAAAGGTACTTATGAACCTATTATAGATATGGAAAAAGGCCTGAAAAAGGGGCATATTAAGGTTGTTTTGTTTGGTGAAAAACTCAAAGGCGAATGGTCGCTTGTAAAAATCGACAAAAAAAATTGGCTTGCAATAAAAGGGGACGACGAGTTCGCGAACCAACCGACGAACAAAGAATCCTCGCAAAATCCGTTCAACAAATGCGAGGTAACTCTTGCGACACTTTCAAACGAAATTCCGAAGGGTAAAGACTGGGGTTTTGAAATTAAATACGACGGTTATAGAATTCTAGCCTTTTTGGAAAACGGAAAAGCGAAACTCTTTACCCGCAACCACAATGACTATACAGTCAAATTCTCACAGGTTGCCAAAAGCGTTGAAAATTTAAGCGTCAATTCAGTTGTTTTGGACGGGGAAGTTGTTGCGTTTGATGAGAACGGCAGAAGCGATTTTGGCCTATTGCAAGATTATTTGAAGAACGGCAAAAACGTTTATTACGCCGTGTTTGACATTTTGGCTTACAACGGAGTCGACCTTAGAGAAAAGGAGTTTAAGGAAAGAAGAAAAAGGCTTGAAATTTTGCTTAACAAGACTCCGGAAAATCTAATTTTAAGCAGTTTGGTTATTGGGAAGGGAAAGCAATGTTTTAGCCTTGCTAAGAAAAACAACCTCGAAGGAATTATTGCAAAAAAACTAGACTCTTGTTACGTGGGTAAGCGTACAAACGATTGGCTTAAAATTAAATGCTATGCAAGACAAGAGTTTGTTATTGTGGGATTCACGACCACAGAGAAAAACCCAGATTTGAGTGCGGTGCTTTTGGGGTATTATGAAAAAGATAGTCTAGTTTTTGTCGGCAAAGTTGGTACGGGTTTTGACGAAAAGCAAAGACAACTCCTAGCAAAAAAATTCAAGGCCCACGAAAGCAAGGAGAGTTATCTTGCAAAAGAGCCAAAAATTAAGAATGTCAAGTGGCTTAGACCAGTCTTGGTTGCGGAAATACAGTTTGCGGAACTGACAAAAGATAAGATTTTGAGGCAACCAAGTTTTGTGGGGTTGAGGGAGGATAAGGACGCAAGGAATGTAGTGTTGGAGGTTTAAATTTGAAAGTAGCAGGAATTGAGATAACAAGCCCTGAAAAGGTTTTGTATCCGGAAAGTGGTATAAGCAAAATCGAGGTTGTGAAATATTATGAGAAAGTTGCAGATTTAATGCTACGTTTCATAAAAAAACGCCCGCTAGCGGTTATTAGGTGCCACGAAAACATAGAAAATGGTTTTTTCAAAAAACATCCAACAACCGAAAAATCCAGCGTTAGTGTGTTTTTGGACGGAGATGAGGAGTATTTTTACGTAAAAAACAAGAAGGAACTCATATTTCAAGCACAAATGGGGACGATAGAATTTCATTCGTGGGGAAGCACGTATCCCAAAATTGACACACCCAATATGATGGTTTTTGACCTAGACCCGGGGGAGGATATATCCCTTGAAAGGCTACGGGAAGGCGTGCAAGACTTAAAAAACATCTTGACGGACCTCAGACTTCAATCTTTTCTAAAAACCAGCGGGGGGAAGGGGTATCACGTTGTTGTACCGTTCAAAAAAAGTCGGGATTGGGAAAGTTTTGAAGACTTTTCAAAGAAGATTGCACAACTACTTGAAACGCAGTTTCCAAAAAAATACACAACAAACATACGAAAAAACCAAAGGCATGGGAAAATTTTTATTGACTATTTGCGAAATACAAGAGGTGCAACCTGTGTTGCCCCGTTTTCGTTAAGGGCAAGGTCAAACGCACCAATCTCCGTGCCTCTGAGTTGGCGAGATTTAAAGAGCTATGCACCGGCGGACATAAACATCAAGAATATTTCGGATAAGTTTTTTAAAAACGAACCTTGGGAGGAGTTTTATTTCTCGACACAGGTATTGAAATGAGAGGCGGGCGTAGTGAGTTAGCAGTTAGGAGTT
>JAFYKO010000186.1 GCA_017537515.1 Clostridia bacterium | reverse complement strand
TTTTTTTACAAAGTGTTTTTTATTATTTAGCCGGTAATAACAATAGCAAGAGGCATAATCATTGCTTCTTCCAATGCAATTCCGCCAATTTCGCCTATTACAATTCCGAAGAGAATCATTGGTGGTGCACCAATTTCAACATCTGCTGGCATAATGCTAAATTCAACATTTTGCGTTAAAGTTGCAGAGGTTGTGAGTGCATCAAGGTGTTCTTGATTTGTAAAATCAAAACTTCCCATCAATGAAATATCTGCTAGAATGCTATAATTGTAATTGCTGGTTGTTTGTGCAAACTTGATAGTTGCAGTTGCTGTTGTATCAGTTATTTCAAGTCCAAGAGCGTCAAAGTTTGACATTACCACGCCGACATTTTCCATAACTTGAAAATCGCCGAGGCTATTTGAAATCCCTGTTGCTGGAATTTCAATTGCAAAAGTTGTGTTTCCAAATGTAATTGTAAGCGGTGCTGATTTTTCATAAAGGTAGAAATACACAGGAACCATCATACCTTCAAAGTTTGAATAAATCATTGCATATTTTCTGTCTGAATCGTCAGCTAAGATTTCAAGTTTTACATTTTCAAGGTCTGTGATTGGGTTTTCTTCATAGTCGTAAATTATATCTTGGAAACAGCTTCTTATTGACATATCAAGTGTATCAATATCTTCCTCAGGAGTGCCTAAGTAAATTTCTAGTTTCTCCATTGCACCAGTATCCATATCAAGAGAAGCTTGGAAATCGCCCAAAATCGCAAAGTTTTTTATATCCATATCAAAAGTATAGACATCATCGCCAATTGTTGTTTCGAGCATTGGAGGGAAATCACCTTGAACAACAATGTTAATTGTTTTTGTTGTTGTCGCATCGCTTGAAGTGATAACAAGCTTATAATGTCCTGCTTTAGAGAATATTAATGAGGCAATACCATATTCGCTGTACATATACACATCTTCTGTCTCATCCCCTTCGCCAACAACGTTGTATAGGTCAAGTTTTGCATATTGGTTTTCAGCAAAAACCATTATTGCCTTAATTTTGCTCATATCAGTTGCAGTGATTGTATTTTCAACGATTTCTATATCGTCAATTTTTCCAGTAAGTCCGAAAAGTGCAACGTCTTGTAGGTCTACGTTGTTATCAATTTGTTTAACATAAACCATTTTAATCATAGCAGTTTTTGTTGTTGTAGAGTTGGAAATAACAACTTTAATATTTTTTCCGTCAACACTAAATGTTGGAGTGTAACCCGCATACTCAGAAGTTAAAGAATATTCATTATTTTTATTGAGATTGAGTGCTGTAACTACATCTTCTAGATTGTGATATGGATTCAATACATTTCCATAGTTTGATTCAAGAATGTTTTTATACAAATCTATATCAAAGTAGCTATATCTTTCTTCCTCGTCATAATAGTTGGTGATTGTTGGGTCTATGATTGCAAATGTAAGTTCGTTAAATACATCTTTGAGTAAGACTTCGCTGTAGTTTATAACAACACTTGAATAGATTTCATAAGTTTGCCCGCCTTTACCAAACATAGCTGTAAAGTTGTGAGTGATAATTGCAGGAGCAGTAAATTCTGCAACAGTTTTAGTATCATTGGTTACGGTCATTGAGGCAGTGCTGTATGCAACAGTATTTGCTTTGCTTGTGGTTTCAACATACCATTCACCATAAATACGTGTTGCATATGACTCTCCAACAATGGGAGTTAGATATTGTAAGTATGTGATGACAATTGTTTCAACCAATTCTTCATTTTCGTCGTATATTTTGAGGTAGATGTCCCCTTTCTCATTGTGTTTTTTGAAGTCAAATGCTGTACCGTCGGCAAGGGTGAATTCATAAGTGTATGCAGAATAATCTGATTTCAATGCTACTTTTATATTTGAGAAATATCCTAAATAAGCCTCAACCGCATAGTTTGCATCTAAGTTTGAAGTTGCAAAACTTCTAAACTCTCCACAAGTCATTGGTTGTGATACTAATTGTTCCATTCCAATAAATGGAACATATTCATATTGGAGTTCTTCGACGTGAGAGAATGGATAAATATTGATTTTCATAATCAGCCATCCACCTATATCGCCACCCATATCATAATAAATTTCTATTTCTTTGTAAGAAGTGATATTGCTTATATTTATGAAAGATTTAAGAGTTTTTGTTCCGTCTGAGATATAGTATAGGTCTTCTAAATCAACAATGGCATCAAATTTAAACCAAACTGCAGTCTTATCTTCTTCAAGCTCAATCTTTAGGTCAGAACTTGGATTGTAGAAGGTTTGTCCTCGTGTTTCAATCTTATTGAAATAATGTACATCAAAATATTTTTCCCAAACAGTAATATTGTGGAATTTTAATACAACGCTAAGATAAGATGTTTTGTCCATATTTATAGATGTTGTTGCACTGTTATTAAGGTAAACTTCAGCGTTTTCAATATCTGTTGTGATTTCAATATCTGAACCATAAGGCACACTTTCGAGTTGTGCAAAACTTTCAAAAGGTGTTTCTGTTTCGTTTATTTTGATTGAATTAAAAGGTGAAGCATTTTTTGTGATATTGATAGTTTGAATAACGTAATCATAGATACGTTCGTCTTTTACAACAATGTTCATACTAATGCTTTGTGCGTCGTTCCAATAAAGTTTGATTGAGTTTGCTTCAAAATCTTTAGTGAAAGAAGCTGTTTGTTTATTGTCAAACCAATATTGTCCTTCAAGTGAAGCGGTGTTGCTTGCAAAATTGAATGTAAGGACAAATGACTCTGAGAATGTGCTTACACTGATATCATAAGTCTTGGCCAAACCTTGAAGTACAACACCCTCAATTCCTTCTGTAGTGTTGATTGTATAGTCTTGATATAATTCTTCAATATCAAGTGTAAAGTTCAAACTTTCAGGCATATTGCCTACCACAAAATTGAAATTGAATTCAGAACCTTCAACAATCAATTGCACTGGGTATGAAGATTGAGGAATTGTTGAGTCAACATCATCGAGACCGATAATTTCAATATCTGTAACGTTTGATGCATAAACGTTCTTTCCGCTCAAATACTTCACAGAATTGAGTGTGATAGTTCCAACTTCACCGGTTGCCGAATAAGGAACTGCAACATCAATTGGTGTTTCGTTATTGCAATCAGCACTGTAGTATTCATTTGCAAATTTTATGCCTAATCTAGTCATATAATCTTCAGTTAAGGCAAAAGAACCTACAAAAGTAATATTAGATACGCCATCCACAAGCTGTGATAAGTATTTAACGTATTGAGTGTTGGTTGTAGTGTTGTCAAAGGTTGTTTCAGTTTCGCCCGTCATATCTGTAACAAACTGGAATCCATCTTGCCATTTGCTTACAATGTTTGTTGCTTGGAGTGTTTTGTAGAAACGAGGTTCATCTTCGCCTTCAAAGTTTGCGTAGATATTGAAATAAATATTATTTTTCACACCTCCCACAAACACTGGATTTACAAGTTCCATACGGTCAATTGATGTAACAACAGGTTCGCCTTGCACAACTTCAATATTAAACTTGCAAGTTGCTGTTTCTCCAGTTGTTGCAGATTTATAATAAGAGTGGATTGTAACTGTATAAGTTCCCACAACGTCTGAGTCGTAATCGCTTGTTGCGGTAAAGCAACCGCTTTTAACTTCTGCGTCATATGTCAATTCTTTCGTAATTCCGCTTGCATAAGTTTCAGTAGCTTTAATTTGTGAAAAATCAAGGTCGTTACTTGAAGAATTTGTTTTTCTATAAACAGTTTGGAATGCAGAATAATCAACGGTCATAGATTCTACAACAGTAGATTTTATAGTAACAGTAACGCTATATTCATCGTTAAATGATTGATAAGAAGCATAAAGGACTTGTGGTGTATCGTAAGTGTAAAGATTTAGATAATTCCAATTTTCAGTGCATAAATTATAACGGCTGAATTCTAGCAACATAGGTTCGTCAATATATGCATACACTCCATAAACTTTGACATCACCTAAGATGTATTCAT
>JAFYKO010000185.1 GCA_017537515.1 Clostridia bacterium | reverse complement strand
TCGAAACTTAGGATTGTTGTTTTTAGGCGGTGGAGGTTAAAAGGTTTTATTAAGCCAACCTCAATTCCTAATTCAAAATTATCTAAAAAGGAGATGAAAATTATGAGTAAAATATCAAGTAAATTAGGCGTAAAAACTCTTATTTTATCAGCCATTTCCCTCGGGGGGGGGGGGGGGTATTTAACGCTCCATTAAACAATGAAAAATTAGGAGGAGTTTCCTCTATTTATAATACAACTTAATAATCAAAAACAACCACTTTTTTGCAAAGTGGTGATTTTTCATTGTTAATTAGTAATTAGAAATGAGTAATTAGGCGGTTAGAACCGCCGGTCATTGAGTTTCGCTTTCAATTATTGATTACGTCAGCCAATGGTAAGGTGGCACTGCAACCAAGTTGAATAACATATTAAAAAACATTAAAGGAGATAAATTATGAGCAAAACAAATAAAATTTATAAAATTTTTATGACAACAATGATTGTTGCGATTGCAGGAATGCTTCTTGCAATGGGGATTATTGCCGCACAAAGAACTATGAAAGTAAACGTTGCATTTCCTGCAAATCCATATTATAAAATTGAAATATGGATTCAAAAAAACGGAGATGAAGAAAAACTTGCATTCTGCAATTTTGAAGACAAAGACCTTGATAAAGAAATTGTTATGCAAAACGGAATCTCAAGCCTTGACGGGAATACAATTCAAGCTAATAATAGTTTTTTTACTAAATACGAAAATGAGTTTTATATAATTATTAAGAACTATACCGAATCAACTGGTATTGAAGTTTCTATGTCATCAACCGGGCAAGTTGACGAGAATACAGCCGGGATACCCGCCCAATTCGACCCGATCAAGACCACCGCAAGCAAATTTAATACAACCACAAAGATTCCGGATTACATAAAATTTGATGTCTTCGCAAATGCAGTCTTCCCGCAAACAACCACTTTAAAAATAGAAATCGAAGAACATAATGGTTATTCAGTTACATTTAATACAATGGTTGATTGCAATGCAGAAAATACAGAAATAGGTGTAGGCGAAGATTTTGAAATTGACATAACGCCAACAGTAGATTATGATGCATATTATTATGATTATTCAATAACAATCAACAATGAACCTTACACTCATTATGGGCATTCAGGCACATTAAATATCCCAGCGGAAGATATTACTGGCACTATTAATATTTCCGCAAGTGCTTTTGAATGTTGGGATGGAAACCTTTCTGAGACAGATTATTCTCCCACAAACTATGATTCAAATAATCCTTTCCAAATAAATTCGCCAGGGGATTTGGCGAATATGATGCATATTGTGCGTAATACTACTGGTCGTGCTTATAACAATGATATTTTTGATAATATAACATTTAGTTTAAATAAGGATATATATCTTAATGATGAAGATTTTATATATGAAGAAGATACTGGCTATGTCTATATAACTGATGGTGTAAATGAAGGCTGGTTAGGGACTGGAGCAAAAGGAACTACTTTATATTCATGGAAAAATGATGTGAGTTATAACGGGTTATTGTATGAATGGGTAAACTATTGTGGGGATGATGTTGGCTATTATTTTATCGGTTTTACTGGTAATTTTTATGGTAATTCCCATAAAGTTTCGGGAATGTATCAAAATACCGAAAAAGATGGTCTTTTTGGTGGGGTAGGTGCAATGTATTTTGATGGTGATGATGATGATATAGGTTTTGCAGGTGCTGTATATAATCTAGGTATTGTTAATAGCATCTCTCATGCAGGTTCTTTTGCCCGCATATTTGATGGCAATATGTTGAATTGCTTTAATGAAGGTGTTGTCTTGGGTGAATCTTGTGGCGGTTTGGCAGCTCAATTTGGAGATAGTATTGGGGCCAAAACAAAAATTGTAAATTGTTATAATAGCGGTTTTGTTATTGGTACTCTTTGGGTGGGTGGTCTTTCATGTGGCGGAGATTACTCAGAAATTCAAAATTGCATTAATTTTGGGAAAATAATTCAATATGGAGTAGGCGCCGTTGTTTATGTAGGTGGTTGCTTTGCTGATGATTTTGATACAGACTTAAAAAATTGCTACAATTTGGGTCTAATTGAGATTCAGTCGAATGTTTCAGGTTATTTTAGCGGGATTGGTGGAAGAGAGAGAGATTACTATGCAAAGGCTTATGATTGTTATTTTCTTCAAACAACTACTATTAACGCATCGTTAAATGTAGGTTATGGATATTCAGGCACGGATTGTGGAACAATAAATTCACTTGATGCCTTAATACCAAGGATTACAATTTATAGCTTAGATGGGACAACGTCAGAACCTTGCACCAACATCACTGTTTTGCAAGCGTTAAATAAAGCGGTTGAACTTACTGCTAGCAGTAGTTATAAAACTTGGCAATCCATTAATCCACCTCAATTTGGCGGTTTTTGGAGTGCTTAACATTGTCAAAAAAAACAACTTCGCTCAGCGAAGTTGTTTTTTTATCCCTCAATAATATTTTCGATTTTGCGTTCTTTCTTTTTGTCCTTGTTTTTCTTTTCTTTGGGTTTTTTAGGTAGGATTTTGGTTGTGGCGTTTGCGTATTCGTAGCGAGTGAGGGTTTTTGGTAAAAGTTCTTTGCAATATTTTTCTATATTTTCCAAAAACTTTTCAAAATCTTTTTCAAACTTGGTTGAAGAAATATGGGTTACGACTGCTTCGATGTTTTTGTGTTTCTTTTTGGTTTCAAAATTTTGGTATTTGAGTGTTTGGAATTCCACTGCACATTTAAATCCATTACCGCTGAAGCCTTTATACTCGGTGCCTTGAATTTCAATCTTTATTTTTGGTTTTGCCATTTTTACAACGTGTTCAAGGTCGATAAAAAATTGGGTGGTGAAGAGTTGGGATATGCCGTTGATAATATAAAACGCAACATCTTTTGGTGTTTCTCTCGCTGTTACTTCGTGCTCAAAGATTGGGGCTTTATGCAGTTTTCTTACGTTTGGTAAAAAATTTAGTTTTTCAACTTTGAAGTAAAACTTGTTGTTTTCTTGGGTTTTATACAACAAAATTCCGGTGCTTGTCAATAAGTTGTCGTGGGTGTCGTAGAACGTCATTGAATAATTGTTCCTATTTTCAAATGAAAACTTGTCGAGGCCCAATTTGCTTGAGGCGGTAAGAAGTTTTCTTTCTGCGTGTTTTGTAAGCATGTCAAAAATTCTTTCGTTATCGTTAAATTGATTTGTTATTTTCGCCATAATACTAATTCTCCTATCTTCTATTTTAATAAAAAAGTTGCGTAAATGCAACTAAAATTTGCAAAACTTAAAAAAATATTTAAAAAATCTTAAAATATATGCAAAAAGTTATTGATTTTTTTGAAAAGATATGCTATTATTACAAAGTCATTTCATTGACAAATAAACACTCGAAGCATATTGCGTTGCCTTGCCTATATGGTTCAAACGCAAGTTTTAAAGTTTTGAGGAAGACAAAAAAAGGAGGAAAAAATATGTCTGTAATTTCAATGAAACAACTTCTAGAAGCAGGTGTGCATTTTGGTCACCAAACAAAAAAGTGGAACCCAAAAATGAAACAATACATCTTTGCAGCTCGCAACAATATTCACATCATTAACCTAGAAGAAACTTCTGCTCAAATCGACAAAGCTTATGCAATGATTAAGGATTTCAGCAGTGGGAAACAAAATGTTCTTTTTGTGGGAACAAAAAAACAAGCACAAGAAGCGGTTAAGGAAGAGGCAACAAGATGTGGAATGTTCTACATCAACACTCGTTGGCTTGGTGGAACTCTTACAAACTTTAAGACCATCAAACAAAGAATTGAACGCCTAAACAAACTTAACCAAATGGAAAAAGTTGGCGAATTCGAACTTTTGCCTAAGAAAGAAGTTATTCTCCTTCAACAAGAAAGAGCAAAACTTGAAAAAAATCTTGGCGGAATCAAGGATATGCACGAACTTCCATCAATTATTTTTGTTATTGACCCAACTCGTGAACATATTTGTATCAAAGAAGCAAATGCATTGAACATCCCAGTTGTTGCTGTTGTTGACACAAACTCAGACCCTTCAGGCATCTCATGCGTTATCCCTGCAAACGACGACGCAATCCGTGCTGTAAAGCTTATTACAAGTGCTATGGCTGATGCTGTTATCGAAGCAAGAGAAGGTGTAAGCAAAGTAGATGTTGTTGAAGATGAAGAAGTCGACATCAAACAAGCACTCGTGCAAGTCGCTCCAACCGTTGAGCAAGCCGAAGCTGAAGATGAAGACACAAAGAAATTCAAGAAAAAATCTTCAAAAAAACCTGCTAAAAAACCAGCAGAAAAGAAACCTGAAATTAAAGAAGTCAAGACTGAAACTGCCGAAGTTGAAGTTAAAGAAAATAAGGAGGAAAATTAATTATGTATTCAGCAAAAGATGTTGCCGAACTTAGAAGAATTACCGGCGCAGGTATGATGGATTGCAAAAAAGCATTAACAGAAACAAACGGAGATATGGAACAAGCCCAAAAATGGCTTCGTGAAAAAGGTATCTCAGCCGCTGCCAAAAAAGCGGATAGAATCGCTGCAGAAGGCGTTGTAGGTTCATATATCCACCTCGGCGGAAAAATTGGCGTGCTTGTTGAAGTTAACTGCGAAACCGACTTCGTTGCAAAAAGCCCAGCTTTTAACAACCTTGTTAAGGATATCGCTATGCAAATCGCAGCCGCAAAACCAACCTATGTAAAGGTTGAAGAAGTTGACCCTGCAGCTTTGGAAGAGGAAAAAGAAATTCTTCGTAACCAAGCTAGAAACGAGGGTAAACCTGAAAACATCATCGATAAAATGGTTGAAGGCAGAGTTAAGAAGTACTATGCAGAAATTTGCTTACTTGAACAACCTTTTGTTAAAGATTCAAGCAAGACAGTTAAACAAATGATTAATGACGCAATTTTGACTATAGGCGAAAAAATTGACGTTAGAAGATTCGTTCGTTTTGAAATGGGCGAAGGTCTCGAAAAAAGACAAGACAACCTCGCAGAGGAAGTCGCAAAACAAATGGCAGGAAACTAAACCAGCCAGTCAAAGCAATCCCAAGCGGGGTTGTTTTTTTTTGGTGTCTGAGACACCTCGCATAGGACGGTCGGGTGGCAGTGCCACTATGCCAGTGGCAACCGCAGGCGGTTGCGGGTTTTTGGGGTGAAAATAGGCTAAATAAAAAAATTTCAAAAAATTTATCAAAAAAATAAAATTTTAGTTGACTTTGTGAATTTTATTTGCTAGACTGAAGATAATAGAAATAATTCTATTAAGAAATTAGGT
>JAFYKO010000184.1 GCA_017537515.1 Clostridia bacterium | reverse complement strand
GCGTTGCCGGTGGGTGTCGTTGTGGGGATGATTGCCTTTGTTTCGTTTTTTATTTTTCAACTTGTTGGGGTTGTAAAGTCTCGGACTGCAAGAACAAGTTTTGTGTTTGATGCAACTGTTTATCACGACAATAGAAGCCTTAAACTCAAAGCGTTTTTGGATACAGGAAATACGCTTGTCGACCCCGAAACAAATAAACCTATTATTGTTATTACATACGACTATTTTAAGAGACTCAACAGAGATGCGTCGCTTCACGAGATACTGCTTTCTAGGGTGCCAAAAGGAGTCAAAAATGGGCATTTCATAAACGTTGGCTCGGTGGGAAAAACAAGCAAAATGCTGGTGGTCACTATGGACGCTATGCGAATAACACAAAACAAATTCTCACTTTTCAGCGAAGATGTGTCGTTTGGTATCACTTTTGCGAAGATTGAACAGAATCTTGATTGTCAAATGCTTATAAGCCAAGATTTGTTGTGTGAAGCTAGTGGGAAAGTGGTTATTGAAAAGGCAACAACAAGTGTTGGATAGGCAAAAAACAATCAACAACTGACGCTGTAAGGCGGATTTTTAAAAAGGGGATATTATGAAAAAATTATTAAAACTGCTTTTAAAACTTCGGGAGCTTTTTAAGAGGAATTATTTTGCAACTGCAAGAGATATTGTGCTTTATATTTGCGGGAATGAGGCGTTACCTTCGCCTTTGTCTCCTGAGGAAGAGCAAATCTTGCTGGAAGAGATGTCAAACGGAAACAGTCAAGCAAGGGAAAAGTTGATTGAGCATAATCTCAGGCTGGTGGTTTATATTGCCAAGAAGTTTGAAAACACTGGCATTGAGATTGAGGACCTTATTTCTGTTGGTGCGATTGGGCTTATAAAGGCGGTCAAGACTTACAAATTTGACAAGAAAATAAAACTTGCAACTTACGCTTCAAGGTGTATTGAAAACGAGATTTTGATGCAACTTAGAAAGACGACAAAACAAAAAGTCGAAGTCAGCCTTGACGAGCCTTTAAAATTCGACGGTGAGGGCAATGAACTTCTGCTTGTGGACCTCTTGTTTGACGAGGATGCAAGCGTAAGCAAGAACCTTGAAATTGATGCCGAAAAACAGCTTATCTGGGACTGCATTTCAAAGCTTTGTCCAAGAGAACAAGAAATAATGAAGTTAAGGTTTGGGCTTGAAGGTAAAGACGAACTCACGCAAAAAGAGGTGGCGGACCTTCTCGGAATTTCACAAAGCTATATCTCCCGAATAGAAAAGAAAATACTCTCAAAAATAAAAGTTGAATTGTCCAAAGTTATATAAAAAACCTTTGTTTATGCGGTTTTTGGTGTACTTGATTTGTTTTATTTTGTGTTTTTTAGATGTTGTTTTTTTGTGTTTAAAATAGCATAGTGGTCAAAAGACTGCTTTTTTTATTTAAAGAAAATATTGAAAAGCGTTGAAAAACCTTGTTTTTAAAAGTTTTTTGTGATATACTTCATTTGTTTTAAGAATAAAAATTATTTTTAAGGCGGGGATAAAAACATTAACACAAAGGAGAAATAAGTGAGCTTTTTTGACAAGATTTTGCAAGGGCTTGGGTTTGAGGGCGAACAACCAAAAACGCCTGTGCAAGAAGAGAAAAAAACAGAGGTTTTGAAAAATAAATTTGACCTTTCGGCTGAGCTTCCGCCAGCATTTGACGAGGCTTGCGGGGTGTATGAGTTTACGCCCAAAAACCAAGAAGAAGTGCAGAAAGCCATTGACTTTTTAAAGCAAGGCAAAAGCGTGCAAATAAACTTTTCGGCGTTTTTGGGAAGCAGTATGATTCGTGCAATGGACTTTGTGCAAGGAGCGTGTTATGCGTTGGGGGTACGTCCAAAAAAAATTGCAGATAAAGTTTTTTGTTTTGAAATAAAAAAGAGTCAAGAATTGCAAATAAATAATTAGGTGAATTGTTTATAATAAAACCAATTTGAATTTTGTTTTTAAAGGCGTGAATTAATGAAAAAAACTGATAAAAAAATATTTATAAATTATGGAATAATCGCATTTTTGTTTGTTTTTGGCACTGCTGTTGACCTTGTATTAAAGGAAGTTTTTACGGACAAATATCAAACCTTAATTGATGGGGTTATAAGCATTTTTTATACTGAAAATACAGGTGCGGGATTTAGTCTGTTTTCAGATGCAACTACGTTTTTGATTGTGCTTACATCTATACTTTTTATTGTGCTTGTCAGCATCGCAATATTTTGCAAGCCGACGACTAAGACATATTCGTTTGGTATGGGGTTTGTGCTTGCGGGGGCGTTGGGAAATCTCATTGACCGTTTTGCGTTTGGGTTTGTGAGGGATTTCATTCATCTTGACTTTATGGAATTTCCAGTTTTCAACGTTGCGGACGTTCTGCTGACAATAGGTGTAGGACTGCTTGTTATTTCTGTTTTCTTTCGAGCGGAGAAGGGCGGGCCTAAGGAAGGAGAAAAATGAAAATAAAAATTGAAGAAAAAGACAAGGGCAAAAGGCTGGATGTGTTTTTGCTTGAAAATATGGAGGACGTTTCAAGAAGCAGGGTCAAAACTCTCATAACTGACGGGCAAGTTTTGGTTAATGACAAAATGCCTCAAAAAAGTGGACAAGCCCTCAAGGTTGGCGACTGCGTGCAAGTCGAGGTTCAAGCCCCAAAACCACTTGAAGCCAAGGCTGAGGATATACCGATTGAGATTGTCTTTGAGGAGGAAGATGTTGCAGTTGTAAACAAGCCTCAAGGTATGGTTGTTCACGCAGGGGCGGGAAATTCCGACAAAACCCTTGTCAACGCATTACTGTTTCATATTAAAGATTTAAGCGGTATTAACGGCGTTTTAAGACCCGGGATAGTCCACCGTCTCGACAAAAACACCGCCGGGCTTTTGATTGTCGCCAAAAACGACAACGCTCACAGAAATTTGGCTAAACAAATCGAAGAAAAAACCGCAAAAAGAATCTACTGGGCAATAGTTGAAGGGCATCTGAAAGAAGATAGAGGTATAATTGACACTTATATCTCCCGACATAAAAAGAACAGAACAATTATGGCTGTATGCGGAGAAAATGAGGGGAAACGGGCGATAACCGAATATCAAGTGTTAAAGGAATTTAAAGGCTTTTCGCTGGTGGAGTTTAGTTTAAAGACCGGGCGAACTCATCAGATAAGAGTGCATTGCAAAGACTTTCTCCATCACCCAATCGCTGGCGATATAGAATACGGCGGAAGTATGCCCAAAGTCTTGACAAAGTCAGACCCAAAATCGCTGGGGCAATACCTCGTCGCAAAGGAAATTGAGTTTTTGCACCCGAAAACTGGGAAAGTTATGCATTTTGAGATTGAGTTGCCGGCGTACTTTTCGGCGTTACTAGAAAAGCTTACGCCTTCGGGTGGTTAATGGGGTATAGGCTCAGGGGCGGGCGACACGAGGCGTCGCCTCG
>JAFYKO010000183.1 GCA_017537515.1 Clostridia bacterium | reverse complement strand
CCTTTTCCAAGAAGGGCAGTTTCTTTTCTCCTACCCAATTTATCGTCCTCGGCGAACTTTTAAAAAGGAAATCAACTAGGTCGTATTCAGAAATGTCTTCTTTTTCAAAAATGGAGTTTTGGTTTATGTCCATTATCTTTATAACACCCCCATCGACATCGACAATAATTTCATCGCTTAAAATTTCAATGTTGTCAATCAAAAATTTGAGGAGTTCGACAAAACTATCTTCGCTTAAAAGATAAGTTCCGTTCTCGTTTGCAATCCCTGCGAGTTCTTTCCATTTCTCTCTAAGTGGGCTGAGTTGGAAATAAAAAAAACTTTCCAAAACAAGATTTTTTTCGATTTTGAGATGTTTGTTGACCAAAAACTTATCTGTTTCTCTGTCAAAAAACACAAGGGCTTTTTTAAAAGTGTATTGTTCCAACTTGCCTTCAACAGGAATTTGCAGGTGTTTTGCAAGAAAGTCTTCTTTGATGTAGGTGCAAACCCCATTGCTTATTGCATTTGCGATTATATATTTCATTCTCACCTTTTCCATTTCTGGGCAAGCAAGCACAATAGTTATGTGAGAATCTTGCTCATAGGACGTAATCACGCCCAAAACCTCTTTAATTTTTCCCTCTAAAGTTGTATACAAATATTTTGCAAGGTCCATTTTTTCGCTTGACATTTGCATTGAATACTCCCACATAATATCCTCTCCTAGCATATTTTATGCAAGGAATAAAAAAATACTCATTGAATTTGCTTTTATTGTTTGACTTTTATACATAAAATTTGTAATAATATGTAGTAAGGAGGAAACGTGAAAAAGAAATTAACTGCTTTTGTGTTAGCTTGTTCTTTGGTTTTGGGTGTTTTTGTGTTTACAGGATGTGATAATGGTATCACCTCTCACAATATTTGGGTTACATCTTCAAACCTTCAAAACGGAACTGTAAGTGGAGACGGAATCTATAAGGACGGAGAAACCGCCACCCTCGTCGCAACACCTATTGGAGGCAATCAATTTATTGCATGGGCAAAAAATGATATTATCGTATCAAAATCGCAGACTTACTCATTTACCGTAAATAATTCTATGAATAAGGATGAAAAATACACAGCACTTTTCACCTCGGCAAACCTAGATTATGTTGTATTGCAAAGTGCTGTATATGAAATAAGCGGGGCAATTCGCACAGATAGTTACAATGCTTCGCAAATCTTAGCAACCAGCCTTTCAGTAAGTTCAACCCCAGCACTCTACACCGATATTGCATCAGCTTCAAATCAACTGTTTGCAACAATTGGCGATGCGTGGGTACAAGATTTTGATATTTCCGAAAAAATATTTTACCTAAACAAGAAATATTACTTTTCATTTAACACAAATATTGAATACGCCACAGCAGAAACCAACCACACAATTTCAGAACCCCTTGAAACTAAGTATTATATAATAGACTTCAATGAATTGAATCAAGGCTCAACAACTGATGGGGTAACCACCTACGACTGCAGCGAATACACACTGAAATTAACCAAAAACATTGTTTTGAATACACTTCAAATTACATTCAAAAACCTCAACAATTCAACCAATTGGACATCTGGTGCATTCCAAAACTTGACAATAACACTCACTTATCCATTTGATGACGCAGTAGAAAATTAAGAAAATCACCTGTTTTAGGTGCTTTTTTTGTGCAGTTTGCACAAATTTAGGAACATTTTTTGAAAAATATCATAAAATTTTAAAAAAAGTAAAAATTTTTTTGAAAAATGCTTGCTTTTTTTAAAAAGTATGCTATAATAAGAGAGTTGAATGTGCGGGAGTGGCTCAGTGGTAGAGCATTGCCTTGCCAAGGCAAGGGTCGCGAGTTCGAATCTCGTCTTCCGCTCCACAACAAATACGCCTCTTGAAAAAGAGGCTTTTTTG
>JAFYKO010000182.1 GCA_017537515.1 Clostridia bacterium | reverse complement strand
CGTAGAGGCTTATATATCCTTTGACACGAATCTTGCTTATAGACAAGTGAACAAGGTTTTACATAGGCACTATTACAGTCCGACCTTAATTGTAATCTAGAAACGAAATTTTATTTTTTAATTTGCTTTGACTATACGAATTAGTCTTTCTTTTGTTGAATGCTCTTTGCTAAATATTTTAGATTTACAAACGGGGCATCGTCCACTTAAAGCTTTGTTGTTGTGAACTGTGAATATCATTACATTTAAGCAGTTAGGGCATTTACGATGTAATGTTTTTACAACATTATCCTTTTTCATATTTCAACCTCCTTTATTTCCCTTGGATACAAAAATTAGTATTTAACTTACTGCAACAAGGTTGGGAATTCCAAAATCGAAGTAAATTATCTTTTGCATCTTAACTTGCTTTTATAACAAGGGGCTGTGTATTATAAAAGCAACTTTTAAAACAAATCTTTTATTATTTTGATTGCAACTCCTTGAATGACAACATTGTCATAAAACATATCTTGCATATTATCATTTTCAGGATGCAACCTGATTTGTTTTCTTTGTTTGTCAACATAGAACCTTTTTAATGTCGCTGCATCATCTATAAGAGCAACAACAATTTGTCCTTCTTCGGCAACTTCTTGTTGTTTTACTATTACACAATCACCATCGCTTATGCCAGCATTTATCATACTGTCGCCTTTGGCTTTTAAAATAAAGTAATTTCCACTGCCTAAAATTTTTTTTGGTATTGGCAAATAGCTTTCTATGTTTTCTTCCGCAAGCAAAGGGCTACCACAAGCAATACTTCCAACAACTGGAATGTTTAAAACAGAGTTTTGAGTTTTCATCATAGTTTTAGTCATTATTCCACGACTACCACCACTAGTTTTTAACATCCCTAATTCTGCCATTTCTTTAATGTATTTACTAATACACTGCTTAGTTACATTGAATTTATTAGCAATTTCTTGTTGCGAAGGAACTCTTGAAAAGTTTGCAAATTCAAAATCCACAAATTCAACAATCCTATTCATAAGTTCTTTATTCTTGTGTCGCATAATATCTCCCTTTACCCATTTTGTTGACTTATGTCAACGATAGGTGTATTATAATACACTTCCCACAAAATGTCAATACTCTAATTTCAATTTTTCAAGACAAAGATTTTCTGATTAATTTTTTGTTTTTTAAATAATATTGTCTCCGTCTTTCTCTTGCTTGAAGAATTTCAAAAATTTCTAGCACTAAAGCATTGGCAAATATCTCTATTTGCTCTTTTGGTATAAGGTCTTTAATAGGTAAGTTGTCTACAAAAACTTTATAACCAGTATTATTATTTCTTAATTCAATTTCTTGCATAAACTTTTCCTCCTTTTGTTTATCTACGCCCAATATACAAAATTGAAAAGCAAAAATCCACGAACTTTATAGTAAAATAACCTTAGTAAATCCGTAGTTAAATTAAAATGAATTATCTTTTAATAAACTAACTTGAATAAAGATAAACTTAAATCAATTAAAATTTGAAACTCCTTTGTCTATGGCGTTAAGGGTTTTTTATTTTTTGATTCAATATTTTATCAGAAAATGCCCCAAGTATCTGTCAAATGGGAAAAATAATTTGCTTATAAATGAAAATTTTAAGTTATCTAAGACAAATGATTTTTCCCTTTATTTGACAGTTGTGTCATTTTCTGATGTTTAGTTGATGTCTAAAAAATTTATAGACAAAGGAGATTAAATGTGTTTTAGAAAGTTAATAGCAATTCTAAATAAGTTTAAAGTTAGATTAAATTATTTTAATTTTTATAAGGCAATCTTATTGATAAACTACGGTATTGTTTATTCACTTTTTAAAAATCATTTTGTATTGTTAAAAAACAGCAATGAGGAGGTTATATTATGAAAAAAGCTGTAATTTATGCAAGATATTCAAGTGAAAGGCAAACTGAACAATCAATTGAAGGACAATTAAGAGTGTGCAATGATTATGCCCAAAGAAATGATATAGTTGTAGTAGATACCTATATTGATAGAGCTATGACTGGAACGAACGATAATCGTGCAAGTTTTCAAAAAATGCTTAAAGATAGTTCTAAAAAAGTTTGGGATTATGTTATCGTTTATAAAATAGACCGTTTCTCAAGAAATAAATACGAAACTGCTATGCATAAAAAGACACTTAGAGATAATGGTGTTAAATTACTATCTGCAATGGAGAATATACCAGACACTCCAGAGGGTATTATTTTGGAATCATTGCTTGAAGGTATGGCTGAATATTATTCAGCAGAACTATCTCAAAAAGTTAGGCGTGGTATGAATGAAAGCCGAAGAAAAGGACTATTCACGGGCGGGCGTGTTTTGTATGGCTATTCTGTTATAGACAAAAAAGTAATAATAAATGAAGACGAAGCCCAAGTTGTAAGAAACTTGTTTTTGGATTTTGCTTCTGGGAGACTCGTAACAGATGTTTTGCAAGAGTTAAAAGAAACTGGCGTTTTATATCGTGGCAAAAATTTTGGCAGAAATACCTTGTATAATTTTTTAAGAAATAGAAAATTTACAGGTGAATATGTTTATAAAGGTGAGGTTTTTACAAATATTTATCCGCAAATTATATCTAAAGAATTATTTGAAACTGTTAGAAATAAAATAGAAACGAACAAACTCGGCAAACACAAACCGGATATTGTATATTTATTAAAGTTTAAATTAAAATGTGGTTATTGTGGTAACCCCGTTAGCTCTGATGCAGGGACCTCAAAAACAGGTGCGATAAAAAGATACTATAAATGTTATGGAAGAAGAAAGAAAATTTGCCATCATTCTAAACCTATAAGAAAAGAACTCATTGAAGATTTGGTTTTAAATGCGATACTCTCTACATTAGAAACAAATGAATTAATTTTACATATAGCACAAAAGGTTATAGACATAAATAAAAAACGAATAGAAAACAATTCTGTGCTAAACCTATTAATTAAGGAGCAAGAAAAAGTGGAGCAAAGTATTACCAATGTTTTATCTGCTATTGATAAAGGTATAATAACCAATTCCACAAAACAACACTTAGAAGATTTAGAAAATAACCTTGATAAAATAAAAGAGCAAATAATTATAGAAAAAACAAAAGAAAGAATGCAAATAACAGAAGAAGATGTTTTCAAATATCTTAAGCAGGCAATAACAAAGAAACCAAAACAAATGATAGATATGATTGTAAAGCAAGTAATTCTATATAATGATAAAATTGAAATCTTTTTTAAATATAATAAATTTGCAGAAGATGAAATACAAAATCAATCTATATTCAAAATAACTAAAGAAGTTAAAATGGTTTATAACGAAGAACCATCCAAAATAGATATAGATATCTTAGTATAATAATCGTGTTAAAACAAGTGCTAATAAGTACTTGGAAGAACACGATTTTTTATCTATAAAATTTCAATAACAACTTGTTTTCGAAACTCACAAAAGCCACAAAATTACAAAATCACCAAATATGCTTTTTTAAATAAAAAAATTACTATATACAAAGTATATAGTAAAACAAAAGCAATATAGTGTTCAGTTGAGGTTTATTATCTCGCACCAAAATTCCTCTAGTAGAGCCGAAATTTCGGCGTCACCATCGCTTTTTGCAATATATTTATTGACATTTCAGCGATTTTGTTTAGTCGCTGATTTCTATTTGATTAATTGTAAAATAAAAGGAGAAGCAAAATGAAAAAATCAAACAAATTTCCGTGCAAATGCAAAGTTTGCGGTATTGGTGAAATTGAAGAAATGTATGATGTTTGCCCATATTGTGGCTGGGAGGAGGATGTTTCTCAAGAAGAAGATGGTAACTGCATTTATGGTCCGAACAAAATGAGTTTAAATCAATACAAGCAATTTTGGGAAGAAAATAAAGAATGTATTTTAAAAACTTTAAAAGAAAATCCTTTTATTTGGATGGAATTATCTCAAGATTATTATGAAAAATATTTCAAAAAAATAAATGAAAAACAAATCGCATTGGAAGAAAATGAAAATTAATAAAACCTATATTGCTAGCAATATGGGTTTTTTGATAATTATGTGTATTGATGATTATTGAATAATGAATATTGAATAATGAATAATTGAGGTTTTATTTATATTGCCCCGTTAAAACTCCAACCTCTTCCACAAAATACAGTTTTCTTATCACGTCGCTTGTCTAGGCGTGTGGCTAGCCTCAATTTTAACAAGATTTTGGATGAGAGGCGACGGGTGCCTGAGGCACCTTGCAGTGGGCAACTAACGTTGCCTTGAGGGTGTATTACACCCGCAACCACTTGTGGTTGCCAATGCCAACGGGGGCATCCCCGGGGCTAAGCATATCGCCAAAAGATATTAAAAGTGAGGGGTGGCAAGAGACACTCTCATTGGGCTGACGCTTTTAGTTATTAATTGCGAAGCCCAATGACTGGCGGTTCTAACCGCCCGCCGGTTCGGTAGAGAGGCGGAATAACAATCTTCATTGAGGGGAGGCGGTGTTTATGACTTTTAGTTTGTCTTTCAGGATGTTGAGAATCTTGTTTTCCAGTCTTGACACTTGCACTTGTGAAATGTTGAGGACTTCTGCTATCTCGCTTTGGGTTTTGTCTCTGAAATATCTGAGTAGCACAAGTTTTCTTTCCCTTTCGTCGAGTTGGTTTAGGGCGTCTTTTATGACAAGTTTGTCTATTAGGGTTTCCGGTTCGTCGTTTTGCACGTATCTATCAATGAGATACAGGCCACTTTCTTCGCCTTCGTATGGGGTGTAAATAGAAACCGGCATTCGGGCCGAGTCCATAATAAACACAAGTTCGTTTTCTTCGATATTAAACTCCTTGGAGATTTCTTTCAAGGTTGGTTGACGCTGATTTTCTTTTGAGAATTTTTCCACGTATCTTTTTATGTGTACATTTTGCGTCTTTATATTTCTTGACACCTTAATAATCCCGTCATCACGCAAAAATCTTTTTATTTCGCCGATTATCATTGGGACGACGTAGGTTGAAAATTTGACATTGAAATCTGTTTTGAAATTCCTTATTGCCTTCAAAAACCCCATACATCCGATTTGGTAGAGGTCGTCGTATTCTATGTTTTTATTTTTAAATCTTCTTATTACGCTTTTGATAAGTGGGGAATTTTCTTCAATCAAGATTGTTTTTGCATTTTCTTCGCCGTCCTGTGCTTGTTTTATGTATTTTAATGTATCTTCATTATTTAGCACGTCTCCCCCACCGCCTTGCAACTTACTTTTTCAAAAAATTTTACAAGTTCAACGGTAATACCCCCGTTTTTGTTTTTTATGACGTTCATTTCATCCATAAAGCTTTCCATAACTGTAAATCCCATACCGCTTCTTTCGTCGTTTGGTTTGGTTGTGTAGAATGGCTCTATCGCACGAGAAATGTCTTTTATGCCTACGCCAGTATCTGAAACAGAGATAAAAACGCTGTCGTCATAAAGTTTGACGTTGATTGTTATTTCTCCTTCAGAATCTGGGTAAGCGTGGACAACGCAGTTTGTAACTGCCTCGCTAACTGCGGTTTTGATATCTGTAACTTCATCAAGGGATGGTTCGGCTTGTACGCAAAAAGAGGCAACGCACGCTCTTGCAAACCCTTCGTTTACTGACAGCGACCTCATTTTGATTGTCATTTCATTTAATATTTCTTTCATATTTCTCTCCTAAATTATTTTGGGCATAATCTCATAAAGCCCTGTCATCTTAAAAATTTTCTCTGCGTGCATTGATGGGTTGCATATATAGATTGGTATATTTTTGTCTTTCATCTTTTTGTATCGGCCTATAAGCACGCCTATTCCCGTACTATCCATAAAAGCAAGTTCGGATAGGTCAATAATTATTTGCATAAAGCCATTAGAAGAAAAAATTTCGTCGAGAGTTATGCGTGTGTTTTTTGCTGTGTGTTCGTCCAGCTCGCCACTTAATAAAACATATAGTGTATTGTTGTAAACTCGGTTTTTTATGGTCATTTTGCCTCCTTTTCGTCCTGATATTACCACATTCATCACCGCTAAAAAACAGAACTTTTGCAATATCTTGACATTTTTTGTTTGCTGGGGTGAAAACAAATAAAAAAACACCAAAGATTGATGGTGTTTGGGGGTTAGAGATTATCACTTGGAGTGCGTCCAAGAGTTGTGTTGTCTATCATCCTATCTCTTAAACAGTCGAGTGGATGTTCGTCAACTTGGAAACGGTAGTCTCTGCCGAGTTTGTCTATTGTGCGATTAATAACCCCGTGGCTTGCTGTGTGAGATTTTGGGTTGTTTAAGAAGTAGTTATATTCAAAAAAGCGGTCGTTTGCGTCTAGGTCGCATACGTTGACATATTCTTCAAGTTTGCTTGTGTAGTTTGCTGTTTTGAGGACTTTCCGAACATAATCTATGTTGCTTCCAAATTTTAAAAGTTTTGGGAATGCAAGAGATGGAAGAACGTCTTCTGCTCGTTTTCCTTCATACTTTTCAAGCATTTCTACTGCTTTTTTGAGGTGTGCACACTCCATTTCGTAGTGGTCTGCCCAAATTTCACGAATGTATTCATCGCTTTCGTCGTTCATCATTGAGAAATACAAATAACACTCTGTGAATTCGTGCATAACCCATTGTTCAAGCCACGTGCAGTTTGGGTCTTTAAGGCTTTCGTATTGAGTTACGTGTTCTTCTTCAACCATTCCGATTTCTGCAAATAGTTGACGTCCAATATGGTTTTTGTACATCTGTGCCATATTCATATAAAAATTCATAGTTTGTTGCTCGGCGGCGGTGATGATATTCCCAACAAGAAGTGAGAATGCGTCTGCGGTTCTGCTGTCCATAGGGTATCGAACGTTGTCAAGCGGATGTCTGTGGTGTGAAATTGTTGGACGTGCCGGCATAATTTCTGTGTAGGCTCCAACAAGGTGTTTTGCGTCGATGTCAAAATCTGTCTTTAAAAGGTTTGAGAATCTGTAAAGGTGGTCAAAGTCTTCAAGTAGGGCAAAATCCAGTGCGTTGCGGTTGTTGATATCTTTTTCGTTTTGTGCAAGAATTGCGGTGAGTTCTATTGCAAGTTGTTCATAAGAGATTGTTGTTTCAAGCATATTTTCGTTGATGGGTTTCAAACAACTTATTCTCTTTTGCTGTTGCTGTTCTTGGGCTCGAACCCTTGCAATCTCTCGCCTTAAATCTTGGTCGTTGCAGTTTCTTGCAAATTGGTGCAAAAACCAGTTACTTTCAAACTCGGTGCCGTTCATCAAAATAACTCTCGTTTTTGTAAATGGCGAAGTGGTTTCTTTGTCGTAAGGTTTTGGGTACATCATATCCCAATTCATAAAATAAGCTTCAATGTTTTTTGTTTCCATTTCTAATGGCTTCATAAAATCCTCCTTAAATAAAATTATTGTTGCCAAGTAAAAAAAATAAAATTCCTTTTCAAAAAAACAAATAAAATCTAATATATAATCGTGATTGAAAGGAAAAAGTCTGTATTGACTTTTAATGCCTTATATGTTAAAATAATAAAAAATGTTATTAGAGAGGTGAAAAAATGAGTAAAAACAATGCAAATCTTGATATTGTGCGTGAACTTATCGTTCCAGCGATAATCCGAACTGAGGCGAATTATAAAGATGTGCATCTAAACTCTGTGCCTACAAATGATATTGTTTACATACAAAGCAAAGAAGAATCTTTTTCTTTGGATAATTTTAAGCACTCCGATTTTGCGATTGCGTGTGGTTCAAAATGTGATAGCAGTCGAGAATGGGCGTTTGCGATTATGACTCGCACTCCTATTGAAGATAAAATTGTTTTTAAAAGTCAAGCATCTATGATTTCAAGCAACTCAAGTTTTTTCAGAGGTCAACCATCTATTGGAAGTTGCGGAATTAAGCCGATGATTAATCTTGACGTAAGGCAGATGATTAAATACAAAGACGCACTTTTCCCAAAGTCAAATCCTGAACATTGGGAAGAAAATTTAAAAAACGGAAGAGTATTTTTGGGAGAAATGCCTCAAAATGCGGTTTTTGGTAAATTTTTTATCGCTCAACTAAACTCATTACACAAAAGGCAAAAACTAGAAAAAAGCGGAAAGGCTTATCTTGGTGCCAAAGGAGAAGTTTGCAAGGAATACAAATTCAACAACTCGAAATATGTCCTTATGCAAAATCCCAATCCATTAAACAAATACGAAACGTGGTTTGCTTCAAAAGAAGAAAGGGTAAAAACCGAGCCAACTTGGTTTGAGGTTTCCCCTATTGCTTGGAAAATAGAAAACTGGGAAAATATGCCAACTGAAATCAATCCTAACGGCGACGGCACCGCAAAGGTTGCGATTCTGAAAACCGAAAATATTTTAATTGACAGCATTCCATTTGCACTCTCTGACAAATCAAATGCAAACCAATGGGCAAGCAGTGATGTGAGATGTTTTTTGAATGGTTTGGAAAAAGAAAGAAGTTACACTCATCCAGAGACAAAAGAACCTATACACTACAAATTTAACAAAACAAACTTTTTGAATTCGTGTTTAGAATTTTATAGTTATCCAACAAAAGAAAAAGACGAGGAAATTGAAATTCCAACCTTTCAATACAAAAAGAGTAAAGGAGAAAAACCAAAGATGTCTGAAAAACTTAAAGATATGTCTGCACTTCTTGAAGTTAGGGTTGCAGAAGAAGATTTGTCGGTAAGCGAACAAATTGAGTTTTACATTAAAAATGGCAAGTCTTTTATGCTTCACGGTGCGAGCGGTGTCGGAAAAACAAGAAGAATTGAAGAGGCCGACCCAGACTTTGTGTCAATCGTGCTTAGAAATGGTATGCTTCCCGAGGAAGTCATTGGCAAAACAATTTTCCCAAACAACGACACTTCAAAAGAAAGTATTTGGATGTCTCCGGCGTGGTATTCAAACCTTTGCAAAAAATGCGAAGCGGAACCAGATAAAAACCACATACTTTTTATTGACGAAATAACAAACGTAAAACCAGCCGAGCAGAGTCTTGTTTTCCATTTGGTTTTGAATAGGTCTATTGGCCCAAATATAGGAAAACTTCCCGACAATGTCGTTGTCGTTGCAGCGGGCAATAACAAGCAAGAAAGCGAAGCGGCGTATAATATGCCAGAGCCACTTTTCAGAAGGTTTGAAGGTCATATCTACCTCGAACCCGACGTGCGAGAATTTATAACTTGGGGAGCGGATTTAAGAAAAGATGGACTTCCAAAAATCCATCCGCTTATTTCAAGATTTGTGGGAACTTATGGAAGCAGTGTGTTTTATTCACCATACGACAGCGAAGAGCCTCCAAAATACGCCCTTGACCCTCGTGGCTGGGAACAAGTTTCTGATATAATTTATGCAAACAATGGCGTACTTTCAAAACAGCTTCTTGCAAACAAAATTGGCACCGAGGTTGCAACATCATTAATTTCTTTCTCAAAACAGAAATTTACAACTATTGAAGATATTCTTACAAACAATTTTGACCCCGAAAGACTCCCAGTGGGATATGACTATAAACTCGCTCTTGCGTTTTCGCTTTTGCCTGTAGACGAAGAGAATGTTCAGACCATAAGAAAATTTATTGCAAAATATCTTTCTGTTGAGATTTTGTCTACGTTTGACTATAAATGGGTTGGCGACAATGAAGAAAGGGCGATTTTGCTTAGCGGACTGAACAACGATTCAAAAAAAGGCAAAAGCGTCGAACCCAAACAACTTGATGACAACCAATTTAATTATTCTAAACTAGCAAAAAAGATTAAAAACAGTATCGTCGATGTCGCATATGATTATGATTCATAAATAACAGGTGAAAAAATGAACGAAAAAGAAAAAGAGAAATTAATCAAGGTCATAAAAAACAACTCTATTTGGCCACTTATTATTGAAGGTTTAAAGGCAGATTTTTTCAAAAATGGTGTTTTTCTTGACTGCTCTTTGGGTGCAAACCAACTTGCTTTAAGGATAAGCGAACAAGGTTATGAAAAGCCAAAGTTTTTGCTTTCGCTTGAGGCTTCTGAAAAAAACAGAAGCTTTCTTGTTCTTGAAAATCTTGAAAAACTTTCCGAAAAAGAGCAATATGCATTTGCGGGGTTTCTTAAACACAGAGGGGCAACGGGCTATAAACTTCCAGAAAACACGCAAATTATTATCCTGACAAGCAACGTAGACAAGCTGTCTAACGAAATCAAGGCTTTATGCTTGATTTATAAAATTTAACCCCACGCAAAGCACAAGAGAAAAAAGCAAATCAACTTAAAGTGTGGATATCTAGACAACTATTAAAAGGAGAAAATTATGAGCGAAGCAGTAAATATTGAGGGCGTAAAAAATTCAGTATTAAGCAAATTCCCGCTTCTTGGTGCGACTATGTCAAACCTTAAGTTTAAGGAAGAAAAAAGAGTCCCAACTGCTTGCACTGACGGGCAAACTGTGTATTATTCGCCAGATTTTATGAAATCGCTTTCTTATGACGAAAAAACTTTTGTTGTGGCCCACGAGGTTATGCACGTTGCCTTTGACCATATAAAAAGAAGCAAAAACAAAGACCCTCAAATTTGGAATATCGCAACCGATGCGGTTATTAACCAAATCTTGAAAGAACAAGGACTGAAAGGCATACAAGATATGGTTGATATGCCAAATGCCCTAAATCAATCTGCGGAAGATGTTTACAACGAACTTTACAAACAACTTCAACAACAGCTTTCACAAATGCAAAGTAATGCCCAAAACACGCAAGAACAACAAAGCCAAGGCGGACAAGGGCAACAAGGCGGACAAGGGCAAGGCGGACAGCAGAGCCAAAGCGAACAACAACAAAGTGGACAACAACAAAGTGGGCAACAAAGCGGGCAACAAAGTGGGCAAGGACAACAAGAAGGAAGTCAAGACGGCGAAGGACAACAGCAAGGCGAAGGACAGGGCGAAGGGCAACAGCAAGGCGAAGGACAACAGCAAGGCGAAGGACAAGGACAAGGCGGTGGTGATTCTCAAAACAACAGCGGGAATCCTCAAAACGGAAAAAATGGAAGGGGCAAACTTGTTCTAGATGAAAATGGCAAACCTCAGCACAATGCACACGACCATCACAATATTTGGGAAAAGGCATTGAAGAGAGAGGAAAAACTAGAGAAAAAGCAAAAGCAAAAAGAACAACGCCCAGAAGAGAAAAAGCAAATAGTGCTTGAAGACGAAAATGGGGAAAAGATTGACCCAAAAGAGATTGAGAAGGCATTCAGCAAGGCCAACAAAGAAAAGAAAGAAGAACTTGGCAAGAAGATTCGAGAGCATCTTGCAAGTCAAGCGAAGCAAGCCGGCTATGGAATGGGCGACGCTAATGGCACACTAGGAGAGGTTGGCACAGCAAAACCGGTTGTAAATTGGAAAAAACTTCTTAGGTACGAGCTTGACAAAGAGGAAGACAGATGGAGTTATCGCAGAGCCGACGAAGAAAATGGCTACAGTGCCCGCATAGGTTCTTTTGACGTAGACGAAAAATCACGCACCGAAGTTATGCTTGACACAAGCGGGTCAGTTAGTGATGAGCTTTTGAGGAATTTTTTAAGACAACTCAAACCACTCCTAAAAGAATCACGTTTGTTTGTGGGATGTTTTGATACCAATTTCTATGGATTCACAGAAATAAAAAGCAACCGAGATATTGACACTTTCAATATTCGAGGACGAGGCGGAACAAGTTTTGAAACCGCAGTGCAATATTTCTCAAAAAAGCGTGAGACAAACAAAATAGTCTTTACGGACGGATATGACAGGTTCACCCTAACCGACAAAAAATACAAATCCATCAAATGGCTTGTGTTCGAAAACCAAGACTTCCATCCAACTTCTGGAAAGGTTATTTTTGTAGACCCGGAGAAGCTTATGCAAAGATTTGAACAAGAACGTGAAATGTAAAAAACAAGACCACCTTTATTTGGTGGCTTTTTTGCAAGTAGGTATAAATAAAACTTGGAGAAAATAGTTTAGGTATTTCCCCAAGTTATATCTATCCTTGATTATTTCAAGGGTTTTTGAATGATGTGGATTTTTTAACGTTTGTTAAGCATTTCTATTGCCTCAGTTGCAGCAATAGCACCATCACTGCAAGCTGTTACGATTTGTTTGAGGCCTTTTTTCCTCACATCACCAGCGGCGAATACGCCCTTAACATTTGTCTTCATCTCTTCATCGGTGATGATATAACCACTTGCATCAAGTTCAATCACACCTTCAAGCAGTCCGGTGTCAGGCTTTCTGCCTATTGCGACAAACACTCCATCAACGGCTATTTCATTCTCGGTTTTTTCTGCTAGGTTGGTGAGAATTATGCTTTCAACCTTTCCATTGCCCTCGATGTCTTTTACAACTGAGTTGGTTATAATTTCAATCTTGCCGGTTGTCTGTGCGATTTCGTTTACCTTTTGCATAATAACCTTTTCTGCCCTAAACTCCTCACGTCTGTGGATGAGGTAAACCTTGCTTGCGATGTTTGATAAATAAAGTGCTTCGCCAACGGAACTATTTCCTCCTCCAACAACCGCAACGACTTTGTTTTTATAGAAGTTTCCGTCGCAAGTTGCACAATAACTCACGCCCTTGCCTCTAAACTCACGCTCGCTGTCGATGTCAAGATTTCTCGCAACAGCACCCATTGCAAGGATGACAGCCTTTGCCTCGAACTCTCCGTCAAAGGTTTCAACCTTTTTGATGTCGCCTTCAAGTTGCATAGACTTTACGTCAGAATACACTGTTTTAAGCCCAAGTTTTTCTGCTTGTTCATACATCTTCATTGAAAGTTCTGGGCCTGAGATACTTTCAAAGCCTGGATAGTTTTCGATGTTGTCTGTTTGGGTAACTTGTCCACCTATTACCATTTTTTCCACCAAAAGCACTGTTTTTCTTGCTCTTAGTGCATAGATTGAAGCGGTAAGGCCTGCTGGGCCTCCGCCAACGATTATGATATCATACATTCTTGTTTTCTCCTGAAATTTAAAAAAATACTATCTTAGTTTACACAAGTTTTTGCAAAATAGCAATTGTTTTTGCAAAAAAAAATTTATAACTTTGAAAAATAAGTTATAATTTTTTTGATTGTCTATTAGATAGCGGTTTTTTTGTTGATAGTTTTGATACACTTAGTGCAAGCCTTGACACGTTTTTCTTGTCCGTCAACTAAAATGGTTGCAGTTTGAAGATTTACTTCTGCTTGTTTGTTTGTTCTTCTTGTAACCCATTGGCTGTGTGTAGCAACTTTTTTGCAAGGCATTTTGCCTTTTCCGCAAATTTCACATACTCTGCTCATTTTGTTCTCCTTTAAGTAGTTTTCTTCTTTACCCCCTTAGTTTACCAAAAAAAACAAAATTTTGCAAGGGGTTTTGTAAAATTTTTTGAAAATTTCTTAAAAAAGACTTGAAAAAGTTTGTATTTTATAGTATATTATAAGAGAGTATGAGTTGTAATAAGCAAAATTTGACTCAAAAAAGCAAGTTTTTGGCTCGCTCTGAATGTATTATTTTGCACTTCAAGGCATAAAATATTTATTAATCATCAGCCATTACAACCAAACCTCAACCCGCCCAAAACCCAAAGTGTGAGAAAGCTACCTCTTGGGGGACGGGCGATTATGAAAAATATTTAAAAGGAAACACTTATCTTGACAGTTGACACAAACAATTTTTATGGTCAAATCAGCATCTCCAACGACGCCATTGCGGTTGTCGCTGGTTATTCTGCATTGGGTGTGTATGGGGTTACTGACCTCGTTTCTTACAACATCAAAGATAGCGTTAAATATTTGATTAGAAAACGTCCTTATTCAAGGGGCGTGGTTATTTCAAACAAGGAAAACAGAATCACAATCGACATCTTCTGTATTTTTAAATACGGGGTGTCTATTTCTGCTGTTGCAGAAAGTTTGAAAAAAACAGTAAAATATAGCGTTGAAAATTTCACAGGTATGATTGTTGACAATGTCAATGTTCACGTCTGTGGCGTGCAAGTTTAGGAGAATATATGCAAAAAATTATTAATGGCTCGGATTTCCGCAAAATGGTAAACACCGGTGCGGGCTTATTGCAACAAAACAAAAAAATGGTGGACGCCTTAAACGTCTTCCCTGTTCCAGATGGCGACACTGGTACAAATATGTATCTTACAATCAAATCGGCTGTTGCCGAAGTTAATAAAGTTATGGACAACGACCTCACCGCACTCGCAGAGGCTCTCTCTCGTGGTGCCCTCAGAGGTGCAAGAGGAAACTCGGGCGTTATCACTTCACAAATTTTGAAGGGCTTCTGCTCTGCTTTTGGCCAAAACAAAGAAATCACAACAAAGCAATTTGCTAAGGCTCTTCAAGAAGGTGCAAACATTGCTTATAAGGCTGTTACTATGCCAAAAGAAGGAACCATCCTCACCGTTATTCGTGTGATGGCAGAACAAGCAATCGAAATCGCAAAGAAAAACTCAGACTTCTTCACCTTCTTCCCTCAACTTCTTGAACAAGGCGAAATCATTTTAAGACAAACACCTGAAATGCTTCCTGTTCTTAAAAAAGCCGGTGTTGTTGACAGTGGCGGAAAAGGCTTGCTTGTGATATTCAATGGTTTTTATAAAGGACTTCTCGGCGAAGAACTCGATGGCATTGAGATTGAAGAAACTCCAGTTGTAAACACCGTTGAAGATGTTATCCCAGATATAAACAACCTTGGCGAAATCACTTTTGGTTACTGCACTGAATATGTCATTATCCAAATGAACAAAAAGACAACCGAGGCCGACATAGACAAACTTCGTGAAAAACTTATGGCAATAGGCGACAGCGTTATTTGTATTGGCGACCTAAACCTTGTCAAAGTCCACGTTCACACAAACGAACCAAACCTCGCACTTGGTTATGCACTTGAACTCGGCGAACTCCATAGCCTCAAAATTGAAAATATGAGAGAACAAAATCGTGAACTCAAAGCAATGGCAAACAAAGAACAAGAACTCAAAGAACTTGGGCTTGTTGCAGTGGCACCGGGAAAAGGAATCGCAAACCTTTTCAAAGACCTCTCAGTGGACCAAATTATTGAAGGCGGGCAAACTATGAACCCAAGTGCGGCCGACATTGTTCAAGCGGTTGACAACGTGCCGGCGAAAAATGTTATCATTTTCCCAAACAACAAAAACATTATTCTCGCCGCCGAGCAAGCAAAGGTGTTGACAGCCAAAAACTTGATTGTCATCCCAACAAAAAGCGTGCCTGAGGGTATCTCTTGCGTGCTTGCGTTCAACCCAGACGGAACACCAGAAGAAAATGAAAGAGCAATGAATGAAAGCTTTGTCAATGTCAAATCTGCGTCGGTTACTTATGCAGTAAGAAGCACAAACCTTGACGGGATAGAACTTTCAGCCGGAGATATTATTGGCCTTGATGAAAAATCTATTTTGGCAAAAGGCGAAAAGGTTGAAGAAACCACTCTCGACCTTATCAGCAAGATGATTACCGACGACATATGCAACATTACACTTTTCTATGGTCAAGACATACGTGAAAAAGATGCAATGAACCTCGCAAGCAAACTTGCAGAGAAATATCCAAACTGTGAAATTTCTGCACTTGAAGGCGGGCAACCGGTGTATTATTACATCATAAGCCTAGAATAAAAGAGGTATTGACTTTAAAGCAAAAGTTTGATATAATTACAAAAAATAAATAAAAGAAGGTAAATTTAAAAATGATGATTGAACCACCTATCGACGAACTCACAGAAAAAGCAGATGGCAACAAATACAAACTTTGTCGTGTGCTTTCAAAAAGAGCGAAAACACTCGAACTCACAATTCCAGACGAACTCGAAGCAAGCGACCGCAAGTCTATTTCAATCGCTGCCCAACAGCTTATGGACGGCGAAATAGTTTGCCAAGACGAAAAAGCAGAGGAAGAATAAAAAAATCCACCGGCATCTCCTAAGAGTCGGTGTTTTTTTATAATAAAAAAAGCCAAAAATATGATTTTGAGAGATTTTTTGGCTTTTTCTTTATTCTTTGTGAATTTATTTTATTGTATTTCTACATTGTTTTTTCTTGGGATTTTTGTTTCTTGACTTCTTTGTCGAGCATCACTATTCTTGCAACGAGGGTTGCGACGGTCATTGGGCCGACGCCTCCTGGCACTGGGGTGATGTCGCATATGTCTTGGAGGTTCTCAAAATCTGCGTCACCGTAAAGTTTGCCGTCGATTCGGTTTATGCCCACATCGATTATTGTTGAGCCTTCCTTCACCATTTCTTTTTTCAAGAGTTTGGCTTTGCCTGTTGCAACAACGATAACATCTGCGTTTTTTGTGTAGTATGTCATATCTGGTGTTTTTGAGTGGCAGAGGGTTACGGTTGCGTTTCTTGAGGTCAAGAGTGTTGCCATTGGGCTTCCCACGATACTGCTTCGGCCTATCACGACTGCGTTTTTGCCTTCAAGCCAGTTTTTGCCTTTGTAATAATCAAGGATTGTCAAAATTCCTGCTGGTGTGCAAGGCGGAAATTTGGCCTTTTTCGTGAATCCGTCGACATCTTTTTCAGGTGCGATAAGTTCGATAAGCTGTTTTTCGTTGATAAAGCTTGGCAACGGTAATTGCAAGATAATGCCTGTTGTTTTTGGGTCGTTGTTGAGGTGGGCTATCATTTTTGCGTAGTCTTTTGTGGTTGAAGACTCGGGCATTGAGATAAGTTCGTGGTCAATTCCACAAGACGCACAGGCGTTCATTTTGTTTCTTGCGTAGATTGCACTTGCGGGGTCGGTTCCGCTTGTGATTATGGCAAGTTTGAGTTTTAGGTTGTTTTGTTGTATGTATGCCCTAGTTCTCTCTAAAACTGCGTCGGCGACGGGTTTTCCTTGAAGTATCATTACATTTCGGCTCCTTGTTCTAGGTCTTTTTGTTTTGGGATAATCAACTCTTTTGCACGAGGCAAGGTTTCAATAAACTTGCAGAATGCTCGCCATTCTGGGAGTCGGTGGTTGTTTCGTTGTGCGTAGACTGTTTTTAATGCTCGATAGTTGGTTGTGAGTCTTGCTGTGAGTTCGAAACCGCTTGGAACGTTGTAAAGAAGGCGGAGTTTTTTCTCGTCGTTGGTTGGGTCTTGAATGCTTTCTTCTTGAAGCTGTTGGAGGCGGTTGAGGATGATTTCATCAACATAGCCATTGCATTGCTCTTTGATGTTGAATCTTGTGATTCTGTGCATTGTGCTTTGGCTTGAAACGAAGCTTACGAAACGGTAACGTTCCATTTCAACCCACATTTTGTTTGAGCAGGTGAGGTCGAAGGACACCAAAATGCCTGTGAGATACTGGTCGTGGCCTTCTCCTTTTCCGCTTTGTGCAAGTGCTTGTGCTGTTTTTGTGAGTTCTGTCGTGCAAGAATCAGGTGAAATTGACATTGGGTATTTGCTTGCCTTCACGCTTTCTTCTAGGTCGCTAACTCTAACGTTTGATACTCTCATTTTGTCTTTTCCTTTTAGTGTTATCGGTCGTACCGAGATTTGTATTTATTGTAACATATTTTCAAGATTTGTCAATACTATAACAAAAATTGTTACAAATAAAAAATCCCCAAAAGATTTGGGGAGTGGTTTATTTGTTTGTGCTTCCGAATCCGCCGATTCTTTCGCCTGAGGCGTTGTCGTCGATGGTTATCCCAAACTCTGTGAATATGCCTTGTGCGAGACCTTGCCCTTGCAAGACTTCGGCTGTTTTGTTTTCGTTTGAAGCGTTTGTGAGTTTGATGAGGATATGGCCTTCGTTTTGTGCGTTGTAATAGTCGGAATCTATTATGCCCACAGTATTGTTGAGTTGAAGGCGGAATTTGAATCCTAGACTACTTCTTGGGAAAATTTGGAGGAAGTAAAAGTCCTCTATTTTGGCTCTTATGCCGGTTGGGATGGTTATTGTTTGGTTTGGTGCGAGGGTGAAGGCTATGGGGCTGAAAAAGTCGTAGCCGGCGGAGAATCTTGTTCCTCGGGCGGGGAGTTTGAGTTTATCGTAAATTTCTTTTATATCATAATTGCCTTCGAATAGGCTTTGAAAGTCTTTTTCAAATTGGGCGAATGAGACTTTTTCGAATTTTGCTACTTTTTTCATAGTGTTTTCCTTTTAAGTTTTGAGGTTTCTAAATAAAAACAAGGCGAAGAGGGCTTCGCACAAGTTTTTTTGTATCTTCATTCAAGGAGTCTTGGGAAGATTGATTATTGTTTTGGAGGTGTTTGTCTTGGGCGTACAGGTGGACGAGCTGGGGTTGATGGAGGGGTTTGTGGGGCTCTTGGAACTGGCCTGCTTGTTGCCGTAGGACGTTGAGAAGCTGTTGGTACTCTTGGCACTGCACGTGGCTGAGGTGCTGGTCTTGGCTGTGGTGCTGGTTGCACAGGTGCTTGAACCCTTGCTGGTTGTACTGGTGCTTGAACCCTTGCTGGTTGTACTGGTGCTTGGGCCCTTGCTGGTTGCACTGGGGCTCTTGCTGGTGCTGGTTGCACTGGGGCTTGGGCTCTTGGTCTTGATGGAGGTGCTCTGCGAACGCCAGGGTTTTGATTGAATCCTTCAACTGTTTGTGCGAGGCTTTCTTGGTATTGATTGATTGGTTCTGCTTGGTCGAGAGGTGCGTCTTGTGCATTTTCTTGGACTCTGATTCTTTCTTTTTCATCCAGTCTTTCACTTCTTTCGTAAGCACGTCTTGCAACGGTGTTCATAATTTGAAGGGCAAGGACGACTAGAAGAGGGATAAGGACAAGGATAATAAAGTTTTGCACAGATGCACAATAAGTCAAGACGTCGATAAGGATTGGGCTTGCTTCAACCATTTTTCCAAGAACGTTTTCTGCGAACACTGCGTTGTCTTGGTCAGAGGTTGACTGAGATTCAGAAACATAAACCGTAAATGCGTCGTGAACGTTGTTTGTGCCGGTTTCGGTGATTTTGCCGATGCTTCCGATTTGTCCGACGCTGATTGCTGAAATATCAACGCCGATAACCGGGTCACCATAGGTCATTGCATCGTTTTGGATAATGCCAGAATATGAGAGGGCGTTGTTGTCGTGGAAGACACCGCCTTTGTCAGGTTCTTCACCGCTAATGTTGACATAATAAACGATAATATCCCCAACTTTGTAGTCGTCGTTGGATACTTTTTGGACCATAATTTTTTTGTTGACACCTTCACCATAATAAGCGTTTTGGTCGTAGGTGAGGTCGATAACGGTGTATCCAAACATAGAAGGATAGCCACCTGCTTCTTTTGAGGTGTTCATAACAATCGCAGAAAACAGTGCGAGGGCGAGGAGTGGGATTGCCACCACCAAAAGAACGATTTTTGAAAATTTGTAGAATTTGTATTTTTTGTTGTAGACTTCAGCCATATTTCATCTCCTTTTTTTCTTATTCTTTCACATTATAGCAAAAAAAATTCACAAAGTCTATCAAATTTTGACACTTTTTGTAAAATTTTTAAAAATTTTTTTAAAGTCTTGGTTTTTTTTAGAAAAATCTGGCTTTTTTTAAATAATTTTTTGAAAATGATTAATTATAAAGATGTTAGGAGATAATTATGATTGATTTTGAAATGCTTGCTTCTTTAATGGAAAAACAAATCCACGATTTTGAAAAAACAAATGGTGATTTAGTGGATTTTTGGCAAAAACATTTGAAAGAGCAGTTGCATAATATGATTTTGGAGGAGTCTTTCCTCTCGCCAGATTTGAAGGGGCTTGAGGATTATGAAAAACTTTTAACTGATGGAAATTAAGCGAGGTGAAATTTATTATGCGGACTTGTCCCCTGTTGTCGGAAGCGAACAAGGGGGCGTTCGTCCTATTGTTGTTCTTCAAAATGATATTGGAAACAAATTTTCACCTACTGTTATTGTTGCAGCGATAACAAGTCAGATAAACAAGGCTAAAATTCCTACGCACATTGAACTTCCTTGTGAAATTTACTCTTTACCAAAAGACAGTGTTGTTCTTCTTGAGCAAATTCGAACCATAGACAAAACTCGCTTAAAGCAAAAGGTTTCTTCGCTTGACTCTTCCAAGATGCGTGAAATAAATCGAGCTATTTTGATTTCTCTTGGCTTTGGGGTGGCAGTGCCACCAAGCCATTGAGCTGACGCTTCTAAATGCAAGGTGCCTCAGGCACCCACTCCGCCCCTTCCATACCTCTCAATCAAACATACAGCAAGCCAACAAATATCCTTTAATTGGAGGTGTGGACAGCCAGATTTTTAATAAGATTTTTGCGTTTAGTCGAAGAAAACGGGTTCCCCGTCAAGGTTCCTTACGGGGGTTCCGTTTTCAAAGAATAAACCAAAAAGATATTAAAAAGATGGGATACATTCCGCCGGTCCGTTAGGGAGGCGGAATAACAATAACTCCTAACTCCTAACTGCTAACTCTTAATGCAAGGTGCCTCAGGCACCCGCCCGCTTGCTTGCGGGCGTTTTTCTTGCATAAAAAAACAGGCCAACGCCTGCGATTTTATTCTTTTTCTTCTTGTTTTTTGTCTTCTGTCTTTTTGTCTTCTTGTTTGTTTTCTGTTTTTTCTTCTGGTTTTACAACTTCGCCATCCGCTGAGTATATCTTTGGATTGTTGTTTGCAAGCATATAAATTGCGTTTTCGCTTACTGTCATATAGTTTTTGTGTTTTTCGCCAGTTTCGATAACAATAAATTTGCCCATTTCTTTTTCGGTCATTTCAACAATTTTTCCAAAAACGCCAGAGTAAGTCAACACGTATTCGCCGATTTTGAGGCTGTCGACAAGGTCTTTTTGTTTTTGTTGTTCCTTTTTGTTTCTTCGAAT
>JAFYKO010000181.1 GCA_017537515.1 Clostridia bacterium | reverse complement strand
TAGACTATTTATATTTTGCTTGACTTTTTGTTTTTAAAATGCCATAATGTTATTCAAGGAGTGAGATTATGTTAAAAATACGAAATTACACCAAGATTTATGAAAATGGAAAAGTGGGAGCGAAAAATATAAACCTTGAAATTGAAAAAGGCGATATTTTTGCATTTATCGGCCATAATGGTGCTGGAAAAACAACTACAATAAAGAGTATTGTAGGGGTGTCTTCAATAACGGAAGGCGATATTTTTATTGATGGAGTAAGTGTAAAACAAAATCCGGTTGAGGCAAAAAAGAAAATTGCATTCATTCCCGACAATCCGGACCTTTACGACTCGCTTTCGGGCGTGCAATACATAAATTTTATTTGTGATATTTTCAATGTTGACAAAAACACTCGTGAAAAACTCTGCGAGAAGTACGCAAAACAACTTGAAATTTATGATGTTTTGAATAATCCTATCAAAACTTACTCGCACGGAATGAGGCAGAAACTGGCAATTATTTCAGCACTTGTACATTCGCCAAAACTCTTAATCTTGGATGAACCTTTTGTGGGCTTAGACCCAAAAGCAACTTTTACACTAAAAAAGATTATGAAAGACTTTGTTGCTGAAGGTGGAGCAATTTTCTTTTCAACTCACGTTTTGGAAGTTGCGGAGAAACTTTGCAATAAGGTTGCAATCATAAAAAACGGAGAAATTGTTGCAGTTGGGAAAATGTCCGAGATAAAGAAAGACAAGTCTCTTGAAAATGTGTTCTTGGAGATAACAGATGCAAAATCTTAAAATATTATTAAAATATGATTTATTAAAATTATTAAATATATTTCGTGGCAAAAAACGGGAAAAATCTATTTACGTAGGTATTTTTGCCCTGGTTTTATCGGGTCTTGGAATCTTGGCACTTTACACCATCCAAGCGTGGTCGATGTTTCAAGGGCTTGCACCCTTAGGTCTTGCAAAAGTGTGTTTATTTCACGGGTTTATGGTTGCCATAATACTCTTGTTTGTTTTGGCCATAATGCGAAGTGTTGCCACAAAAAAACAAGGAGATAGCGAACTTCTGATGTCCTTGCCACTAAGAAAAAGCGAAATTGTATTGTCGAAAACTTTTTCAAAATACGCAATGGATTTTGCTTTTTCATTTGCACTTATTTTGCCATTTTTTGTGCTTTATCAAATATATGAAGGCTTTGACATCCTTCAGCTTTTAAGCACCCTAGTCTTAGTTTTCATTTTGCCACTTTTTTCTGTTGGTGTTTCGTATGTGTTCAGTTTCATCATTACAAGAGTTTTCAATCGTTCCAAATATTCGGATATGTTGAAAAGTTTGACAGCAACAATTTTGATGATAGTTGTCCTTGCATTGTTGTTTACGAAAACTTTTGGTTATGGCACCGTAAATCCGCTTGGACTTGCAGAATACTTTGCTGATAGACCTATAACCTCACAACTTATGTATTTTGCATTAAACGAAGGATTCTTGCCAAAAGTGTATATATTGCTTTTATGTATAATTCCTTTTGCGATTGGCTTAATGCTTTATGCGAAAAATTTTGGAAGAGATTTTGTTGGGTACGCATCGACTTCAAGCACCTTAAAATTCACAGAGAAAAAAAGCGGTCTTTTTGGACTTTTAAGGAAAGAGGCAAGCTTTTATTTTTCAAGCCCAGCATATGTTTCAAATACCTTAATCGGACCGCTTCTTATCCTTGCTTTTGGTTTTATGATTGGAGTTTTTGGCGGTGAAAAAGTGCTTGGGGTTATTGGCGACCAAGCTTTAATCGTCGGCCTTGTGGGAGTTATTATATGTGCTTTAAGTTCAACAACAATGATTTCCTGCTCCTCAATTTCTCTCGAAGGCAAGCAATTTTGGATTCTCAAAAGCAGTCCAATAAATGTTAAGGTTGTATTTCTTGCAAAGACATTGCTCAATTTCTTTATTATAATTATCCCTTCAATAATTGCAATAACAGTATTGTCGATTGCACTAAAATTTTCGGTTTTAGATTTTGTTATGCTTCTGATTCTGGCCCTTATTTTCGCCCTAATCGTGTCAGCGGGTGGACTTCTCCTCAATCTTGTTTACCCAAAAATGAATTGGGAAAATGAAACCCAACCAATAAAACAAGGGCTTGCATCACTTTTGACAATGCTTGGTGGAATGATGCTCTCGCTTATACCAGTCGTGATATACCTCATCTTCACAGGCCT
>JAFYKO010000180.1 GCA_017537515.1 Clostridia bacterium | reverse complement strand
TAACAACCCCGCTGATTTTTAAGTTCTTGGAAGAAACCAACAAGGCAAAATCAATTACAATTATGGTGCAGAAGGAAGTCGCACAAGAGATTGTTGCAAAAGCCGGTGAGGAAAATTACGGAATTTTATCTGTAATGCTTGCATACTACTGCGATTCAAAAATAACAAGAATTGTCAAAAAACAGATGTTTACACCTCGCCCAAAAGTAGACTCTGCTGTTATAAGGCTTACAAGAAAAAGTGACGTGCAGTTTAATAAAGCCTTTTCAAATTTTGTGGGAAAAATCTTTGCAATGAAACGAAAAACGCTTTATAACAACCTTACAAAAGCGGGTTATGACAAAACCCAAGTTCTTGAAACACTCAAAAACAACAATTTGCGTGAAGATGTAAGGGCGGAAAAACTGGCGTTAAGTCAAATTCGACAAATCTTCTTTTCTTTAAACAAAAAGATATAAACCTCTTTTTGTTTTTTTTCATATACTATGCCTATAAGTAAAGGAGAAAGAATGTTATTTAGCAAATCTATAGTTTTAAACTCAGTTGACAACTCTCTCAAAAAAGCAGTTCTCAAAATCCAAAGCCAGTCTGGAAATGTTACCGGTCAAATCCGTCTTTATAATTTTAGAGAAGAACCTTTAGGTGTTTTAACGCTCGGGCTTTTGGTTGATGGGAAAGTCCAGAAAGCACAGCTTAAACGAACAGGATATATGGAATACGGGTTTGGTTCAATTTTTGCAAAAATCCCAAGCAATTGCACTTGTGCAGTGGTGAGTTCTGTCGGTGGAAAAAACGAACCAACACTGCTTGGGGCCATAAATCAAAACGCAGTCAAGAGTGAAGATTTACTGCTTGAAGCCCTCAGCGTAATGGACGCCAGCAAGCCGAAAGAAGTTGAGGAAATCTTAAACCAAAACCATATTGAATACGAGGATTCAGAAGAAATCGAAAAAGAAATTGACAAATGTATGACGGACTGTGCCTCTTGTGAAAAATGTGTTTACAAAGATGTTTTTTATGCCGAGCAAGAAAAAAAAGAGGAAAAAGAGCCTCCAAAACTTGAAAAATCTCCAGACGAAGAAAAAATACAAAAAGGCCAACTGCGAGTGCCAAACGTAAGCCATAATTTTATAGATGAAATAGGCGGGCAAATAGATTTGCTTTTTGAAAAATACCCAGTTGACGAGGTTTTAACGGAAATTATCCCCAACTCAAAATGGGTGAAAGTGGACTACAACAACGACAAAAAGTTTTATGTTGTTGGCCTTATTTATGACGACAACACAGTGAAATACGTCTGCTATGGGCTTCCAGCAAAATGGACGGAAAAACCTCCCTCAGACTTTAACGAGTCTGCCCAGTGGCTTCCAATTGACCTCGCTGACCCCAAAGGCGAAGGCTATTGGATAACTTACCAAGACGCAAACAATGGCGAGTTGATAAGAGTTAATATAATTTGACCAACATTCTTTTTGTAAAAACCTACAAACTCCTTGTGTTGAATTCAAGTAATAAAAAAATCGAGTGTTTCAAACTCGGTTTTTCTTTATTTGCTTTGTTTGTTGTTCATATAATTTTCAATGATTAATTTGATTGACTCTTGTTCAGTTTTTGAAAGGAGTGTCCAGTTTTCAAGAATTGGTTTGAGTTCGGGAGTAACTTCAACAATACCTTCTTCGGCAAATAAATTTGCAAGAGTTATGCCAAATGCTTCGCAAACGGCTTGTAAATTTGGTAGGGAAGGAGTGCTTTTGCCCGCAATCCAATTTGCGAATGCGGATTGTGTAATTCCTGTTTCAAGACTTAGTTTGTAAATAGACCAACCTTTTTTATATCTCAGCATATCAATTTTTCTTGCAATATCCATTTTATTCAAATCCTTTTAAGTATTTAATCAAATATTATTAACTAATTATAGAGCCAAAATATAAAAAAAGTACTCCAAAAATATAAATTATTTACTCCAAAACATTTGACTATTGCAAAAAAAGTTGTTATAATTTAACCAATAAGCGTAAAAAAAAAGACCAATTTCGCTTAAAAAGGAGATAAAAAAAATGAACAAAAGATTAAGTCATTATCAAATATTTATGATAATTGTGACAACAATAATGGCAGGCATCCTGCTTTTAATGGGTGTTATTGCAATGAACAAGTCGATGACATTGAAACTAGGGTTAAAAATGGAGCCGTCTATGTTGTGTGCAATTTATGTTAATGACAACCTTGTGTTCAATAACAAAACATCGGAAATAGCAAGCGGTGTTAGTTTGTCCGCAAATGAGTTGAAACTTAACAGTACGAACACTTTTGGTGCATATTTTAATTTAAAAATAGAAAATTTAAATGAATTTGCAATAAATATTTCACTTAGTGGCTGTACGGTTGGTGAAGTTGAAGGGTATGAAACGGCAATTTTGCCAGAAAAAAATACTGGAAATATTGAAGTTAGTAGTGCGGGTTTGATAACAATCACAATGACTGAAGCAGACGTTTATTATGTGCAATACAACGCAAACAACGGCGGTGGTGAAATGGCAACATCTACCCATATTGTTGGCACTTCGTC
>JAFYKO010000179.1 GCA_017537515.1 Clostridia bacterium | reverse complement strand
TTGAAGCCGTTCAAGTGCTGCCCGATTTGCGGTAAGGAACGACGCAACGGATATTTCCGTGCCTGCAAGGATTGTAGGGGTCAGTGGCATTTCGTGGAAATCGGACCCATCACGTTTACCTGGTGGTTAGTGGAACCGAACATTCATATCCACGCAGACACGCAGAAGTTGAATGGGGAGTTCATTACCAGGGACCGCCTCATAAACTTCCACGACCTTGTGTATTCCTGTATGCCCGCCCAAGAAATCCTTATGCGGGAGTTCCAGGAAATCCACGACGAAATCTTGAAAGAATGTCCCAACGTCAAACCTATGCTAACGTAAAAGGAAATTAACAATGGTCGTAAACGTAGTCAATCCCGATACCCGCAAAGACCTGGTTATCACGCTTGAAATCTGTGGGGAATACAAGGACAGGTTGTGCGTGACAGTGGACCGTCGCCAACCCCCGTGCGGGGATTACAAACAGGAAAACTACTATGTCCTTGACATAGCCCAAGAATTGAACGAGGATGCTCTCTTATGAAATACATTACCCAACGTAATCCGTTCGTAAAGGGCGGTCAAAACGTTTACCCTGTCCTGCGTGAAACGAAGACGCAGTATATCTGCAAGAACGACATTCGTTTCCGCAAGCCCGCAAGTGGCGAATCCGACGGGTGCAGCGTCCGTGCCGTCGGTGCAGACCGTTGGGACGAATCCGCTACGCTCCATATAAAGGACTAGCCCAATGACCCCTTACGACATTATGTATCTTATTGGCGGGGTAGTCGGTATTGCCTGCCTAGCCATTGTCCTGGACCCCGTTATGTCCAGGAAAACCCGATTTTCAGTTGTAGCCCTGCTGCTCACGGGGTTCGCTATCGCAGCGTATTTGGTCCTGGGCAATACGCCCGTCCCCGAAAACCCAATGTTCCCGATACAACTCAAACTTCCTTGATATTTTGTTATATTACCTATTGACATTCATCAGGTAATTAGTTATATTCAGTATGTAATAACCACAACCACCGAGGACAAATGACTATCATTCATTGGGACGAAAAGACCAGGGACGCAGTATTCAACATCATTAACCTGCTGTTCTGCTGCGGTATCTGCGTGGAAATAGACCATACCTACGAAGATAATGACGAAATCCTTTTGAATTTCTTAAAGCGTCAATGGTATATCGGCTTGAAAACAGGCGAATGCTATATGGTCCACAGGACCCTGGGCGACCACTGCAAGTTGGTAGAAGAACGGGAAGACTTCAAGTCCGTGGAAGATATGACCCTGTTTATAAAGTTGAACTGCCTGCTGCCTAGAACGGTTGCAGATTTACGGCTCATTACCGAGGATATGCCGTTCGCCAAAGTTCAACGATACCTGGACGAACTACCCGACGACAGCGTGAAAAGGGTCCAGGACGATGCCCGCAAGATTATACCGACGTTCCCGACCTACGAAGAATACAAGGACCGCCACCGCAAAGATTTCGGGGATGCCTCCTGCTTTGTTGGGGGCTGTAACGAACCTGCTGTTTATTCCGTGGAACATTACGGAATGTGCGAGAAACACGCAGGCGTAAGGCGGGACTACCTGTTCAAGACTATGTGGGACACACGCCCGAAACTAGGAAAACCCCTGGTCTATGGCGGTCCGTTCGGAAACGCTCCAACCTAAACCCCTAAATCTAGCCTATGAAAAAAGTAAATCTTACAATTATGCGTCATTCCAATGGCTCAACTTTGGTTATAATGAACGACCGACTTGTAAAGGGGGAGTTCCCCAACACCGCCCGCACGGTCGTTGAAACCGAAGTTTCTATGGAAGAAATCGCCCAGGCATTTACACCTACCGAATTGACCTGGATGCTCAACTATCAAGAAGAACTGAAAAAGAAGTATGCCCGTAATTGAACACTGCACCGTTACCTGGCGTAGTTTTGACGAACCGCCCAAACGTGATTGCTGCATTCTAATCAAACGCAAGGAACTGACCCTGCAACACGCAAGCAGTTGCCAATACAATACGCACGAAAACTGCGTATATTCTAGCGACGGGGAATACCCGCTGTTCCACTACACGCAAGTCCGTGCCACACACCTGTGGTGCTATCCCGAAGACATTAAGACCGAGGACTGACCTATGTGCGAAGAAGCCGAAAACGACGAAACCCTGGACCTGCTTTCAATCTACCGCAGGTTCAAGAACGAATACCCCGACTTCACGGTGTTTCAGCACGAAACCGACCCGAAGAAGGCGGGCTACTACGTTCGCCTTGTAATCAGCCAGGAAGACACGCCCGACCACAATTACGCAAGGCTAAACGTAGCCGACGATACGACCCTTACGGTCGGTCCAGGCAGTTATGTCATTTGGAAGAACGTGACCGAAGAACACGTCAAGCAATCTATCCGCTACGCCTACACCTGGCTCAACCACTACCTGCCCGCAAACAAGTTCCTGGAAAGCAGCAAGAACCTTACGAAGATTGACTATTCCAAAATCAAACTTGCCCCCGTCTGCCGAACGGCATTGACGAACGCCCGAACAGTCGCCCTGCACTTGGAGCATAACAGGGAATACCTACTTACCCATTTCAACGAAATAGAGTTGGAGCAGGGTATAGCGTTCCTTAAAAATATTGAAGCCATTTGCTAGGTATTCAGTTATATTCACTTTCAACCCACAAGGTATTTTTATGAAACTCAAATACGACAAGGACCCCCAGGACTGCGAACTGAATATCCTAGCCGAAAACGCAGACTACGCCATTACCTACCTGTGCGATAAAATCCGCTACCTGGTGGCGGGCTGCGTCGTCGCTTCCTTGCAAACGAATTGTCAGCCTAGTGTCCCGATTATCACGTTGCCCGACCATATCACGAATCATTCTATCTACATCGCAGGCTACATAGAAATTCGCCACAGCCACAAGGTTGTCTATTCGTATTCCACTAGAATTTGTGCAAACGACCCCACGAAGAACGTTATCAAGATTGACCGTGCGGGCGGTGGCTCCCGATTGGTGGCACTTGAAAAAGAAGCCATCGCAAAGGCTATCGCAGAACTTGACGCAGGATAGAACGACCCGTGACGCTCAAGAAAATTTTTGACCCCTAACAGATAAAGTGTTATATAATGCGTTGTAAGAACTGCCCATACGAAGATTACGATTACCAGGAAAACTACCCAATCTGCAAGTTGTTCGGGGATAACGAAGACTATATCTACGAAAACGCCAAGGGCGAACTTGGGTGCAGGTATAACCAACGTGGTCTTCAAAGGTTCATACGGGAACGTGAAGAAGACGAAAAAGTGATTGTGCAGCAAATGGGCGACTTCGCCAAATGGTGCGAAGAACACCCGAATCCCCCGTATGACGACGAACCCGAACAAAAGGAAAACGTATGACCCCATCCGAAAAAGCACACAAGGTCTTTGACCTGCTCTTGCAGAAACTCAACCTTACACACGAAACCCGCCCCCGTGGAACGTTCATTGAGTCCTATGGTAGTTGTTCCTATATCCGCTACAACGGGGAAATCGTCGCCTGCTACGACGACACCACGGATATGACAGACGACTACGCTACACGTGAATCGTCCCGCATTATCCTGGAATATGGCACCCCGCACCCCGACGAATCCGAGGACATTATGGACCCACGGGAAATCCCCGCCTGCTGTCGGTAATCAGTTATATTCACTTTCAAGGACCCGCTATTATGGCAAACCCCCTGTTCGCAAACTCCATACAGCACTACTCCAAATTGCTTGACACCCGAATGAAGATAAACGAACTTCAATACCAACTCCCCAAGTTGGAAGAAGCCTTCACAGACCAGGTGTGCAAGGATGCCCAACAACTAGCCTGGAAGTGGGTTTTGATTAACACGCCCCACGGACCCTGTATCTATCACTGCACGGGCGTTTCCCGTCGCTACGAAAATAACCCCTACACAGGAAAACCCGAATTGTCCCGTGAACACCTGGACCTGGCTTGCGACGCACAGGGTTGGAAGCAGCCACGCAGCGGGGAATGGGTGTGCGACGACATTGACCCGACGACCTATTCCTTTTGGAAGAACCTGTTATTGAACTGCAAGATACTCACGACCGAAAAAGTCCGCAGGGACTACAACTACCACGGCTGCATTGAGTAATCTGTTATATTCGCTTTCAAGGACCCGACGATATGAGCCATACACAAATCAGTGCGATAGACATAGCCCGTTCAAAAGGGCATATCCTTGTGGACCATCAAGGCTTTGCGATGGTTTCCCTAGAATACAGCCGTAACCCGAAGAAATCTGCAAAACCGAAGAAATAAGAGAAGACCCTATGCAAACGTTTACCTACGACAAACTCCCCGAAAACTACGACACCCACGAACTTGCCGAACGTGCGGACGTGGCAGCGACCTACCTGGGCAACAAGATACGCCACATAGTAGCCAACGGTATTCCGTCCTGCTACCACTGCTGTTCCACGTTCCCGCCAACAATCACGTTGCAGCCCGACCATACCTGGTGCATCTACGGGACCGTGACCATTGACGACATTGATTTCCGTTTCAACTACACGGCAACCGTGGACGACAGCGGTAACGAATCAATCAAGATTATCCTGGGCAACGACACGCAGCCCAGGGAAATCCCGCTCACGTCCACACGAATCCAGGGCGTAATCCTGGACGCTATCAAGACCCTGGACCACGATTAAGTAATCTGTTATATTCACTTTCAACAAAGGACCCCCTATGAAATGCGACAAATGCGGTGCCCCCCTTTACCCAGGCAGTTGCCGTGAAGCCCCGAACGGAATACCCCTGTTCGTATGCGACAAGTGCTACCACGAACTGAAATCCAAAACCGAAAAGGAACCCAAGAATGCTTAAACAATACTCCGAACGGGAAAAACGTGAAATCCGTGAAGACCTAATCGCTGCCCTTGACGCAACGCACCCCGACCCGAAAAAACAGAAGACCAAAAAAGGAACCCGCAATGGCTAAATACGTCCACTACCGATTCAAGACCAAATCCGTCAACGACCCCCGACCGCTCAAGACACTCAAACCCCTGGGTGTCCCGTATTGGATTTCGGGCTACGAACAGGACGGCAACTTCAAGCCGACCGCAGCAATCATTGTCTGCTACCTGCCGTCCGACGCTGACCTGTCCGAATTTTGGGACGATGCCTACGACGTTGAAGAAACCCCCTGCGACGAAATCCAATACACTACCCGTTTCCCCAAACCCGATTGGTTAGACTAATGCCCATATCCCTGCAACAATTCCAGGCTATCTGCCAGGACCGCTACCCGAACGTCCAGGTCGTGACGACCCGCCCAGGCGAGCCGTTCCCCGACAAGGTTTTCCACGACTGCCAAATTATGCCCGACGTGAAACTTCGCCTGTGCCTGGACGACAAATACCTGGACGACCACGTAATCATATTGAGCGACGATTGGTCCGTCTATACGTTCTCGCCCGAAGAACTCACACGGGAACTTGACTTCATTGACCCCCGTTGACATTCCGCAGGTAATTAGTTATATTGGATAATGTGTTATATTCAACCCGCAACCGAGGCACCACTATGAACATAGAATTTGACGGCAAGTCCACGGACTTTCAGTTCGTGTCCGACGGCAAGTCCTGGAACCTGGACGGCAGAATCAAGTCGCTCCAAATCGTCCCGTTCACCCACACCGTCCACCTGTCCCTGTTCAACGACCCTAATTGGAACTTCCACCCACGAAAGTCCGCTAAACTGCACTACACCCTGGACGGGACCAGGCACACGCTTACCGTGTTCCCCAAAATCCTAATCCGAACCGTGAACGAACCCCCACGTCGCAGCACCGATTCGCAAACCTGGACCACGTTCGTCCTTTACGCACGGGACTGCAAGTAACCTGTTATATTCACTATGAAACTCACGCATACCTGGTCACGCTGCCCCCTGTGCAATTCCGAGGATTCCGTAAAGCCCGTCATTTCCAACCTGGCGGGCGACGTGGAACTGCGTCGGGACCCGCTCACGGGCAAACCTGTCTATATCAAACGCTGCTCCGTCTGCGGTGCCGTCTTCTCCCTGGATGCACGGACCGTGGAACGTCGGGGCATTCTGTAATCTGTTATATTCCACCACAACCCCCGCTCTATTATGGAAACTCTCACATACGACAAATCCCCCGAAAATTACGACCCACGGGAACTTGCCCGTCGTGCCGACTTCGCTGCCGACTACCTGTGCGACAAGATTTTCAACATTATCGCCCTGGGCGTTTCCGCATACGCCCGTTCCTGCACGTTCAAGACCCCTGTCGTCACACGCCAATCCGACCACTCGTTCCAGGTGTTCGGGGATATGGTCCTGGACGACTCCCTGTCGTTCCATTACACCGCCACCGTCGGGGTAGCCAACACCGACGATTCTATCCGCATTGTCGCTGACGACTCGCAGCACTCCGTAATCGTCGCCCCGCTTCACACCCTGGGCGTGTCACAAGCCATTTCCAACCTGCTCAACCGCCTATGCTAGACCTGGACCACATTCAACTGTCCCTGGCAGAAATTGACATTATCAAGCATACGCTAGGCTACGATTACGGGAAGGTCGCTTTCCGTAACCACTTCTGCACACAGCCCACGTCCAACGATGGCGTGATATGCGAGGGACTTGTCACAAAGGGGCTTATGGAAAACCACGGCTCTAATCCCAACCTGGTCGGGGGTTGCTGCTACTACGCCTGCACAGACGACTGTAAGACCCTTATAAAGCGTATCTGCGGGTTCAAGTAGTGATGCACCTGGTAAAATGTTATATCCACTTCCGATACGCTGCGGATTTTTCTAGCGGGAGCGGGGTATTGTATTAGATATTCTGTTATATTTGTGGCAGGCGAACAACGCCCCTCGCCCCGCCTGCCCTTGCATACAAGTTAAAAACCCTACCTACCGATTTTACACACAAACTATGAATATAAGGAATTACCTAGAATATGCCAAAAACTGACACCCCGAAAACGCCTGTTCGCTACGCCCCGAACACGCCCCCGCCCGAAGGTGGCTATCCGCTAGTGGGGAAAACAAGCCTGGTAATGGCTGACCTGCTCGCCCGTGCGTTTGGGCTAGAAAAACCCGAAATGAAATTTGAACCTGTAAACCTGGAGGACCTATGATAGACTATGTTGGATTGAATATCCTGGCGGGCGTGTATGCCATAATGCTAGGGTTTGCGATAGGACGCTTTTTCCAAGACAGCCACTACCGCAAGTTGCTGCGTGAAGCGTCGGACGACTACAACGAAACAATACGTTTGCTGCGTGAGCGTAATACGAAACTAGAACAGGACAACCTGTGTGCGGACCACGACGTTCAAATGCTAGAAGAGGAAGTCCAGGATTGGAAACGCAAGGCTGCTGAATGGGAAGCGAAAGCCAGGGCGTTTCATAAAATGGCTACGGGGAGGGACGAATGACGGACGTTATTTGGAGCATACTGACGGATAATTGGCAAACGGCTGTCAGCGTCGTGTGCTGTTGGACCCTGGGCTACCTATACGCCCGCAGGAACGCCCTTGAGCAAATCCGTGACCTGGAACACGAAAACGACAAACTGAAATGGGACAACCATATCCTGCGTAAACTGCTACGCAACAGGGAGGGGGAATGAAGTGTCTAAATGAGAAGTGCGACTATGACAAGTTACGCAACTACGACTGTGTATGCCCGAAGTGCGGAATGGACCTATACTACAAATTCCATTACGGGGCTGACGCATTCGCCAAACGCAAGGTGGACAAATGAGTTATCTGTTTGTGGCGTTCATCGCCTTTACGCTAGGGTGTATGTTCGCCCACGGGTCGGACCGCAGGCGTATGCGGGACCTGGTGCAGCGGACCAGGAAATACAGGCTACGCTGCCAGGGCTACGATAACCTGGTGGATATGAACAGGCACCTGCAACGGGAGTTGAGCAGCAGGCAGCACGAATACGATATGCTGCGTAGGGAATACGACCGCTTGCGTCGGAATTAAGTTATATTTGGTGTAGGATAATGTGTGTCCTATTTTCTCCTTCTTACAGCCCCGCAGGTATTTCTTGCGGGGCTTTTCGCACAGGGCTAGAATCCACAGTAACAGGGCTGCTATGCGTATAGGTGCGGGCGACTGCACCCACAGGAACAGGATTGTGGACGGGAGTTTGAGCATATTTTTAAGAACACATATAAGTTAGAAAATCACTGTGGAATGCGTGAAATTAAATTCCCGCTATGGAGCAAAACCGACCCTTGGTGTCCTATATAACAAGATACCTATACAAACTAACAGATTACCTACAAAACATAATGATTGGGCACAAACTAGAATTTGAGAACAATGCAAGGGAATACCTGCACGAACGCCTTGACGGGTCAATCAAAAACTATTATATTGATAGCATACGCAGACACAAGTATGTGGAAGTCCTTGTGAACGCAACTTGCATTTTAGGAACGCCCGATGGGTGCCGACTTCCACAACAGGCATCTGTCGGGCGTTCTTGTATATGCTATATGAGTAATGTTAGAGTAAAACAGCACCCGACGTTAGGAATCCTAGTATGCACTGACGGACACGTTATGATTCCTAAACGCTATAATCGTAAAGCCCATTGGACTTTTGGCAGTAATGGCACAGACGGCTATAAAGTAGTTAAAATAAAATATAAGCACTACTATGTCCACAGGCTTATTGCTGAAACGTTTTTGGATAACCCACAAAACAAGCCCGAAATAGACCACATAAACAGGAATCCTAGTGATAATAGACTAGAGAACTTACGATGGGCTACTAGGAGCGAAAACAATAGGAACACATCAGCCAATGACCCCGCCAACTTAAAATACGGAGTCCATACATATGATACGGCTGACTATTATAAGATTAAAGCAAAAGGCTATCGTGCCACAGATAAGGGCAAGCAGTCCCGTAAACGGTATGAACATAAACGTAGTGCTTCCTGTAAATTTGTTAAATTCAAGGATGGGACAGCCCAATGGATTCCAAACGCAGAAGCCATTAAATACAGGGGAATCCCTGTAGCACAGCGAGAAGTCCCACAGTATATTAAAGATTTACGAAACAAGCGACGTTAATTTACTATATTAGGTCCTAATGGTATGCGACGGCATAAACGTAACCCAGGTAAGCCTATCCTGTCCGCAATACGGGCAGTGATGCTCAAATCATACTGACCGAGCGTATGCGGTGGCGAACGCTGTCTTACAGCGGGCGAGCAGGGGCGTGGCGACACGCTCAAAAACACGGGCGGGCGGTGGTTGCAAACACCGCTACCCACACGGGGCAGTCAAGGGAACGTGAAGTAGTCAAGACACCCCACAGGGCACCGCAGGGATTCGCCATATAGTCCTTGCGGTGCCTTTTTGCTATACCAGGATTCCTGGAATAGCAAATGTAAACTAAAAATTTACAAAGGAATACCCTTGCCAGGTGGACCCAAATTTATTATCATTTACCATGTAAATGATAATAAATTTGCTAGTGAAACAAAGTGACAGCCCTTCTCGGCTGTCTTTTAGTTTACCTGGATTCACAATCCTTCTTCAACCAAAAGCGTAATTCCGAAACTATCGTGGGCATATCTGCACCCGTTCGGGAACAATATCGCTTCAAGTAACGGAACTCCCCCGAACTTATGCAACAACCCTTATTAAGTTGTGCCATAATAGAAACGTAACGGGAATCTTGCATATTCCCCGAACCATACAACATAGGCAATTTATTATCTACGGAAGCCTTTAGTTTCGTCAAGCCGTGTCGTATGCAATATCGCCTATAAAAATGATAATCCGCACTGCAAACACTTTCGCCTTTACGGATGTGACGGCAGATTACAGCATACCGTGTGTAGGCATAATCCGCAGAAGACTCGTTAGACTCTGTGGCAGAATCTTTGGGTGTATTCACGGGTTCAAGGGTAGCGTGTAAGCGGGTATGCTCACTCCTTCTCAAAAATATAAGTTCTACAGCAGGTCTATTGTAATATAGCCCCTCGGCTATTAAGGATGCCCGTGATTTTGGAGAAGAGCCATCCTTGGGTATTTCGTTCCTATGGTGTATGCACCACCCGTGAAAGTAATCCGCATAAGCCTTTTCAAAGTTTTCAATCTTAGGGAGTTCCCCAGGTGCAAAAAGTTTTTCACGGCATAAACCGTATATGTAGCAGCGTTCTACTTCATCTGTGTATGTGGGCATAGCAGTTCCTTTACAGTATAGGTTGCAAGCGTAATTACATCTGCAAATATAGGTAATACCGAAAATTGCGTCAAGTAATTACATCTGCAAAAACTGTATATCCTGTATATACAAAGCGGGCACACCCCATATATTTGCACCGTATGTGTAACAACACACTGTGAAACAAATTGGGCATCCCCCAACTTCAAAGGGATGCCCTTGGGACTGCGGTATCATTGCAGGTTTATTTCGGTCCCTGGTGCCTGTCGTGGAACCGCTTGTAGGCTCCCACGTCCACACCGTTAATCTTCTTGCCCGTGTTCTTGCGGTGCCCCCAATCCGACGGGTCAAACATAAGCCAACCCGCCAGGACTACCAATGCGATGAATATGATTGTCGTCATTCTACCCTCTGTGCTATCTGCATCATTGCGTCCGCAGTCCGTAAGTGCTGCGGTAGTAATTTTAGCAATTTGGCGACGGGTGCATATATCTTGTGCTTTCGCCCGTCTGCGAATACGACCGTCTTGTTAAGGTTCGCTCTCACGATTCCCACCCCGTCTGTTCGGCTGCTGCCTTTATGACTTCGGGAACGCCTATAAGGATTACGCCCAAGTCATCAAGACCGCAACGCATTTCAGCCACATCTTCGTCCACATAGGCGATACGTGGGTCTATCATCCCCAAGTAACGTGGACCCCACAGGATTATAACAGCGTCACCCGTAACCCGCTTCACGCATTCGGACACACGCTTTCCATAGAGCCTAGCATCTTCCAACCCTATACTGTGCAACCCGCTATACTTGAAACATAGTGCAAGCAATTCAACCGCCCCTAGTTGTAGCGTCATAGAAACCTCTCGCTTACGGGCAACTTCAACAGTCCCTCTGCACGTTCGTTAGACACCCTATGATATTTCTTATCGGCACAACGAACGACCCTGTGTGTGAGTTTCCAACGCTCCATATATTGCTTACGATTAGCCTTGCCATTTTCAGTAGCCATATACTTCCTGGCACGGGAAGCATTATACTTCTTAAAGTCCGTGTATTTATGAACCCCGTAGTCCTGCTCGCACTGTTCAGTTCGGGAAGTGTTTCTACAATTATCCGTGCGGGTAGCCCACCGCAAGTTCTCAACACGGTTGTCGGAGCGGTCACGGTTTATATGGTCTATTTCGGGAAGTCCCGCAGGATTAGGTATGAACGTTTCAGCAACTAAACGGTGAACCCTGTATGTCTTCCCATCCACACGCACACGGTAGTAACCCGTTCCGTCAAGGTAGCCCCTAGTCCAACAAGCCTTCCTGTTGCGTAGAGCAGGTCTATATATCCACCCGTCCGAACGGACCTGTATATTCAATGTAGGATGATTCAATGATAGCATACAACTAATATAACAAAATACACAGGCGGGTGCAACTAGGTCAGCAGTAAAAGCACGAGGTTACTATGCGAGTGCGAGCAGGTCCGTGGTGCTTATTTGCTTTGTCATATCTTGTCAGTTCCTTTGTATGCACAGGTCCTATGCCATACACGTTAAGTTGTATGGACTCACCCGAACAGGGGTGCCATCGTGTCCGCTCCGACAGCAGGGCTTCGGGGCGGGGGTTTTTAGGTCTATATAACACATTACCTTACGCCAACAATATAGATTATTCTTTTTGATTATGCTAATTGATATAATTGGTGGGATTGACATAATTGATATAATTGCCCCACCCCTGCCCGTTCCTGTGTGCCCAAGCGTGTGCCTGTGGGTCCGATAGTGGGTGTTATTGTCACGCAAACGTGACAGGGTTGTAGTAGAAGCGTGACAGACCTGGGGTGACGGTCGGGAGCGTGTTATAGGGCACACGTGAGCAGGTAGGTTAAAGTGCTGCGTGTGTATGAGGGGATATATGGGAGCGAGTGACATATACGTGGTGTGCGTATGCGTGTGTAGAGCAGTATAGGGAGTGAATGGGTGCAGTGTAGTGGTAGAATGCGTATAGGCGTGTATGCGTATTATGGGTAGTGGCATATATGTATGTGTTGGCGACTATATGGGTGTTGTTGTCGGTTAAGGGAAGTTTTGGCTTTTTGTTCCGTTTTTTGGTTTCGGTCGGATTTGGTTTGTATGACAAAATCCCCTGCCTGGTTTTGGCGGGGGATTTGTGTAGTGTCTGCTGTGTAGTCGGGGATTAGAAACTATGTTCTATCGCCATATCGTCAAGTTCGGACGTGAGTTCGGCATCGGGGAGCGTAGTGGACTGCTCGCAGCGAATACCCACTTTGTAATGGGCGTTCCACAGTGTTTTTTCGCCACGCTTCCAGGCTTCCACGTCGTCGCCATAGGCGGGTTCGTTACGCTTCCCGACGAGGACGACGGCTTCCAGGCGAAGGATTCCGAAGCGGTATTCGGTAGCCTTCCAATCGGGTCGGGCGAAGATATGTGTAGAATCCACGGCATTAAGGGCTTGCGAAAGGCTGTCGTATTGTTCATCAACGAGTTCGTTGAAATTGCGACCGTTGAGAACCTTCGGGCTTTCGTCCTTGTCGGGGTAAGCCTGGTGAACGTCCACGCTCACGGAAAAGATTTTGAAGACGTTATGGGTGTAGGACCCTGCGTCTTCGTGGAGTTTGATTTTGAGTTTGCTAGACATAGGCGAGAGTTCCTCTTGTATTGGAGAGTTATACTATGTGGAAATATAGATTATTTTCGGGTGCGTGGGGGATTTCTGCGTCTGTTGAGCGATAGGATAACGGAAGCCAGGGATTTGCCGACCATAGACGGTGTAATCGTGATTTTGTAGAATTGTTCCCGCAGGTGGGAATTGCGACGGGTATGTGCCCTACGCATATACGCCACACGCAGGTCTGCTGCACTTCGGGCGGGTTCGGTTGTGTTAGTCATAGGTAATTAGTTTCCTTGATTTAGTTCGGGCGTGGTCTGTTCAATGTATTTTTTCATAGGCTGTGTTTCCTTTGGGCGTTACCACTGCCCTAGACCTTCACAGGAAAAAGGATGTGCGTATTCTGCCTGGGGTCTGTGGCGGGGTTGTTTCTTTTTGGTGTAGCGGTCCAGGACGGCTTGCAGGGTTTCCACGTCGTATTGCATAAGTGCCTTGCGTTCCGTGGGCTTTGCGTAGCCGACTTTGATTAGGCGGTCCACCAGGACTTGCTTTGTGGATTGTGTGTTCATAGGTTGTGGATTACCTTTTAGACTACGGTTTCGTGTAAGGGTGGTATAAGTTCTTCTTTGAGCAGTTCGGACCTGTAAGGTGCTTTGGACTGAATATCTTCGTTAAGCAGCCATTCCAGGCGTTCGTTGTAGCCGTCCTGGATTTTGCCCAGGTCCACAATGTCAATCGGGTCTGCGTGTTCAAACGAAACCCCGTTGAACCACGCAAAGCGAACCCTCTTGCTCAAATAGAAGCGGTAGGCTGTGTCCGTGTGGTCGGGCAGGGTAAGTTCGTATTTCTTGCAGAAGCGGTCGGCATCTGCCTTGGCTAGTTCCGTGACTTTATCCTGCGTAGCCTGCGGGAGTTTATGGAGCAGTTCCAAGAGTCGGTTATACATTGGGGGTGTCCTTTTTCTTTGCAAGTTCGTGCAGCAGGGCTTCCATTTTGGCGAAAGCATCGTAAACGTCCGTGAACTGCGGGACGGTTGCGATTGTGACGTGTTGTGCGTCTTCCCTGTCCCACATCTTCAACTCACGCTTGTCGTCCAGGACAGCGGAACAGGCACGGAGCCAATAGCGGTGCCCCCCGACGTAAATGCGGAAGCCGTCGCATACAAAGGTCAGTTTAGAGTGTTGGTCTTCTGCGAGCCAATCCTTTATTTCTGTAATAGCAAATTCGCCATTGACAGGAAAAAACTTACAGGCATTGTTATCGTCGGCACGTATGTCGTAGGATGTGAAGTGCAGCGTGGTCGTGACGGCTTTCACAGAAATAGGCGTGTGTGTTCTTTCAGTGTCGGGTGTTTCCATAGGTGCGACCTCTAGGCTAGTTGAATGGTGGTTGAAAGCCCCTTGTCGTTTTCGGGGAGTATTTCCAGGGTCTTCGTGTCGGTGTGGATAATCGCACCGACGTAGCCCCAATGGGAAACCTGGACGGTGCTTTCCGTATGCTCAACAAAGCGGACCCTGGGTAGGCAGTCGGACAGGTAGTCCTTGAACTTGTCCAGGGCGACTACCCTGCCCGTCTTCACGTAGAAGTCACGGAACGCTTCAAGGGCGGTCCGCAGGGCTTCCTTGCTACGGATAGAAAAGCATTCGTGGTCCATAGGTTAATCCCCGCCCACGTTCGGGGCTTCAAAGGTAAGCGTGGCTCCGTCTTTCGGCAGGACTTTGACCGCCTGGAACGTGGCGGTGTCCGAGGGCATACGGTTGCGTTCCAGGAACGAAATGACTTCTGTCGCCTTTTCGTAGGAAAGACAGGCAGCGTTGTCTTTTACCTTGGACCATTCCTGGGAGTTGCCCCGTCCATATTGGCAGGGTTGAAGCGAACGCAGGTAGAAGCCGTCACTGCGGGAAATGACATATCGGCAGTCACGTTCTTCAAGTTGGGCTTGGAGTTCGGCAATCTTGCCTTGGAGTTTGCCGACGTATTCCTCCACGGAACAGGTGTCATACACCAGGCAGTCGCCAATTTCAACGGTATCAATTTCGGGAATCATACTATCCTCGGTTTTAAGTGGTTCTGTGGTAAATATAACAAATTACCTGGTAATTGTCAATAGGTAATTTGAAAAATTTTTACAAAAAGAAACCCCTGCGGTGTGTTAGTCCGCAGGGGAAGCGTAAGGTAGTGTGCTATACGGGGTAGCCCGCTATGCAGGTGGACACGGGTTCCATACATAACGAACAGCCCGCAGGCTTAAACACTTGTTCACAAATATAGAATAATTTTGGCGGGAGTGTGGCTGTTTTTAGAAAAAACATTTTATTAAAAAAATAACAGTTGCAACCTTACATATAAAAATCTATATTATAACCTTGAAAGGCGGTGATTCAATAGATTAGTGAGATTCTCTATTGAATAACGTAATTGTCATTTTACGATGGCTCGTTTAAGATTGAATCTCACAATAAGTCTTGAACGAGCCATTTCTGTTTATATGAGCAAGCATTGTTGGGCATTAAATCACAAGATAGCGTCACAGTTCTCCACTGCGTTCTATCCGCTTATGTTGTCCAACACCAAGCGGGCTGAAATTCTATATAAAGCCCAAGAAATCCGTAGTATTCGTAATGACATATCCGAAATCTTTTTCAACGATATGCTAAAAGTGCAGGATATGACGAAATATGAGGCGTTCAATTATTTCACTACTATATTTACAGGAAGACTTTCTAGCCATTACTTAAAGAAAGCCATAGAAGATGTATGGAAATCTTACCATCTTCGCTTTGATGCTATTAAAAAGAAAATTGAATTTGAAAAAATTGTTGATTTAAAACCCGTATTTTACAGGCGTAAGACAAAATGCCATAATGCAGGTGACTTGAAATTTATAGAACGACACACTAAACGGACAGAACTGACAAAAGTGCTTACTTGGCTTGCCCGTTACGGAAACAATGACACTGTGACGTGGATTGAATCCGTGTTGCCTAAAACAGATGAACATAAACGTAAGTTTTATAATACAATTTTACGCATAGTTTATAAATGTGGGTTTGACCGTCTTATGCGTTTGGCACTTTCAAGGAGACAATCTGTTTATGCCGAATATGAGAAACGTGGACGCATAGTGTTTGAATCGCTTACATTTAGCGGACGTAGCAGGATTACTCGTCCTATAGTATGTGAACGTAGAAATGCTAACGGCAAATTTAGTTACTTCATAGAAATATCCTGGGATTGGCACGACAAAGGCTATCGTGGAAATAGCAAGAATACTATGTGCATACCTTTTAAGTATAACAAGGCATACCATAGAAACTTGAAGCGATATTGTAATGGGCGTGATACAGCATACACGATGGTTGTCCGTAATAATGGCATACATATAGTTCTTACACGTGACGGCTACCGCTACAAAAATGATGAAGCTATTACGGAGCAAAACACTGTCGGGATAGATGTAAACTCAAAGCATAATATGTTTGCATTAAATAACGGGGAGTTAATACCCAACGATACAGATTTGATAGCAGACCTTGAAAAAACTTTATTGACTGTTGATGCAAAGCAGATGTCCTACAATTCCCGATTTACTAAAGATAAAGAGCATACTGCGTTTAAGATTTCCTATAAAGACAAGGCTCGCATAACCGCCATATCCATTAAGTTGAACGAATCCAACAAGCGGGTGATAGCAAGCCTCTGTAGGCAGTTTGCCAATAGAGGTATCAAGCATATTGCTATGGAGAACCTTGACGGATTTCAAGGCTCTAGTCTATATTCTACTGATACTAATGGGTTTAATCTAGGCAGACTCCATTTGCGAACAAGTCTGTCTTCTTTGAAAGATGAATTTGAACATATAGCCCCAAGATACGGGCTGTCCGTATCTTTGGTTCAGCCCGAATATACGTCCAAGATGTGCAGTCATTGTGGCTGTATAGATGACAGAAACCGCCAAACCCAAGAAGAATTTAAGTGTATTGAGTGTGGGCATACGGAAAATGCTGACATACACAGTGCAAAGAATATAAAACTCCGTCTTACCTCGACCGTGTTAAGGGGGCACTTGCTTGAAAAAGCAAGGGATGACGGATATAGGAACTTCACACCAAAGAACCTGTCTAGGCGACAGGTAAGGGAGTTTCTAGAAAAATGCCATTGCATCGGATTGTTTAAACAATCCGTAGAAAATCACAACAAACCTGCAATTAGTGGGTTTAAGTAGATTTTAGTCATTGGTCGTCCCATTCGTGCAACAAAATTTCAACATATAGTTGCAGACGTTCTTCGCCAAAGAAATATATTTACCCGCAGCACTGCTATCATACGCTTTCTTAATCCATTCCACCATAGCAACATAGGTATAAGTAGAATCCCCAAATATGGTATAAATATCTTGGACAATATCGTGCCACTTGCGATACTTCTCTTTGTAGGCTTCCAGGTCAGCAAGCAGTTCTTCGTTCTGCTTACGAAGGCTGTCACGCTCCGCAACGAACTTCTTAACGTCCAACGCTTTTAGGAAAATACGGGACTGCTCCAAGTCCGCTTCCAGGGACTTAACCTTGTCCTGCAAGTTGAACGTGTATAGGCTCAACAATCGCACCTGGTTGTCATCCAGGCGGGGCTGCTGTTCCTGCAACTTCTTGATTTCTTCGTTCTTCGTAGCGATAACGTCCTTGATAATCTTCACGGCTTCGGTCATTCCGTGGAACTCCATAATGTCAAAGACGTTCATTCCCTGGGAGTTCTGCTGCTTGTAAAGTTCTTCTTCGGTCACTTTATCCCCGCTTGTTCTGTTCTTCGCACCACTTCACGTAGCCGTCAATGATAGGCTGATAGGGTTCCAGGTAAGCGTCAACTTCCGTGGAACCGTCCCAAACCTTGCAAAAGGAAAGCCCGCAGGGTGTGGCATAAATCCCGATATTCCGCAGATTGTAGAAGACAAACGCAAGCAGGATTTCTGTTTTTTCACGACGGGCTAAATTCTTATAGCCAGTGATTTTCTTATAAAGTTCCTTCGTGAAAAATTTGTGGCGATTGAAACGTGCCACCCACGACAGCGTGATTGCCAAAGCATTTTCAGTTTTGTCTTGCATAGTCCCGTCCTTGCTAATAGTCCATAATCTTGTTGCGGAAACGCTCCGTAAGTTCTTCGTCCGTCACCATACGGACTTCGCCACAATGCTCGCATTGAAGCGTGTAGATTTTCAAGTTGTAGCGACTGCGGTAATTCAATGACGGGCGGTCCCTGTAAAATTCTTTCACGTCCTCCGAAAGAATCTTCCACTTGTGCTTGCAGGCGACCTTACGGTAATGATAAAGCGACAGGGCGACGATAGCCACAATGCCGATAACGATAATGGCGGTAATGCTGATTGCCGTGTTCATAGTTCTGTTCCTTTGTTGTAAGACTTCGTTATTTCAACTCCGCTAATTCTTTTGGAACGTCAGCCCATTCACAAGGCTTGCAGGTATCTTTGATTGTATTCAAAACATCGGACGCATTTTCGGGCGACGCAAGCACCGTCGTAAGTTTGAAGTGCGACAGGATATAATAGCAGTTGGAGTTCTTACGATAAAGGGCAAACTTGAAATCCTTGTCGTAAAAACGGGACAACTTCCCACACGTCGGTAAATCTACGAACGGCAGAATTTTCCCGTCCTTGTCTTTCTTGAAGCCGTGGTGTGCCATTTTAATAGATTCCAAGTCAAACAACCAAAAGTCATTCCCTTCGTTGGACTTGACATAGAGTGTATCTTCACGATTTTTCATATTACGTTTCCTTTGTAGCGATACTTTTCTTCTGCAACGGTGTAGTTAATCGGGGTAGCACCACGGATTACATCTGCCTGGAAAATGTTAGTAAGGGGCTTGTCAAAGTCTTGCCAAATATATTCCCCATCAATGATGCCACCCGTAGCGTCATAGGTCAAATTCACACGGTCCAGGAATATGTTAAAATCGCTGTCGGAGTCAAACGGAATAATCTTTCGCAGGCTCACGCCCAAGCAGTGAAAAATACGGGGGTGTCCCTCGTCCACAGTTTCAAACCAACGACCCTTTAACGCCTGTGCGTCTTCAACCAACTGTCGTATGTATCGGGGTCCTAATGTAGTCAGTTCATTCTGCAAAGATTTGACCTGTGCCGTCTTATACGCCCGTTGCATACCTAGTTCATTGGTCTGTTTGAATATGATTGAATTATGCTCGCTACTAAACATAGCAGGGTTCCTTATGGTTTTCGTTATAAAGTTTTACCAAAGCGTCATAGTATTCTACCACGCCACTCTTGACTTTTTCCACAAAAAACGTCAAGCCGTCAAAGCCCTTTATATCATACAGCCCGACATAACCCGTCCCGTCACGGAACTCCCGATAGTGGATTTTAGCCGTGACTGCGGGGCAGTGTGCAAGGTGACACATTACTATGAAATTGGCGGTGTGTCTAATCAAGTTTCATTCCATTCACTTCACTAGGAAGCGAGTTATAGCATTCGGGGCTACGAAGACGGCTGTTCCGCTCGCACCATTCCTTATGGGCTACGTCCATAAGGATTACTTGCATATCCAGGGTTTCGGGGTCGTCGGCACACAGATATGTGGAACCCATCCTGTTCTTGATAAACGTGCAGTCTTCAAGGGTATAGATTGTGCTTTTCAAAAGTTGGGTCTTGTCGTCAAGAATAAGCGTCTTGTCGGTTTCCTTGACAACTTTCCAAAAGTGGTGCCATACACCATCCCATTTCATACCTCGGGTAGTCACCTGCTTCCAACCCAGGGTCGGATAATTCGTGGGCAACTTAACGGGTTTCTTTGCAGGTTCGTAGCAATCCCGCCACGCCCCGTGCGACCACTTGGAGCGTAAGCACCAACTGTGGCAGTGACAGAAGTCCTTGCACTGATAGGTATGCTTGCAGCCCAACTCACGGCAGTAGGCAAGGTCGTGCTTCGGAACAAGTTCGTCCATACGTTCCGTCAGTTCGTTTATCTTCGCATTATACGACTTAATCTGTTCGTGGATGGACCGCAGTTCGTCCATAACTTCGGGCGATATTTTATCTAACGTAGCAGCCATAATCTACCCCAGGCACCCATCGGACGTGGCAGCGACTACGCCCTTGCAGTTGGGGCAATCGGTTTGAATGACGTAGCGGTAAACACCGCTACCCTTGTCGTAGAAACGGATATACCGCATTTCCTGGAAGAATCCGCAGCCACACGCCCCGCAGCGGAACGTGATACCACTGCGTCGCCCAAACACTTCTTCGGGGTGTTCAAGTTCTTTCAATGCCATAACCTAGACCTCCCCCGCCAACTTGCGGAAAAACGCAGCCTGCCTGTGCTTGCGGGCAGCACGTTTCAACGTGTCGGACACGACAGACCCCAACATAGTATTCCCCTTGAAGTTGGCATAACTAGCCAGGGTAAGCAACAGATTTTTGCGAAGCCTGCGGTTATCCCGAATATCCAACTTTTCGTTTCGTTGGTAAGCGGACACGGCTTCCTGCAAGTCTGCGATTTCGTTTTCAAGTTCCTGGCACTTGTCCAAATAGACCAGGCTGTTCACGTCGCCATTGGCGATATTCTGTTTGAGTTCCGCACAGAACTTTTCCAGGCGGGTGAACTTCTTTTTAAGGTCAGTGAAGTTGTTTTCCCAAACACGCATACAATCGTAGCAGTTTTGGTAGGCTTCGTAAAGTTCTTCGTAAGACAAAAAATGTTCGTCACGTTTCATTTCGGTTCCTCGCAAGATTGGATAAATGCTTCCACAAATTCCTTGAAGTAGGCAGGGTTCGTGTTCCACCCGTATTCAAACTGCGATACCCACTGATGGTCCTTTGCGGTATAGAGCATAGCGTTTCGGAAATACATTTCACCGAACGAAATATCTTTCCAATAGACACGGACGGTGCTAAACCCAACCTTGTCGCCTGTCGGGTCAAAGTCCATAGTGAATCCCCTGCCTTGCAGGTAATCAAACATTTCGGAGTAAGTCATTAAATCCTCGGTGGTCTGTAATGAATATAACAAATTACCTAGCGGTTGTCAATAGGTATCTTGAAAAAATTTTATATAACAAAAACCCAGACGGGTAGTCGGGGCTTGTAATAAGTCATATTTGGTTGGGGAGTTAGAACATTTTCTGTTCTATTTCCAGGTCGTCCAATCCTAAAATCATACCGCCCATAGACGCAGCAATGGCTACGACACTAGCGACAATGCTAGGAATGGCTTCTTCCATAAGTGCAGCCGTATCGCTATACTTGCAAGACACCATTACGGGCTTAATGATTTTAGTGAATGATTGATACGGCTTGATTTCAATGCCAACCCTGTCATCCCCAAAGCAAATGAAACCGACAAGAACACCCTTGTGCTTGAAGATAATTTGAGTGTCTTCAATAGTAATCAAAGGCTGACGTATTCCCTGCTGTTTAAGGGAGTTTGCGAACAGGTCCTTCTGTTCGTCGGTAAACGTATCACGGTTGGCTTCGTGAACACGGATAGAAAGTTTCTTTGTCATAGTGTGTTTCCTTATGGGTTCGTGGTTGACTTTCTACTACAAATATACATAATTTTAATAAAAAGTGTTGACACTTGATAAAAATAGTTATATTTTTACAAACAGAACTTTCAACCCAGGTCCCCACGACCGCAAAAATAGGAGTTAATATGACCGACCAGGAACTTATCGCAGCCGTCGCATCCGAAGAAAACGACGACGTTTACCAATCCCTTATTGACGAATACGGGCAGGAATACCTCCAGGAAGAACAGCCCGACGACCAGGTGCTTACCCTGGACGACGAGGGTATCAAGATTGCCTGTGGCGATGACGCTCTCAATATCGTCCAACGTGCGTTCTATGGCGGTCGCTACCGCTTTGAACAGGATTCGTTCAACCCCAACGACGAATACTTCTATATGAACGGCTACGGCAATATGATTTCCCTCCAGGAAAGCGACCTGCACGAATACCTGGAAGAAACCATTGACAGCAAGGACGACTTCATTGAATGGTGCGTCAAGGAAGGCTACGTCAGTGCCGACGACCTTAACACCGAAGCCTAGCAGTCCAGGACAGATTAACGAAAAGCCCCCGCCAATCGGCAGGGGCTTTCTAGTCTATGGCAATACAATTCCGTAATTCGCCACGTCGTTATGCAGGCTCCCCGCCCGCATACGCAAGTTCTCAATTTCGGGTTCGTTATTCCAATACATTCTTGAAACTTCGTCCAGGTTCTCAAACGCAGCCTGCAAGTGCTGTCGTGCATTCGCCAACAGCGTATCACGTCGTCCCATATCTATCATACAAATTCCTCGCAATCGCCTAGCCATTCCGCTACAAGGTGCCTGTGGCAGAAGTCTTCGGACTTTTCATAACAAAGTAAAACTATGTCGTCACGGCTCGCACCCGTCAGCCGTTCCAACTCCCGCTTCACAGCGTCCCTGTCAAGGTGCGACAGGATGCACCTGCGGAACACTGCCGTGTATCTTTCGGTATCGCCCTGCAACGGACCATTCCTGTATTCGTGCAGCATAGTGGGCGTAGGCGACAGCCTTTGATACACTAGCCCGTCATACCATTTAGGCGTGACACGGGCTATTGAAACGGGAACCAACCCTGCTTTCGTGTAGGTCCGCAGTTTGGCGAAGTAGCCCGTCTTCACGGGTCTTGCTCCGTCACCTTGCCAACCAACACGTCAAACACACAAAGCGGGTCCCCGCCTTTAACGCCAACAACGACTTCCCCGTTTATCTTCAAGCCCGTAACGTGGAATGCGTCCAGGGTGATTTCGCCCAACACGCCCGAAAGAACCGTGAGCGTCACAAGACCCTTTTGGGAATTTTCGTGAATGATACTGCCCTCAAAGTTGCAGCGAAAGTCGCAGCGGACGCTCTTGGCTACTTGAACATAGGTGCCGACTACACGGGAGCCGTCGGCTAGGTCCACTTCAAGAACCATCGGGGGCTTCGGAACATAATGTAATCCTGGCATAGATACCTCTCAACAGGGTTCGTTGTCATAGACGTTTTCAATAAACGTCACAATCGGGCTTCCCAACTTCTCGCCTGGGCGGGGTTTCGGTCCAAGCGTATGAACTATCCGCACTTTAATACAGTGCAGGTTTCCTGCTTCACGGAACCACTACTTTTTAGGTCGCAAGGACGGTCATCCATAGGCGGGTTCTCCCCAGGCATTACTTCGGGTGGAACGCACCCTACGTCTAAAAGTCTTAATCCTTCATCAAGTATGTTCTTGGCTGCGTTTATATCCCTGTCGTGATGAACTCCACATTTAGGGCATACCCACTCACGGACATTTAGTGCCATTGATGGCATTACGTGTCCGCAATGGTTACAACACTTGCTAGTCGGACTCCACCTGTCTATCACTATAAGTTTTCGTCCATACCAACCACACTTGTATGACAACATTTGCTTTATCGTGTAAAAAGAGCAATCTGCTACGGACTTCGCTAGAGAATGGTTTTT
>JAFYKO010000178.1 GCA_017537515.1 Clostridia bacterium | reverse complement strand
ACAAGTCTCCAAGGTCAAGTTGAAGGTCTGTTGATGTGAAAAATTCTCCGTTTGCGTCTTTGATTTCAATTATTTGTATTTGAGGGTTGAGCCCACTTTCAAAGAAAAGTGTTGGTTGGAATGAAGTGCCATTGTTCTCGCCTTTTGCACTGCCAAAAATCCCATAACCAAATTTTCCTTCGATATCTTGAACTCGGAAGGATACCGAACTGCTGATTGTTGCGGTTCTGTTGATAGTTGCGTTAATAATGATTGGCACCAAGATACAAATAAGAGCAAAGATTAGAAGTGTGATTAAAAGTTTTCCTTTTTTTACTGAAGTCATAAATTTTCTCCTTTTTTTTAACTTTAGTATGTCCCATTTTTTCCGTTTAATAAAATTTTACAGTTTTTTTTTTGAAAAGTCAACTTATTTTTGATACAAATTCATATATTTTTAAAAATTTTCATAAATTTTTTAGTATGAAGAAGGTTTTTTTATCAATTTTCGCCATTTTTTTGGGTTTGGCGGTGTATGGATGTGGTCTAAATCTCGAAAAAGAGTCAAAAAATTTGACAAATTATTCTGCATTTTTAACTTATGACGACATAAATCAGAGAATTTTGGGCAATTTGGAGGTGGATTTTGTTAATAACACAAACTCAAATTTGCAAATTTTGAAGTTTAATATCTTCCCAAACGCTTTTCGTGAAGGTTCGAAGCAAGAAGTTATTTCTTTGGCCGGCTATACTGATTGTTATTACAATGGCAAAAGCTTTGGAAATATTGAATTTAACAGCATCAAAACTGCGGGCAATGAGGATTTGGACTTTGAGATTTGTGGAGAAGATGAAAACATCTTAAAAATAGACTTGGACAAAAAGGTGGAGCCGGGCAAACGCACAACTGTTGTTATGGATTTTCAAATTCAAATCCCAAACATTAGCCATAGGTTTGGATATGGAGAAAACACGACAAATCTTGGCAACTTCCTGCCAACGTTATGCGTGCTTGAAAAAGGGGATTGGGTTGAGCTTTTGTATTCTTCAAACGGAGACCCGTTTTACAGTGAAGTTGCAAATTATGAAGTGAGTGTTGAGTATGATAAAAAATTTACGCTTGCAAGTACGGGGCAAAAATTGTCGACCACTGAAAGCGGGGGTGTTCTTACTTCCAAAATTTCTGCAAAGGCTGTTCGGGACTTTGCAATGATATTTTCAGAAAAGTTTGAGGTTTTGAGCGGTAATGTGGGGGATACGAAAGTAAACTATTATTATTACAATGACCAAACGCCAGAGAAGAGTCTGCAAACTTCCGTCAACGCTGTCAAGACTTTCAATTCACTTTTTGGAAAGTATCCTTACCCCGAAATGAATGTTGCTGAGTCGAATTTTAGTATTGGTGGTATGGAATTCCCAAACCTTGTTTTTATTGGAGACAATATTGATGATTTTGAAACCTATCAATACGTCATAGTCCACGAAATTGCACATCAGTGGTGGTATGGGATTGTTGGGAACAACCAAACCAAACACTCGTGGCTTGATGAGGGGCTGGCGGAGTATTCAACAGCGTTGTTTTATGAGAGAAACAAGGGTTATGAAACAAACTATGAATTCTTGGTCAAAAAGGCAAATACTGCAATGAGTGTTT
>JAFYKO010000177.1 GCA_017537515.1 Clostridia bacterium | reverse complement strand
TGAAGATGTGCTGATTGAAGCAGAAATTCTAAAATACTGTATGCGACAGCACAAGAAAATGCGAAAGGGACTTTATGAGAAGTGGACTGATTAAGTCCACTTTTCTTTTGCCCGGGCGGTCGGCAAATTGCACAAAAAACTTTTTTCATTTTGTTTATTTTGCGAATAGTATTTCTTATTTAGATGTGATATACTATGTATGTAATCAAGAGGAGGTTTAATGCTGAGGGCTCAAGCAGAAAGGGTTCAAATCCCTTGTGGGACGCCACTAAAACTCTTGATTACAAAAAAAATAAAAAAAAGTTTAAAAAAGGTATTGACAAACCACTCCCAATGTGATATAATTAAGATACTCCAAAGGGAGAAAACAAATTAAAGAAAGAGGTAGATACTATGGAAAAGATTACTTATGTGAAGGCACTGGAAATCGCAATCAATGATGCTACTGATGAAGCTGTTGCTGAAAAGCTCGAAGCACTGAAAGCATCCATTGCGAAGAAGAACACTGGTGCAAAGAAGCCCACTGCTCAGCAGAATGCCAACGCTGAACTGAAAGTTGCTATCTATGACTTCCTTTGCGAAGTTGGCGAAGCAATGACTATTGGCGAAATCTCCAAGGCTTGCGAAGCTGTGGCTGACATCTCCACTCAGCGTTTGACTGCTCTTGTGCATCAGCTGAAAGCTGACAACAAGGTAGAACGCATTGAGGAAAAGCGTAAGGCTTACTTCAAGGCAATTTGCTGAGCCAAAGGGTTCGCCCCTCCCTCCAAAAGGGGCAACCATCTGCGAGTGTGGCCAAGTGGTAAGGCACTACACTTTTAATGTAGGTATCGAGGGTTCGAGTCCCTCCACTCGCACCACTTGTGTGTTTTAATCTCTCTCCTTTCTGTGCGACCCCTAGGTCTAGTCAGCCTAGGGGCCAACCTATTCGCCCGGGAGACCTAGCAACCCGCACAATTTTCTATTTCATTTTTTGTGCAAGCTACCTATTGATTTTCCTTTTGGATTATGATAGAATAGTATCAAAGAGGTGAGAGATATGATTGAAGAAATTATGAAAAAGTTAGATTGCACTGAACAAGAAGCTATTCAGCTTTTGGAAGATGACAAGAAGATTGACAAGGGAGAAAAGCTGTTCGAACTTAATGCTGACCAAAAGGCAGTTGAAAAGAAGATGAAAAACACTGGTTCGAAAGCACCCACAGCCTACAAATTCCAAAAGAGAGAAAGAAAGGCTGACAATGACAAAAGAGAAATCATTACTCATTTGCTTGCGGCTTTGGGTGAAATCTCTGATTGTATTGCTTTGAACAATGGAGAAAGAGAAATTGAATTTGTTTACAATGACCGCAAATTTAAACTGGTGCTGTCTGCCCCTCGCAGTTGAGGGGCTCAGCCCGGCCGAAAATTTTTTCAAAATAAATGGAAATACCTATTGACAAATTTAATTTGATATGTTATAATAATTACAGAGTTAAGAAAGGAATGTGATTAAAGATGACTGAAATGCTGATTTTGTTTATTGTATGCACTGTTGTAAATGTGGTGCTGTCTACTGTCAAGTCGATTGTAACTGTTAAGGGTTCTGCTCTTGCGGCCTCCCTTATGAATGCAATCACCTATGGCTTTTACACTTATGTGATTATCTTGACCAACATTGAGGGCGTATCTACTGTGGCAAAGATGGTAATCACTGCTCGGTGTAATTTCATTGGGGTTTATGTGGTAAAGTTTATTGAGGAAAAGGCTCGAAAGGAAAAGATTTGGAGAGTGGAAGCTACTGTTGACAAGAAAGAACAAGACCACCTTGTCAATGTGTTGAAGAATAGCAATATTCCTTTTAACTACATTGAGAATGTAGGCAAGTGGGTAATCTTCAATATTTATTGCAACACCTCTGCGGAAAGCTCTGCTGTCAAGGAGATTTTGAAGAAGTTCGATGCCAAGTATTTTGTA
>JAFYKO010000176.1 GCA_017537515.1 Clostridia bacterium | reverse complement strand
TTGCTAAGCATATCGCCAAAAGATATTAAAAAGATGGGAAACATTCCGCCGGTTCGATAGAGAGGCGGAATAAATTACTCCTAACTACTAACTCCTAACTCGCCTCCTCCCCTATACCTCTTTTTTGATAGTTTCTAGGGCCTTGGTTTCAAGTCTTGAAATGTACGACCTTGAAATTCCTAGTTTGCACGCTACCTCTCTTTGCGTAAGCGGTTTTTGATTTTCAAGCCCATATCTCATTTTGACAATCTGTGCTTCTCTTTCTGGCAGTTTTTTGTTGACTATTCTTAATATTTTTTCGCTGAAAATATTATCTTCGACGACGCTAAATAAATCCTCATCCATTGAGGGGATAACATTCATAAGTTCAACATCCCCGTCTCCATTCTCTTCGCCAATAGTCTCTTGTAGGGATACAATATTTTTGTGTTTCTTATTTGCCCTAAGAAGCATCAATATTTCGTTTTCAATACATCTTGCGGCGTAAGTTGAAAGTTGCGTACCTTTATCGTATTCAAATGAATTTATGGCCTTTATTAGCCCAATAGACCCAACAGAAAGAAGGTCATCCGCCTCTCCCGCACCGCTATATTTTTTGACAATATGGGCAACAAGTCGCAAGTTGTGGTTTATTAATATATCCTTTGCTTTCTTATCCCCGTTTCTAAACCTTGCAAAGTATTTCTTTTCATCCTCAAGCGTCAAAGGCTTTGGAAACCCTGAAGCGGTGATTATGTATGATGAAAACAACAATATTTTGTTCATAAAAATAACAAAATTTTCAAAAACCAAAATTACCTCCCTATGCAAAAAGCATATAAAAGATATATATGAAGAATTTTGTCGATTTTTGCTTGTCTAAAAAAATATTTTCTTGTTGCATAATATTTGGGTAATATATTTCGACATTTTTTGCATACTAAATAATAGGAGAATTTTTATATGAAAACCCTAGTTATGACTGGAGGAGGAACAGGCGGGCATATTATCCCAAACCTCGCACTTATCCCAACCCTAAAACAGCACTTTAAAATTTATTATCTTGGAGAAAAAAACAGCCTTGAAGAAAGGCTTATTTCGGAGGTGGAGGGTGTTGAGTTTATTTCAATAAACGCAGTCAAACTTGTTCGTAAACTCACACTTAAAAATATGCTTATCCCTTTCAAACTTATGAAATACATTCGAGATGTAAAGAAAATTTTGAAAAAAATAAAACCGGATGTTATCTTCGCCAAAGGTGGATATGTTTCAATCCCCGTAGCCTTTGCTGGACGCTCGTTAAAAATCCCAATCTTGGCCCACGAAAGTGATTTTTCTATGGGGTTGGCAAACAAATTAATACTTAGAAAAGTGAATGTTATGTTCACTTCTTTTCGAGAAACTTGCGTCGGCAACAAATGTCTTTACAGTGGCAATCCGATTCGAGAAGAGGTTTTTCAAGGTAATAAAAATATTGCCATACAAAACTGTAAATTCCAAAGCCAAAAACCGGTTTTGATGTTCTTCGGCGGAAGTATGGGTTCAAAAAAAATCAATGATTTTGTTTTTGAAAATATAAAAAATTTAAAAAATTTCAACATTATACACTTTGTTGGTAGGGACAAAGGTCAAAAAGTGGATGCCGAGAATTATTTTCAAATTGAATATGCAAACAATATATACGATTATTTTGAATATGCGGATGTTGTCGTTTGCAGAGCGGGGGCAAACAGTATTTTTGAACTTCTCGCACTTAAAAAACTTATGATTCTCATTCCTCTTTCTCGGGCTGAATCTCGTGGC
>JAFYKO010000175.1 GCA_017537515.1 Clostridia bacterium | reverse complement strand
TTCCCTCGGGGGGGGGGGGGTATTTAACGCTCCGTTAAACAATAAAAAACAAACCTTAAACAATACAAATATAGGCGGTATCCCCTCTATTTATAATACAACTTAATATATAAATCAACCACTTGAAAACCTCAAGCGGTGATTTTTCATATTTAAATTCCGCCTCTCTACCGAACGGCGGGCGGTTAGAACCGCCGGTCATTGGGCTTCGCTTTCAGTTATTGATTACGTCAGCCAATGACAAGGTGGCACTGCCAGCAAGTTAAATATTCAAAATATTAAAAAAATTATAAAAAAGCAAAAAAGTATTTGACTTTATACAAAAACATATGTTAAATTATAAATATATGGGCAAGATAGAATAAGTAAAATACATATTAAAAAACATTAAAGGAGATAAATTATGAGTAAAACAAACCGAATTTATAAAATATTTATGGCGACAATGATTGTCGCAATTGCGGGAATGCTTCTTGCAATGGGGATTATTGCAGCACAAAAAACAATGAAACTTGGCGTTCAATTCTCGTCAACGCCAAACTACAAACTTGCAATAGCCATAAACGACGCCGAAAACGTTGTTTTTCAAAACTTTGATGATGTAATAATGGACAATGGAATTTCAAGCCTTAACGGAAATGTCCTAGTTGCTGACAATAATGTTTTCAAAAATTATGGCAATGACTTCACAATCATTATTAAAAACTACACCGAATCAACAGGCATTGAGGTTGCTATGGAATCAACCGCAAAAATTGATGGTGGTGCAGACGGAATTCCCGCCCAAATTCAAGTAATCAAAAACACAGCAAGCAAATACGACCCAAATACCAAGATTGCCGATTCTGTAAGTTTTAGAATTTACGTCAACTCAGTTTTTCCACAAATAACCACTTTAACTGTTAATATCACTGCAATTCAATCGGTAAACATTACTTTGCAAAGCAACGACACTTGCACAATTTCAGGTGCAAATACATTAATGCCAAGTAATTCTTACACAGCAACTATTACTGAGGCAAATGGTTACGCTCCACCATCTTCAATAACTGTTACTTCTAATGGTTCAACAACTACAGTTGCAAAAGGCAAAACAGTTGGTGGAATAACATACTCAGTTGCAGTCAACTCCTCAACCGGTATTGAAACGGGAACGATATTTATTGCATCAAATACTATCAGCAAAGATGCAACTATTAATGCAACTTCAGAAATATGGAATGGTAAGACAACAACAACTCTTACTGGAACAACAATTGACTCTCCAATGGAATTGACTGCGTTGGATTCAAATTTAACGGCAAGTGTAACATTAACCAAAGATTTATACCTAAATGATGAAACGTTTACTTATTTGCCAGATTCGGGATATGTTAAGGTTACAGACGGAGTAAATACAGCATACCTTGGTACGGGTGTCAATAACACAACTAGAGGACAATGGTATTTAAACACAACTGGAACAACAATTACTTCAACAATAAGTGGAAATAAATGCATTGTTCAAGGGATGTCAATCAATATTTGGGAGCCTTTGGGGGACACTTCACAAAACTTAACAATCTTATCCCCAGCAGGTTTTAATGGTTCTATTAATGGAAATGGTTATACAATTAAAAACATTTATGTTAACAATATCAATAATAACTATATGGCTTTTGTAGAAACCGGGGATAGTACATCGTTAACAAACATTATCTTGACTGGGTTTATTTGTGGGGCAAATTATTGTGGTGGGTTTATGGGAACTGCTGTGTCTGGCAATGTAGGGTTTAGCAACTGCATAAACCAGGCAGTTATTTGTGGGAATCAATATATTGGTGGTTTGTATGGTTATACGCATACACGAACAGGAACAAATATGGAGAATAAAGGCGTCGTGATTGGTGGGCAATATGTTGGGGCAATTGCTGGAGAGTCATATGCTACTGAATCAAATTTTTCTTCCGATTGCACAAATATAGGTACCGTTATAAATATAACAAACCCAACTTCTACACCTTTGTTGGGGAATCGTCAGTGGGGCACCGCTGGGAAGTGATGAATTTGTAAATATTTTCAAACAAACCCCTTCAGAATTTGCGTTCTGGGGGTTTTGTTTTTGCATATTTGTTTGTTTTGCGAATAGTTAGGGTCAATGGGGTGTGCGTTTCTGCTCCGGCGGTTGTGGTGTGGCCAAGAAAAAGTAAGTGAATTCATTAAATTCGTTTGCTTTTTTTTGTTTTTATGTTATAATATTTATGACTTATAATATTTATGGCTTGTTTGGAGAGGGTGTAATTAAAAAATTGCTAAAATAAAAACAAATTTCTTCTAGTTTTTCGCCAAATATAGCATTGTTATTACATTTTTCAACATATTTATGATTTTAAAATCTTTAATTTTTGTTAATAATTTAAATAAAATGTTGATTTAATTCAAACAAGTTATGGCACTGAAGATAATCAAAAAACACAAACAACAAACTTTTGAAATTTAATGGTTTAAGGATTTTTTATGGCGTATTTTGACCTTTCAAATTCAAATCTTCAAAAAAACAAAAGTCGACGTGCGAAAATTTGGGGTATTTCCTTAATTGTTTGTTCGGCCATTTTGTTTGTCTTACTTTTAACAAATGTGATTCCGTTTGTTAATGATTTTTTGCTTGGTGTTTTCGGGCTTTCGATTTATCCAATTTCAATTATTTCGCTTATTGTTGGTATTGCACTTGTAAACAACAAAAAATATGTTATGCCATTTAAATACATCTTATATTTGGCTCTTGCTTGCTATTCGGTGCTTTTGCTCATAAACCTAATCGTCCTTGGCAATCCAAAAACATCTTTTGCTGGGTATCTTGAATTGACTTACAACTTCCAATACACAGGTGGCGGATTGCTTGCCGGGGTTGTTTTGGCTCCTTTTGTTAAGACGATAGGGCTTGCGGGAACGATTATTGTTGTTGCAGTTGCTATAGTTGTTTTTGTGGCGTTAATTGCGGATTTTTTGCATTCTATAAAGACTTTTGGATTTAAGAAATCTCAAACCCACGAAAATGTGAGTTTTGCGGAAGTTGAGGCGATGAAGCAAGAAAAACCGGCTCCAGAACCCAAAAAGCATGAAAAACCTCACAAGGTCGAAGAATTTAACCTTTTTATCGATGAAAAACTGCAAGAAAAACAACAAAACAAATCTGCGTTGATTAAACTTGGGCTTATTGAAGGAAATCTCGAAAGCGAAAAGGCACCCAAAAAAGAAATGTCAATTCGAGAGCAACTTTTGGCACCAAGGGGAATTGATTTGTCTTATTTCCAAAAACCAAAACAAGACGTGCAGAAAGGGGAAATAAACAAAAATATTGATATCCTCAAAAATTCAAATCCAACAATTCCTCCAAAACCTACAACAGGTTTTGCGATAAATGATAGTGCGACAAAAAGCACACCGACAATTTTTTCAAATAACAATAATACAAACACGTTTGTTTCAGAACCTAAAATTTTTGATAATACATCCAGCACCAACATTGAAGCTCCGCTTGCGTTTGGGCAGTCCGCTTTTGAAAATAATACTATTTCAAAACCAAGTATTGCAAGTTTTATGGGCAAGGATTCTAGCAGTTTAGGGGATAAGGAGACTTTTGAATCAAATGGCATTCAATCTGAAATATATCCTTCTCAAAATAATACTCAAACAAATGCAATGCCAAAGCCTATTACAGACTATTCGCAAACGCCGACTTATAAGCCTATTAAAAAATTTGTAGATTTTGAAAACCATTCTGAGGGAGGTTCATATTCTCAGCCAAATTACGGAAATGAGGCTTTGAATCATTATAGTACGCCACCTCTTGACCTTTTGGAAAGGGTTGAAATCGACCTTTCAAGCCTTAATCAAAATGTGGTTGGCAAACGTGCACAGCTTGAAAACACTCTTGAAACATTTGGGGTTAATGCAAAAGTTGTTGGCGTGGTCGTTGGCCCTAGCGTTACGAGGTATGAACTTGAAATGCCTCAAGGCGTGAGCGTTAAGAAAATCTTAAATCTTGAAGACGATATTTCAATGGCAATGGCTTCAAGGGCGGGCGTGCGAATTGAGGCACCTATACCAGGCAAAAGTGCTGTCGGCATTGAAGTTCCTAATGATAAAATCGCTATGGTTACATTACGTGAAATATTTGAGTCTCGTGAATTCCAAGATAGCAAAAGACTTACGTTTGTACTGGGCAAGGATATTGCGGGTGAAGTTAAGGTTTGCGACCTTACAAAAATGCCACATCTTCTTGTGGCTGGTGCAACAAATTCGGGCAAGAGTATATGCCTTAATTCAATTATATTAAGCCTTATCTACAAAAACAGCCCAGAGGATTTGCGACTTATTCTTGTTGACCCAAAACGTGTTGAATTTGCGTTGTATAACGACCTTCCGCACCTTCTTATTCCATCTATTATTACTGAAGTTGACAAGGCGTCAAATGCACTTACATGGGCTATTGGAGAAATGGAAAGACGTTACGAACTTTTGCAAATGGCAAGATGCAAAAAGTTTGAAGAATTTAACCAAATGCCGGAGATTTTATCCGGAGAGCAGAAAAAACTGCCGTATATTGTCATTGTTGTTGACGAGCTTGCCGACCTTATGTCAACCAACAAAAAAGACCTTGAAGAAAAAATCAAGCGTCTTGCACAAAAAGGTAGAGCGGCGGGCATACACTTGGTTCTCGCAACTCAAAGGCCGTCTGTGGATGTAATAACTGGAACAATTAAGGCAAACTTCCCATCAAGAATAAGTTTTGCCCTAACTTCCTTTGCGGATAGTAAAACAATTTTAGACCAAGGCGGTGCGGAAAGCCTGCTTGGTAAAGGGGATATGTTGTATTTCCCTACGGATGAGACTTATCCAAAACGTATTCAAGGATGTTATGTTTCAAATCAAGAAGTTGACAATATTGTTGAATATATCAAGGAGCACAACGCCTGCGATTTTGACGAGGAAATTGAAAAACATATAGACAAAGAGCAAATTCCTACAAGTGGTGGGAATTATGAAGGGGTGATTGGCGACCCTAACTTTGACCCATTCCTTCCACAAGCATTAAAGATGTTTATCGAGAATAAACAAGCTTCGACCTCGGCTATACAACGAAGGTTTTTGGTTGGATTCCCTAGAGCGTCAAGAATCCTTGACCAACTTCAACAAATGGGGTATGTTTCTGCTCCGGATGGCACAAAGCCTAGAACTGTGTTGATAACAATGGAAGAATTTTATGACAAATTTGGATATATTGAGTAGGGTGGCCTGTTAATGAATA
>JAFYKO010000174.1 GCA_017537515.1 Clostridia bacterium | reverse complement strand
GGCGGTTAGAACCGCCAGTCATTGGGCTTCGCTTTTAGTTTTTAAGTGCGTCAGCCAATGGCAAGGTGACACTGCCACCAAGTTAAATATTAAAAATATTAAAAAACCGGTAAAAAGTTAACAAAAAACCAAAAAAGTATTTGACATTATGCAAAAATATATGTTAAATTATAAATATATGGGCAAGATAGAATAAGTAAAGTACATATTAAAAAACATTAAAGGGGATAAAAATGACATCAAAAAGAAATAGATTTTACCAAATATGGTTTGTGGCCTCAATATTAGTGATTGTTGGGCTACTTGCTTTTATGGGCATAACCGCAGTGCAAAAGTCAATGCGGTTGAATGTCAGTTTTTCTTCAACGCCAAACGTTGTTTGTTGTATTGGTGTTAAAAAGACTTTGGAAACACCTAATTACACCCCAATTTTTGACAACAAGGCAAATCAAATTGCGGGTGGTGTAAGGTTAAGTGGCAACTCACTCATTTTTGACGACACAAGGTTCTCAAATAGTGTTTTAGGAGGGGAGTATTATCTTTCTTTCACAAACTATTCCGACACTGGTTCGGCAATAATTTTGACTTTCTCAAATGCAAATGTTAATGACGTTCAACCATATCAATACATAGTTACGTCCGGCGGAACGGTTGATGGACTTGCAATAACTCATGCAAACTCAATGACAATCAATATGCAGAAATGCGTAGAAGTTACTCTTAATACAACCGGCGTTGAATTAAATACAGATTACGAAAATACAATTATCAGTCAAGATGGGCATTATTACCAAAATGCAAGTGAGGATTTGAACATAAAACTCAAATCTTCAAGTGGATATGCGGAACCACCAAAAATAAATAGCATAGAAATCAATGGCTCTTCATATGAAGCAAACCTTGACGGCAACAATATTCTCACAATCCCTGCAAATGCAATTAATGGGGATATAACAATCAACACAAGTGCAGTTGAATTGCTAGGAGTATCATTAAGCGGGCTTTCAAATTGCACTTCAAGTAATGCAAATACACAAATTGCCCCAAATTCAACATACTCAACAACAATAACACCAAATACAAATTATAGTCTCCCGGAAACAATTACAGTTAAGCAAGGTGGCGTAACTCTCAATACAAATCAATATTCTTGGGATTCAACAACTGGGCAACTTAGCATTCCTTCAGTGACAGGCAATATTGAAATCACGTGCGTGGCGATTATGCAAGGTTATAATATTACCTATGTTATGAATGACGTGGATTCACCTGTTGCCGCACCAAGAAAAACTTCATACGTTGAGGGTGAAACACTTTCTTATTCGGCTTTGCCAAACAAGACAAACGGTGCTGAATTTTTAGGCTGGACATACACGGGCGAAAATGTGGAGCCATTAGAAGAGCCTACACTTAATTTGACACTTCCAAACACAACAACAGGCGATTTAACTCTCACTGCACACTGGGGTTCGACGATGCAAGATGGATACACCCTATTTAATACGTTTCATCAAGCATTTTTTAGTCATTCGGAGTATAAATCTGACGAGATAATGGGAGAGTATATAGAATCTTATTCTAATCTAGATGGGCTGATTTTTGATTTTTGGAATGCAGAATACGAAGAAGAATTCGGCAATTACAAGAGTGGAAGTCGTATTAATGATGTCCTTGGTGATATTAGAGTGTTTAAAAGAGAACCATATACATTATGTATTTTATCGCCGAATAAAATATACGCAAATACTTATGCTGATTCCTTATGTGCTAACTTCTACTTATCAGGGTTCGATCAATATCATAATAATATTTCAACCATTATTTTTAATAATTTTGACACCTCAAAAGTATCAAATATGGAGGGGATGTTTAATCGTTGCAGTGGCTTACAAAGTCTAGACCTAAGCAGTTTCGACACCTCAAAAGTATCAAATATGAGGTATATGTTTTATAGTTGCAGTAGTTTGACAAGTTTAAATGTAAACAATTTTAACACCTCAAGTGTAACAGATATGCGTTATATGTTTCAGGATTGCAGTAGTTTGACAAGTTTAGACCTAAGCAGTTTTAACACCACAAATGTAACAAAT
>JAFYKO010000173.1 GCA_017537515.1 Clostridia bacterium | reverse complement strand
TATTGGGGGCGGAGTGTATGTGGGCGGGGGCGAAGCCCCTGCACATACGCCCGCCCCCATAACCACTAACCATTAACAACCTAATCTCGTCGCCCAAAATGCTTTTTGTTGACGTAAAAATTAACCCCCACAATCAAGCAACCCGACACCCCTGCGATTGCAATTAAAACCGTATTAAAGCCCCCTTGATGTACATTAGTTTCAAGTGAGGTTGTATAAAGTTTACCATTTATCTTCAAACTTTCAATGCACTTAGCAAAGGCTGTAACATTATAATCATCATACATCACATAGAAAAACTCGTCATATTCCCCGTAACTGTTCATAACGAGAAACGCACCTAGCTTTTCGGCGTAAGTGTAATTATCATCCCAGCCCACGATTGAAACAGCGTGGTTTGTGCGAGGAGGCTCAATTTCAGGTGTCAATATACATTTTGTATTTTGGTTATCGTACATATAAAGCATATTAACTTGCGTATACACTGAACCATAGTTTATGAGGTATTTTTTAATATTTGAAATTGCGTCATTTTGTTTGTCTATATCTCCCGCCCAAACAAAATTTAGGTCAGAAACAAGGGTTGTGTTTGCATAAGGAAGATAGGTTGAAAGGTGGGTATTGTATTCATCTGGGGAAGCATTTCGGAATGTGGGAACAAGTGAATAAGGCACATCTTCTTCTGTGGCTATTCCGTAAGTATTCAACCCTCGTTGGAAATAGAGGGAATGTCCAGAGTTGCCAACGATATAGCTAGCGTTGTTGTTTTGCTCGTGGCTTATATCAATCTCGGGGTTTCGTACGTAATTTGCATAAGCAAGACTTGCAAAACTTTCGGAAATATCTATGTTGATATTAAAATTTTGAAGATAAGTTTCAAGACTTCGGCTTGCTGAAAACGCCCAACAGAGGCTATAACCCCCTTGGTCTTTTCGTGCAATTTGCTTGTCGGTTGTGAGGTTGTAACGACTTAGATTTGATTTATCTTCTGCATAAACGCTTTGCGGGGAAATGTAAAAAAACAGCACTGAAATCAGTGCAAAAACAAGGCACAAACAACTGCTAATAAATTTTTGCTTTGTCATTTTTTCCCTTTTTTAGAATGTTTTTTCTGGAATTAATTCAAGGTCTTTAGAGTTGTCGAGATAATAGAAATTGTCGCAATATTCAATCGTCTTTTTGGCGAGGGCGAGATTTCTGTAATATCTGTTTATGATTTTATCCCTATGCACATCGTGCCCCCCTTCACGCACACGTTTTGCAACTCGTTTGATATTGATTTCTGGATTGTCTGTAAATACAAAAAATACGTGGACTTTGTAGCCATAATCTTTTGCGGTTTTCAAAAAATCGAGTTTGCTTGGATGTGAAAAAACGCTTTCATAAACAAAAGATTTCCCTGTTTTTATGCTTTCTGCAACTATATCCATAGTATCAAACATCACTTTTGCATCTGACAACGTAGGCTGGTTTTTCTTCACAAGGTCAGCATTTATATATGGAAAATTTATGTCGTATTTTTTATACATATTTGCAATAAGTGTCGACTTGCCCGCCCCGTTCGCACCGATGACGATGTACATATTTTTGGTATTTGGTGCATCAAAAGTTGAGGCGTGTTCAAGAATTTTAATGCTTTGGTCGTAGGGCAATGGTTTGAAGTCTTTCATTATTTCTTTCATAATTGGAATTATATCACAAATAGCCTATTTTTGCAACTATTTAATAAAAAATATTGTTTTTATGGAGGATAAAAAAAGAGGCGTTTTTACACCTCATAAACAAATTCTATATCTTTTATGCGGACGGTGTCGCCTTCTTTCATTCCTTCTTCTAAAAGTTTTTGGATGACTCCGTCATTTTTAAGACGCATTTGGAAGTAAGCGAAACTTTTGTAATCCGAAAGCACAATACCTCGAACAAGATTATCGACGTACCCACCTGAAACAACAAACGCACCGTCGTCAGCTCTTTCGATATTGAGGCTTGTGCGGTCTCTCTTATCAAAATCAGTGTCTTCAATTTGGATTGGTTTGGTTTTTGGTATTGTTTCAAGTTTTTGCCAAATAACTGCTTTAAGATTTTCAATATTTTGGTGTGCCACAGACGAAATAGGTAGAATTTCCACACCATTTTTCATATGTTTGTAACTCTTTTTGAGTTTGTTAAGCTCGATTTCAAAGTCTGCAATTTTGAGATTTTTTTCTTCTTCTGGAAGCAAGTCGCATTTGGTTAGGACAATAATTTGTTCGAGATTGGCAAGCTTTTTGCTGTATTTTAACAACTCTTCATTAATTGTTTTGAAGTCTTCAATAGCGTTTCTGCCCTCGCTTTCGCTTATATCAACAAGGTGCAATATGAGGCGAACACGCTCGATATGTTTCAAAAATTCGTGGCCGAGGCCTACACCTTCACTTGCACCTTCTATAAGTCCTGGGATGTCGGCCACAACAAACGTATTTTCGTGGAATTGAACAACACCGAGGTTTGGGACAAGGGTTGTGAATGCATAGTTTGCAATCTTAGGGCGGGCGTTTGAAATAACTGAAAGAAGCGTGCTTTTGCCGACATTTGGATAGCCCACAAGCCCAACATCTGCGATTGTTTTGAGTTCGAGAATAACTTCTCTTTCCTTTACCACTTCGCCGGTTTGAGAAAATCTTGGGGCTTGTCTTGTTGCGGTTGCATAATACATATTCCCGTGTCCACCGGCTCCGCCTTTAAGGGCAACAAATGTATCGCCGTCGTTGTGGAGGTCTGCAATAACTTTTCCGCTTTCTGCGTCAGAAATAACGGTTCCGCAAGGGACTTCAATAATTTTGTCGGCACCTTTTTTTCCGCTACTCTTCTTACCCATTCCGTCTTGTCCGTTTTCGGCCTCGAATTTTCTTTTAAACTTGAAGTTGTAGAGGGTGTTTTGATTGTTGGTTGCCTTGAAGATAATACTTCCACCGTTTCCGCCCTCGCCACCGTCTGGACCACCATTGATTGTTTGTTTGCTGTGATAAAATGACACACAGCCTTTGCCACCGTTTCCGGCTTTTATTGAAATTTTAACTTTATCTAAAAACATTAATATCTTTTCCGCCACCACGCAACGGCAATGACGGTTCTCCTTTTAATTTCTTTTTTTTATATTGTTTGAATCTCACTCTTAACTAATTCTTGCTGTTGCACCTGTTTTTAAGCGGGCAATTTTCACAATTTGGATTCCTAGCTTTGCAGTGATGCCTTCCAAACAAAACCATTTGAAGGTGTCGTTTTGCCCATTCTTCTTCTTTGAACTTCTTTTTGAGGTTTGTCTCGCATTCGAGAACATCTTTTCCGCCTATACCCAAGCGATTTGCAACCCTAAAAACGTGCGTATCCACTGCAAAAGCGGGTTTGCCGAAGGCAACGGACATAATCACGCTTGCGGTTTTTCGCCCAACGCCAGCGAGAGTGCATAGTTCCTCGAGATTGTCGGGAACATTTCCGTCAAACCTTTCAACAATATCTCGGCTTGCGTTGATGATGTTTTTGGCTTTGTTGTGATAAAATCCAAGCGAATATATCTCTTTTTCGAGTTGTTGTGGGCTGAGATTTGCAAAATCTTCGGGTGTATTCCACTTCTTGAAAAGTTTTTCCGTAACTTCGTTGACTCTTTTATCTGTGCATTGAGCGGAAAGGACGACTGCCACGAGGAGTTCGAAATTGGAGTTGAATTTAAGTTCGCAAGAAGGAGAAGGAAAGAATTTGTCGAGTGTTTCTTCTATTTTTTGCATAGATATAGTGTAGCATATTTTGTGCAAAACCTCAACTGATTTTAAGTGTTTTGGCAAAAAAAAACTTTTTGCTGACCAAAACTGGACAACAAAAAGTTGATGCCATTTGCAGATTTCTCATTCTATGGAGAAAACCATCACAAATTACCCCTTAACTGGTGGACGTGCATCGGCAAATTCTGGGAAGATTTGATCCAAAATTCCGCCTGGTGTGATAAGCAATTGGAAGAACAAAATCAACGCAACGATAACGGCAAGACCAATAATCACGTGAATGAGTCTTTGTTTTGCTTCTTCTCTTTTGTCAGTTGAATCTGCTCTTGCAATGTTGATACCGAGAACGATTGCATAAATCATACCCGCTGCACCAACAATAATCAGAATTGGCCATAGAACTGATTGAATTGCACCGGTAACATCATACACCCAAGACCAACCTACAGTCCCTTCTGAATCTCCGGCGGCAGCAATGTTGGCAAACATAAAACTAAAGAAAATAAACATCCAGAAATATCCTCCATTTAATAATAGTTTCTGCAAAATATCTGCTTTTTATTCAAGGCAAATATATTTTACATTTCCATAATAGCACATTTTTTTTAAAACTCCAAACGAATTTTGATACTTTTTTTAATTTTTTTTAAATTTTT
>JAFYKO010000010.1 GCA_017537515.1 Clostridia bacterium | reverse complement strand
TCTATTTCAAGCGATATGACATCCAACGGCGACGAGGATTATGGCGTTATAGAATGGAAGCCTATTGGACTTGCCGAAACAACTGCATTTATTGGAAATATTAGCGGTGCTTATGATGGTGGAAAACAACATACTCTCACAAACATAACAGCGAAAACATTTGAAGGCAGCACTTATTCTGGTATCTTCGGTGCAACTCAAAACGCAAATATTTCAGATATAACAGTCAAAGGTTCAGCGGTTTCAACCACTGCAAATAATATCGGTGGGCTTGTCGCAGTTGCAACAGATTCAAATATTTCAAATATCGAAATAGAACTTTCTGGACTCACTTACTCAGCGTCAAGCGGTGCAAGTATCGGTGGTGTTGCAGGCGTAGTTAAAGGCACAACAACCACAATCGAAAACTGCAACATTGCAAGCGGATTTGAAATGAAATACAGCACTGCAAGTGCAACAAGTTCATGTGCAATCGGTGGAATTGCCGGCAAGATTGAAGGCAAAGCAACCATTGATTCGTGTGCAAGCATTGGGAATCTTGCCATAACCTACAGTGCAAGCGGAAGCGTTTCTGCTGGTGCATTGGTTGGCTCGGCGGTTTCAAACTTTGAAAATGCAGTGATTAAAAACTCTTCAATTGGCGGAAACGTCGAAATCAAAACAACAAGTTCTGGCTCTGTGGGTGCAGACTTTGGTGCTATCGCTGGAAAGATTGAAAACTTTGCTCTTCAAAACATAGATTTTGACGGCAAAAGCACAATTTCTTATGGCTCGAAAGGTAATGCAAACCTTGGCGGGCTTGTTGGAAGTGCAACTAACAGCAAAATCTTAAATGTAGGTGCAAGCAATATTGCTGTTATCTACAACACAGACTCAACTGGCTCGGGAGGTGCAAACCTTGGCGGATTGTTTGGAAATCTTAACTCTACAACCGTTTCAAACATAACCACTCCAACAACCTTTGCAATGAATTACACATCAAAATCTTCGTCTGCAGAGACAACTCTTGGTGGACTTGTGGGAAAAGCAGAATCTTCAACCATAGGCAACACCTCTATAATCTCTCTTAAAGACGGAATAGATATTGAATACAATTCAAGCGGGACAGCATACATCGGTGGCCTTGTTGGAAAGACAAGCGGAAGTGGAACAGGTGCAAACTTCAATAAAATCAACCTTGGGGACAATTATGACCTTACCTACACAACCTCTCAAACTGGCGGGACAGCATACATCGGTGCAATAGCAGGTGGCAATGGTTCTGACATTGCGGATGTTAATGCCGGGGATAACTACACAATCAAGAGCAGTGCAAAAGACTCTTATCTTGGCTCGCTTGTAGGTGTGGCTTCTGATGGAGAATTGTATTCTTGCGATGCGGGTGCATCCTACATTATATCTGCCTCTGGTTCTGGCGACGCATATCTTGGCGGTCTTGCCGGAAGCGTTGACGGTGGCGATGTGATTTACTCAAATGCGGACGACTCTTATACACTCACTTACACTAGCACTGGAACGGGATATCTTGGCGGTATCGCTGGTGATATGACAAGCGGAAGTATTGAAGACTCAACCACTGGCGGAAGCTATGAACTTGAATTTAAAGGTTCGAAAACTGCTTATATGGGCGGTGTTGTTGGTAAAATGAGTGGCGGAAGCGTAGAAAACTCTTCAACTGGAGATTCATACACATTCACAAACAGCGACGACAAAAACTCAGCAAACAAAAACACAAACTATATGGGTGGTATTGCCGGCTTGTATTCTGGCGGAAGTTTCTTTGGAAGCAACGCATTTACCGGTGCGGGATTCTCATTCAAATACGAAGAAGCGGGAGCGTCATATATGGGTGGATTGTTCGGCAGTGCAAGTGTTGAAACCCAAGGGCAAAATATTGACCCTTATGGCGTAAAACTCGGCGGAAGCCCAACATTCACTTACTCAACTGCTGAAACACAAAACATTGGAAATTCTTATATGGGCGGAATTGTTGCAAAAGCCGACGGGCTTACAATGAACGCTTCAACTCAATACACAGTCCCAGTTCCAACATTCAATTACACCGGCGAAGGCAATGCATATTATGGCGGTGTTGCCGGAGAAATCAGCAACTCAACCATTTCAAAAATCACCGTAAGTGGCTTTACACTCAGTGAATTGGATGGCAAAGTTAAAAGCATAGGTGCGGTTGCTTCAATAATTTCAAACACAAACCTTAAAGACATCAACGTAGAAAGTGCAAACCTTTCACTTAAAGGCAGTGGATATGCGGGCGGTGTTGCTGGAGAGGTTAATGGTGCAAACACTTGCACATTTGAAAATATCAAAATTATTGGCTCAACCATTAAAGACAACGCACAAGACAAAAACACAGCCATTGGCGGACTTATCGGAAAAGCAAACGCAAGCGGACTTACAATCAAAAACTGCTCAACAACCGCAACTTCAATAATAGGCTTCTACACAGCCGGCGGACTTGTTGGCTATGGAAACTTTGCAGAAATTACAGGTTCAAACAACGGGGCAACTGTTTCAGTTCACCACAACACAGCATATTTTGATTATGGCACATTCGCTTCGGTTGAAAACGCAAATGTTCGTGATACAGATGGCAAATCAAGAATTTATGCGGGCGGAATTGTCGGCAATATGAATGGCGGAAAAATAACCGGAAACACAGTGAACAGTGGCTCAGTATCTTCTGCAAGTTCAAGCACAATCGAGGACAGACAATATGCAGACACAAACAACTACTTCCATTCTTATGCCGGCGGAATTATTGGATATACAACCAGTGCAACCATTGAAAGCGTTTCAAATACAGGACCAGTTTATTCTGGCTTTGGCTCAGATTTTTTAAACAAAGTCAATCAAGACGATATAAGAGCAATCTTTAACGGAGGTGATGGGCGTGCAACCAAGAATTATTCAAGTGCAGGTTCAGAAGGAAGTTATGCAGGTGGAATTGTCGGATATGCTTCGGGAACAACAATAACAAACGCTACAGTTGGAAGTGTGGAAATTACAGCAAAAGCATTTAATAAACTAACCATATCAGGCTATAAAGGAAGTCAGTACTTGTTCATATTGCCAAATACCTTTGAATTAATACTAAATAAGGCGTGGTATGAATACGAGACTTATTATTTAGTGCAAGAACAAAAGGCAAATGGCTTTGGAGTTGGATATATGGACAATGGTTCAACTTGCACAAACGCAACATCAACTGCTTCAGTAACTGGTGGTGAAAAAATTGAATTCAACATTTATTGGAGTAACGGTGGAAACGCTCCTTGGATAACAAGCAAACCACTCTTCTATATCCTCGATTATGGCGTAAAAGCAAACGGACAATATTATTCTTCTTGGGTTGCTTATGACGAATGGACTAGCGTTTTTGGTTATGCAAAAGCTGCGTGGAAAAATAGCGGACTCACAAAAGTATGCTTTGACCCAAATTCTTCTACAAGTGAAAGATATATACAAGCGACATATTCTTCAAGTGGATATTATTCTGGAAAGAGCTCAAATGACTATGGCAGACCGGTTTATCTAACCACAAGTGGCGAACGCTTATACTATGATGATTATGGTCAATTATGCACATACAGTCCAGGTGAATACAATGATATGACCGGATATATTGAAGACCCAATTTACACTCCATATTACGGAGATACAAAAGCAGAGTATTTGTCTGATGATAATGGACATTTATTGCAAAATCCAAATTACGCTCCACCAGGTTCAGTGCCACCAAACAACAAAATCTATTTTGGTGCTACAACAAACCTAGATGCAAACATCAATGACTTAGTTACAAGTGGACTTAAAGGAAGCAAACTATTGAAAACTCTATCAGGAAGTTTGATTGTCCTTCAAGCTACAAGCGGTGCTGATGGTACAGACAAATTCTGGTATCTTAATGGCAGTGCATACTAAATAAAAAACTTGTCAAAAATCTTATTTCAAAAGGTTTTTGGCAGTTTTTTTGTTGTAAAAAGAAAACCACCGGATAGTCCGGTGGTTCAAAAGAGGTTTACCGTTGAGTAATTTTCTTTTTTGTGGTATTATGTAGTGTAGCCTGCAAGTTACAATACATAAATTGCAAAAAGGAGAATTAATA
>JAFYKO010000172.1 GCA_017537515.1 Clostridia bacterium | reverse complement strand
TTTTACTCTAATTAAATCATCCTTGTATGTCATACCAAAACATTTACTGTTGGACTGCGTTATGCCGATTTGTATTTTATCTTGCGAAATTAGGTTGCTGATTATCGATGGTAAAAACACTTCGCCATTTTGCGGATTGTTTCGTTTTGTACGTTTGAATTCTTTTTCAAATTCTTTTTCAAATAGGGGAAGTATGCTTTTATGAAAGCACCAAAAATTCATTGAGGTGGGTGTATCTTTTGGCATAATAGTGGTTTGCGAATCTATTAAGTTTGTGCAACAAAAACAACATTCTTTTTTTTGAACCTCGCATTCGTTTATTTGAATAAGTTTATTGTCCTCTAAAACGCACAATCCACGCTTGTATTTTTGGCTGTCGTAGATTGTGTTGCCCAGTTTGAAGGTAATAAGAGAACCAGTGTTTTGTTGAATATTTTGCAAAACCGATTTTGCTTTTTGAAATGAATCTCTGCCATAAAAATCGTCTGCGTTTATGAGTGCAAAGTTTTGGGTTATATGCTTCCTTGCGGAGTAAAGTGCATGAGCAGTGCCCCAAGGCTTTGTCCTTAAAGGGCTGTCGATTGTTTGGAATGCATAGGATACTTCAATTTTGCCTTTTATTCTCTTTTCTATTGAAGTGTTAAATTTATCATAATCTTTTGGGTTTATAATAAAAACAACCTTTTCAAAGCCTGCATTTATGGCGTCATATATTGAATAGTCAATAATAAATTGTTGGTTTTCTCCAACTGGTTCTATTTGTTTTAAACTTCCAAAACGGGAAGCGAGTCCGCCTGCCATAATAACGAGTTCCAATTTTTTTTAACCTGCCTTATGTATTTTTTTACTTAAATCAGTTTATTCATTTAATATGCAGTGTGGTGCATAGAGTATAAAAAAAATGACCTTTTCTTTCGAAAAAGTCAAAAACACAAAAGGGAGGAAAGTTTTTCAACCTTCTTCCTAGGTGTCAAAAATGTTTGTGTGAAATATTCTTACAAGCCCATTTCGTTGTCTTGGAGAAGAGATTTGGCGTATTGACGACGCATTGAGCGTGAATGGTTGCCAAGCTCGATGTCCTTAATGACTTCAGGAAAGCGTCCGCCTGCATAGTGAACAATGCCAACTTGACGTCCTGCGATACGAGTGTGGGTTGAGATATTTACTCTATTCATTTTTAAACCTCCTTTAGGTTCAGGGGTATAATAGCACAAAAAAATGCTTTTGTAAAGGGGTTTTTCAAAAATTATTTAAAATTCTTATTTTTCTAGGTTTTTGCGAAAGGGCGGGCGAGTCGCCCCATCGCCTTCGGCGTGCAGGCTCCTCACTCCGCCTTATTTTCCCGCACATCTGCACATTAACACACATCCCGCCCCCTAACTCACCCCCGCACATCTGCACATTAACACACATCCCGCACCCCCAAACCTCACTGCACATTGTCGAAAAAAAGAATTTTTTAAAAAAATTGCAAAAAGTTTGTAAATTTATTTGCAAAAAAATTACGTAATGTGTTATAATAATAACAAACTAAGATAGGAATAAAAACACAACAATACAAATCCTGTCAAAAAGCTAAAAAAGAGGAAATATGAAAAAGATAAATAAGTTCAGTTTTTTTGCAATATTTGTTGCAGTTGTTATGGCATTTGGGGGCGGACTTCTTCTCTCAAATTCTGTTATGCCAAACGTAACTCTTTCGCACTCACAAACGGTGAGTGAGATTTCTCAATTAAAAGTCGAGGCCTCGCCGGCAGAAGAAGAAGTTTCGGCAGCCGCCCCAGAAGAAGAGGTGGGGTGGCATATTGAAGCGAATGTGGGGCTTGGTGTATATTTTAGAATTACATTTACTTTTGATAGTGGAATAACATATGTAAATTGTAACCCAATACAACCCGATAATATGTACGCTACTAATAGAACAGGCTACATAGAAATTTACCCTGATTTTGAAGAGGGGTATGAGTTTGATAGCGTTCAGATTTCCCCTAGTAGAGGGGATATTGGTGATGGCTCTTTTTCAGTTAGTGAGAATTGGGTTAGCGGAGAAGGTTGCAAATTGTATCTTCAGGTATGGTCATTACAAAACTCATATATTGATGTCGATATTGACTTAAGTTCTATATTAAAAACTTACACAATGAAGTTTAATAGCAATGGTGGCAGCGGTTATATGTCGTCAGATGAGAAAAAGCACGGACGGGCATTTATGCTTCCTGGTTGTGATTATACCAAAACGGGCTATACTTTTGATGGTTGGAAAGCTGGAAGTACTATCTATGATGCATATGATTATTATTATGGCAATTCAGATACCACTTTTTATGCTCAATGGACGCCAGACACCTATACAGTTTCCTACAACGCCAACGGTGCAACATCGGGTTCGGCACCAAGCAGCCAAACAAAAACTTATGGTGTTAATTTAACACTGCGAACAAACTCGGGTTCACTTAGCAAAACCGGTTACACATTCAATGGTTGGAATACTAAGTCAGATGGTACAGGAACTAATTATGCTGCAGGTGGAAGTTACACATCCGATTCAGGAACAACTCTTTATGCGAAGTGGAC
>JAFYKO010000171.1 GCA_017537515.1 Clostridia bacterium | reverse complement strand
CGTCTTGATACCCAAGTCCACACCGACCGCTTTGTTCTCGTCTATCGGTGCCTTGTTCGGAATGGAATCGTTGGTTTCTACCAGGATTGAAATGAAATACTTGCCCGTAGGTGTTCTGCTGACGGTGCTAGACTTAATCTTGCCTTCAAACTTTCTACTGAATCTACATTTTATGCCTTCCTTGAATTTCGGGATAAAGATTCGCTTGCTTTCAAAATCTACTTCTGTATTCTGCGGTATGCAGAAAGACTGCCGATTATCGTGTTTAGACTTGAACTTCGGAAAGCCCTTCTTCTCTTTGAAGAACCGTGTGAATGCCATATCCAAGTTAAGTAATGCTGCTTGAAGTGACAAGGAATTGACTTCGGAGAGCCATTTAGTCCCTTCTGCTTTTTTCAATCGTGGCAGGTCTGCCTGGATAGTAAAGCGGGACAGGCTTTTCTTCGTTTCAGCATAAGACTTTATTTTTCGTTCAAGCCCATAATTGTAGATGTATCGGGCACACCCAAAGTGCTTGGCTAGAAGCACCTCTTGATTCTTTGTCGGGTATAACCGATATTTATATGCCTTCAACATCATAGCAGTAATATAGATTAGTTTTTAATGAAAGTCAAGTGGTTTCATTAAATTTTTTTAATGGTAGTATCGTTTGAACCCCGTGCGGGTGTTCTTGACCTGGAACACGCCCCAATTATAGGTCGTTTCAAACATTGTCCTGCCGTCGTATTCGTGGTATTCCTTGTTCCTGCGTCGGTATCTTGCAAAGTAGCGTTTTAGGGCGTGTCTAGCGTCGTAAGCCCTTACGACCGCATTTGGAGCGTCCGAATCCCAAAAGGAACCGAACAGGCGGTCGCTTCTGCGGATTTCGTAGGTGTCCATACACAACTTGATTGAGTCCCGCATTTCGTGGAACTTGCGAACCCGATACCACCTGGTAGATTTGACTATCGGAATGCACAGGACAATGACTATGCACAAGATACCTAGTGCCATACTTATATTTTCGTAGATTTCGCTCATACGCCCTCCGAAAGTTTACGTCCGCAGACGGGACAAAAGTTAATCGTGGTTGACACTACTGAATTGCCGTCCTTGTTGTCTATTACGGTTAAGAAGCAGTCGTGTTCGTCGTCAACGGAATGCGTGACAAATAGTTCATAGCGGTTGTCCCCGCCCAGGAACAAATCCACTTTTGCCCTGTCTTCACGATTGCAAGCATTCCCATTAAATTCTTCACAAAATTGGCACATCTTTGGACTTCTCACGTTCACGTAATTTAGCAGATTCTTCCCATTCAACGTTGGGGTCAAACTTCGGGTAGTTTTCAATTTCTTCTTCGCTCACTTTCTGTTTGAACGTCAATCGGGCATACTGCCGACATACGGGGCAGTAGTCGTTTTGCCAATCCATAAGGCTGTCGTAAGCGATTAAGGATTTACATTTTCCGCATTTGTAGAGTCTATTCCACCGCATTTCTTATACTCCCTTAAATCACGCCCGCACATCGGGCAAAAGTTAATCGTAGCACTTTCGTCGCCATAGCACTCTATACGAAAACCCGTCGGGCTTTTATACAGGTGGAAACGGTCTGTGCAGTCCCAAAAGTCTTCCCCGCTAATATCCCAACCAATATCGCCAATCAATTCTTCGCAATACTTACACGCCATTCTTCGCCCCCGTAAGGTCCCTGCCACAGACGGGGCAGAACTTAATTATGGCATAGATAGCACCCTGGTCCGCATTCAAAGAATACACCCCGTCTTTCGTGCGGTCAATATAAATCCTGCTGCAAGACTGCTCCCCACTTATATCCAGGTCCACGTTGTATTCGGGCAGCGGGTCGTTATGTTCACAATACTTACACATTTGTTTTTACCTCGGTTTTATAGCACCATTTCCAGGAACCGCTAGACTTCACGTAACGGATTCGTCCCTTGTAAAAGAAATGGAACCCGTCTTTGTTTGCCCCGTCTAGGTTTCCATAGTTGCACATATACACAGTAGTAGATGAATCAATGAACCCGTCTTTCGGGGGAGCCACATAAATCCAAACGTCACATTTCGGGCGTTCTTCGTCAAATGTCTTCCAGGGTATAGTCACGGTTTCTGTAATCATTTCAAGCAGTCCCCATTTGCGTAGGGGTCCACGCATTCAATCGTGATTTCGTTTTGATAGTGCGTGATTACGTCCACGATACGGAATACCCCGTGCGTCGTGTTGACATACACTTCTGCGTCCAGGTTTAGTGCGTGACTTAATTTATTTAGAAGTTCGTGTCCGTCCATTTTTCTTTTCCTTTAAAGACCAGGCTATGAATGCGTCGCTACACGTTTCGTATTTCTGTTCCTTTCGTTTGCCGTCTGCATAGCAGAACGACTTCGCAGGGCACGTATTACAGTTTTCATTCATTACGGATTCAATGAGCCTGCTAATGTTCTTTGCGTTTCTTACAAAGTGCTGTAAATTGTTCATTACTGCTCCCAGGTGATTACAAAGTATTTCTTACCAGGCTCCGCACCCCATTCGGGTCGTCCTGTGTCAATGCGAATTTTCGGTTTCTTGAACACAAGCCGTCGGGACATATCGTCTTTCTTCGGATAGCTCAAGGTGAACACAAGCGTGTCAAAGTCCTTTCGGATTTCAAAGTAAATGGACCCCGCAGGATTAAGCCACGGTTGGTTCGGGTTCTTTTCATAGCACAGGCGACTATACCAAAATTCTTTCAGTTCCCTGTATTCTTCAAGTTTGACCCCGCTCTTAATAAGGTCAAACCATTCCTTTTTCAAGGACAACGTAAGTGTGGTGCTTCTTTTTCTCACAGTTCAGTTCCCATAGAGGCTTCTAGTTCCTGGTCTTTCAAACGCTTGTATTTAGCAAGTGTCCGTAAATTGAAAATGCAGCCCTCTTCGTCTTTTCGCAATCTATCGTCGTCGGGGAAATCATTAAAAACTTCGCAGTATTCGTCTGCGTCTTCTAGCCCAACTTCGTAGCGGTAATACGGACACTTGCTGCACTTCATACGCTACACCTTACGCAAGCATTCAGCGTCAAAGTAGCCACGGTAGCCCTGCAAGAACACAACTTCGTCCCCGCTGCAAGCCTGGAAAGAATCGCCACGGCAGGTCCACACTTTGTCTTTGTGGAGGTCTGCTTCAAAGCAGTCGTGCATTTCTACTTTGTCACCATCGTGGAACTTCGGGGTAAATTCTTTTTCGGTTTTCTTTGCCATTTTTGTTTTTCCTTGTTGTTGGTTTAATACGTTCCCGAAATGCTAGTGATTTCTTGCATCGGGAAATCGTGTTGTTTCAAATAGTCACGGCAGCGTTCACACATTCTAACCGTGCGGAGTTCCTGGCGGTCCTGGAATTGGACCCGCTTGAGGTTGTCGCCTGTTCCACGTTCCCTACACTTGTAGCATTCGTAGATAGGCTCGCCATTGGGTGCTATTGCTACTACCATATTGATATTCCTTGTTAAACCTTTACGTGGATTTCGTCGCTTCCAAATTGCCGTGTGACACGGATAGGACGCAGTTCTTTTACCCAATATACGCACCCGCAATTACGGCACCAATACGCCTTGCTGCCGTCATATCCGCAGCCGACTACTTTACGCTCGCAGGAACTAGGGCAGTCGCAGGGGTGCTTCAATTCTGTAATCTTGTCCCAATCGGGGGCTTTACGCCAATCTTCGTCGCTTACCATAATCACACTCCAAATTTTGCGTGAAAGAACGCCTTGAAAGCCTTGAACTTCGGGTCGTCCTTCCATTCCTTTTTCGGTGGCTTTTCCCTGTCTTCGGGCTGAATTTCACGACCGCACACAGGGCAGAAGTTAATCGGCATTTCCAGGGTTTCGTTCTCAAAGTAAACCCGAAGTTTCCCGTATTGAATGTTAGCCCCGTGGCGAAGCAACTTCTTTCCGACCAGGGTTATCGGGTTATGTTGGCAATACATACAGGGTTCCTTTATAGGCACGATAACACCTCATTTAAGATTCTTGAACGGGAGCCATTGAACGTCAATCCTTATGCCGTCAAAGGTAAGATACACCAGGCTAGGATATGCCGACGGGTAGCCGTTAGCCATTCGTCTGCAAGCCTTCTTCGGGAACCATTTTCCCGCCACGGCATACAGGCTCTTGTCAAACCCGCTTTGTGTTTGGCAGTAGAACAAGTTCCCGAAGATACGAAAGCAGTTCGGCTTAATCGTATCGCCTGTCGGCTGTGCCCGCAGGAACGACTGACAGGATTGTGCCAGGGCTATGAGCATAAGGCTTCGGGACACGTCTTCGTTGCGGACCTTGAAAACGGACTGCATAAGGTCTAGTCCCTGGTTAAACAGACCGACCTTGCTGATGCCCTTGAACTTCTTTCGGTCCAGGAAAATAACCTTGTTATTGCTGCTGTCCACTTCGTTCATTCTGTCGCTCCTGGTATTTCTTGTAAGCGTTTTCAATACGGTTCATCGCATCTTCAAGGGTCACATTCCCTTTAACGCTGTCACGCTTCAATTCTTCGGGCGTAAGGAAGTCTGCTCCGATAAATTCAAACAGACCCAACTTGTGCCCGTAAGAACCGTGGTGGCAAACAACGTCCCCGTCGGACCACGGGAAACATACGGCATCCCCGTGGTTGTAAATCTTTGCGAGCGTAAACGGGATATTCTTGTCAACCAGGCGGTCCGTAATCCGCTTGATATACGGGGCACCATTGAACTGCTCAAAGTTCCCCAATGCCATACGCATAGCGGATTCAAGCATATCCAGGTCTTCTTCGGACAACTGTTCGTCAGCAGCCATAATCATTACCTCTATCTGCGAAATTCATAGTTTAACGGCTTGTTCAACGACCACATATTCAGCACGGGGTCATAAGGATATTTCTCGCCAGGATTAGCCTTGCGGACGCTCTTTAAGCGGGCTGCTACCTTTGCACGGGAAATGGTTTCAAAGAACACGAACTTGTAATCGCCATAGGGTAAGGTCCAATGCTTTGTGGACTCGCCCTTTTTAGACATACGCAGGTAGTCCTTGGCAGCGAACAACCCAAGTTCCTTGTAGAACTTCGGGACTTTATCATAGCCCTTGGCGGTCTGCCATTTAGGAACTCTTTTAGTGGTCTTTGCTGTCGGCATTATGCTATCCTCGGCTATGGTGGTTGTTCTCTATGTCCTAAATATAACAAATTACCTAGCGTCTGTCAATAGGTAATTGAAAAATTATTTTTTGACAAACCTTTTTAATTATTCTATATTGAAAGACATAAGTATGTCTGTTCGTGGTGGTTCGGATATACATATTATTGAGTTTAATGCCCGATGGATGCTAACCACCACTTTTAAGCGTCTATCGGGTATTTTCTATTATATGGTTGAAGTAAAAACTTACAGATACAAGTTATATAATCGGGATGCCTTGGAGTATCTTGATAGCATTCTTGTAATTGCAGGACATATCTACAACCACTGTATAGCACTACACCGAAAGTATTATGCTTTATATCATAAATCATTAAATAAGTATGCCTTACAAAAGCATCTTACAAAATTAAAGAAACGTTATAAAAGATGGAATGACGTTCCGTCGCAGGCTATACAGGACATAACGGACAGAATAGACAGGTCTTATAAATTATTCTATTCCAACTTAAAGAAGGGAGTAAAAACCAATTTACCGCATTTTCAAAAATCGGCTAAATATAAATCGTTTACAACAAAACAATGTGGGTATAAATTCCACGGCAATAACAAAATCCGCATAGGCGTAAAAGAGTTCGCCTATTGGAACAGCCGTCCCTTTGACGGTAAAGTAAAGGCACTGACAGTAAAACGCAAGAGCAGCGGTTACTACATATACGTTGTCGTTGAACAGGAAAGCAAGACCGAAACACTAGCAAAATCGGGTAAAATCGTTGGCTTTGATTTCAGTCTAAAGAACTTCCTTGTATCGTCCGACGGCTCGGATTGCAGTATGCCGAAACTATTGCAGCGGAACCTAAATTCCTTACGGAACTTGAGCCGTAAATACTCAAAGTCCAAAGGTAAACGGGGTTCGCTCCGCAGGCTACAAAAACTGCACGAAAAGATAACGAACCAACGGAACGACCTACATTGGAAGTTGGCACACAGGCTGTGTAAAACTTACGATGTAATGGTGTTTGAAACCCTTGATTTGGCTAGTATGGATAGGCGGTTCAAGAAATCCATAAACGATTTCGGATTCAACGCTTTCCTGTCCATTTTGGAATATGTGGCACACAGGACGGGCAAGACCGTTATGTATGCTGACAGATACTTCGCATCGTCGCAGTTATGTAGTGAATGCGGTTACAAGAACGCAGCATTGAAAGACATAGGAATCCGTGAATGGGTCTGCCCTAATTGTGGGACAATCCATAACAGGGACTTCAATGCTGCACTGAATCTACAAAAGGTAGGGGCATCTACCTTTAGCAAAAAGCACCCGATTACGGGTGCTTGCTAGAATCCCACAAGATTTTGTGAGAGTATGCCAACCAACCACTCCTAGCAGTTATTTTTCGCCCAACAATTCACGTGGAATCCACTTACCCGTGCGGGCACGGTGGATATAATTTTCGGCTTTCTGCAAGTCTTCGTCCACGCTGTTCTTGCGACCCAATCGCAGGATATACTTCATAGCCGTCGCACACAGGAATTTCTGCGTGGGGGTCAAGGTGCTTTCCATTTCCATAAAGTCTTCCAGGACCACCACGGAATCCACACCCAGGCGTTTCAGTCCCTTGTAGTGGTCGGGGTCGGTTGCTTTCTTGACCTTTTCAGCCGATTCGTTCGGTTCACTCATATCGTTGTTCCTTTGGTTAATGATAGTTTCACAATTATAGTCTTTTCCAGGCTTCGTGCAGACAAGTGCCCGCAACTTTTGAACGGTTTCGTCCGAAAGCACGTCGCCCAGGTCGGAAAGTTTGATTGAACACGGAACAGGCGACGTATGACCGACGGTAGCGGTCCACGACTTGCCTAGTTCCAATTTCGCACAGGCTATGTATTCAAAGTCCAGGGAAACCTTGCTGTAATCCCGTTCGCCATAGTCGCCCGATATTTCAATCTTGTCTGTCCTATACAGGGTCATACAGAACGGATTTACCATAAGCCCGTCGTGTTCATACACGCACAGCCATTCGCAATCTTTCCATTCTTGCGTCTTATACGAAATGCGGTCCTGGATTTCCTTTTGATAGTCCAGGAAGTTCTGTATATCATACAGGCGGGTGTTTGGATTTTCCAGGTAGGTCCAAATAAACGATTTAGCCATTGTGGGTGTCCCCGTGGCTTGTCTGCCACGAAATGTGGATAATTTCTTCTTTGTGGTGAAAGTCGGGAATGATACGGAATCCACGGCTACGCAGTGCGTCCTTGATAGCGTTGCGGTATTTCTTCGCATCGCCATACTTCGCATAGTTGGTTATGAAGTCCGAGGTATCTATAACCATTTCATACTTTCGTTCGTCGTGAGCAGCCTGGTCTATGAGCGTCAAGACTTTGTAAAGCAGTTTGTTGGCGTGTTCACGGGCTTTCTTGTGCATAGCCTTTTCAGCGTTCTTCGTCACTAATTGGGCTTCTGCACAAGTGTAATTCTTAATGCGGTCACGCTTACGCTTATAGTGCAACGCCCATAGGACACCGCCTACTAACGCAAGCAGCGATACGGACGTGACCGCAATCAAGAACATAGGCGACGTAAGCATAATTACGCCTTTTTGCCCTTGGACTTTGCCTGGGGCTTTGCCTGTGAAGGTGCCTGGTGCTTCGGCTTGACAACGTAATCGTCAAGAATGACAGGCGTGACCTTAATCGTGGCATTGGCGTGGCTTTCAAACGAAATTACCTGGTAGCCAGGAACAGGGATGGCGTTGCATTCCTTGGAATACGGGTCAATTTGGCACTGAATACCTGGGCAGGCGTGGACGACCATACGGGGGTTATCCACGGTAGCATAGTGGTGGAAATGTCCGCAGAAGTAATCGGTAGTGTAGGGTTCCACCAGGGAGCCGACTTCCTCGGACATAATGTTGTCCTTCATAAAGCGGTGATACAGCCCGTTAGTTCGGAACGGCTTGTGGGTGAACACCATCGTGTCATTTTGGAACCACGACTTATGCTGCATAACCACCTTTGCAAGTTTGGCGATACCCTTGTAAGGTTCAGCCGTGCCCGAATCCAGGACCACAAGCGTCTTGTTTCCAACGCCCACGAACATACACTGACCGCCCACGTCGTTGAACCCTCCAAATTGTTTAAGTCCCCATTGGAAGCAGGGGCAGTCGGTGTTTACCACTTCTGTAAAAATCTTGCGGTTATCGTGATTTCCAGGCGTGACAAGCAGCGGGCACTTGTCGTTCCTGCGGAGCGACGCAGCGTCGGCAATAATGGTCTTGTAGCGTTCACGCTTGATTTCGTCGGGCACCTTGGGGTCGTCGTCCACAAGGTCGCCCGTAATCACGACAGCATCATAGCCGTCGGGACACAACTTGTGTGCGTCGGCAATAACAGCAGCCCATTGGTCGGCAGTATCAAACTTGCCGTCATAATCCGCACCATAGTGAATGTCGGAAAGTTGCAAAACGTTCAACATTTATTCCTCGGTTGTTAAATGGTTTTCAACCCATTCGGTGCCACAAAGAATGTCAATGGCATAGTAGATGCCTTCTTCGTAGCCCGCACCGAATGAGCGTTTATCTAGCGTGGGGTCCTTTGCGGACGCACAGCGGAACGCACTAGCACCCTCACGGATAGTCTTGTATTTCTTTACGGAATCAAGTAAGCCCTTAATGTCTTCGGGATTTACAAGCATTACTTCTTTGCCTTTTTCGGAGCGTTAGCCTTTACGGTCTTGTAGGTCCCGTTGTTCCAAATGAACTTGTCGCCATAGGTCGTGACGACAGTGAAGTTCTTCAACGTGGACAACGGCTTGTCGTCAATGCCCAAAACGTTCGGTTCCTTGCGAAGCAGGTCAAAGGCGAAGCCGAACATACGTTCCCCGATTTCAGCGATAGTCTTGTCCTTAACGTCATAGTTAATACTTGCGGGGCACAACTTAAATTCTACACGGAACCCCGCCATCTTCTTTCCGACTATGAGTGTGTAGGGTATGTCAAGCAACACATAGTCGTTTTTGCGTTCCTTGATTGTGGCGTTGGTATAAAGAGCCAGGGCGTGAATACACAGGTTGCCTACTTCACTAGAAGTAGCCTTTTCAACACGGGGCTTCTTCGGGGTGGCAGTCTTTGTTTCAGTCTTGGGAGCAGTCTTTTTAGCCATAGGTTTTCCTTTGTTAAATAGTTTTCTAATACATATATAGTCGCTTAACGTCCTAATTTGCGAGCGGGTATGCTGTCCGAGGATAACGCCCAGGCGACTACACCATCCAGGCGGGTCCCGTCGGGTCGTGCCCAGGTCTTGTTCCTGCGGTTGTAAATGCCCTCTTCAACAAATCCGTCGGCACTCTTTGTTAGGACTTTTAGAACTTCTTTATTGGGTGTTCCCCAGGCGACGGGGACCCACTTAATCTTCATATTTGTTTCTTGCATTTATACTCACTTGTTTAATAAAATGCCCGTGGGGGCGACTCGGTAAGTCACGGGTGTTTAGGTGTTTGAGAATAGTGCGGTCGTCGCACTTGCCCCCGTAAGGCGAATGTCTAATCGTTGTATCGCTTTTGGTAAGCCTGCAACAATTCCTTTGTTTCCATAAGTTCCGATTTCAACGCTTTGTTTTCTTCCTGGAAGCGTTCAACTTGGGACCCGCAATCCGTATGCGGTTTTCGCTGCAAGTCCCACAGGTTCTTTTCAAGGTCCGTAATCTTTTCTTTCATTCGCAGAATGCAAGCGTCTTTTGTGTCCGCAGCGTCCTGCAACTTCTTGATAGTTTCGTCCTTTGATTTAAGAACTTCGTCAACGTCGTCCTTTGCGTAGCAGAAGATAGCCCCGTCGCACGGGTTAAGCATTTTCTTCTGTGGGATAGCACAGATAGGTTTGAGTTCGGGCATAGCGGGTTCCTTTAATGTTTGCGGACAAGCACCAGGCGAAGCATAATTTCGGAATCAATCGGCTGCTCAATACAGGGCTTGCTGTTTTCCAGGGTAGCACCTAGACCGCCACGCAATCCAAGCAATCCGAGGGTCCCGTCGTCTTTCATTCCCCAGGTTCCCAAGAGCGATTCACTCAACGGGTTATCCTGGCTAATGTCTTGGAGCATAGCAGGTCGCCACTGCGTTCGGAACTTCTTAATCACACGTTCGGCAGCGGACCTGGTGTAGTAGGCGTGACCCGTTTGGAGCGAATAATCAATCCCAGGCATATCATCGTCATACAGGGTTTCCTGGTATTTCGGTCCGTCAATCTTCGGGTAGATATACGCTTTCAAAAGGGACTGCAAAGAACGGCAGGCATAGTCAATGGCTCCCGTAATCTTGCGGAGTTTGTTATCGTCAATGCCTGCGATATTTGTGGCTGCGTCGGTAATGTCCTTGTTGGTCTTACGCAGCGATTGAGAAATCTGTTTAAGTCTGCAAATGTTTTCCATTAAGTGCCTCTATTGTAGTGAATTGTATATAATGTTCCACACCATATTAACCACTTCTTGTTCTTCTAGGTAATCTTGCTTGGAGGTTCAACATTCGTTCCTGCCAACTAATCAACGCATTCTTTTTTTGCAGAATGTCATCCACGTCTTTCGCTAGATAGGAACGATGTTCAATACCATTTATTTTTATTGGATAAGATTTCAAAGTGTCGGTTGATTTACTCATTTTAAGCCTACCATCGTAGCATATTGATAAAAAAGATAAAACGGGGTCCTCTTGATTTGTTACCATAGCGTCTAATTTTTTCTGCACGGTAGGTCCCATCACCACTAGGCAAATACTTAAAATCACGCATAAACTTGGAAAGTTCTTGTGCATATTCTTTCAGTAATGTCTGTCTTTTCAATAAGTTATCCGTGCGACGTATAACCTTTGAACGGAATGCTAATTTTTCAAGACCATCAAAATAACCTTTAACATATTTTTCAAACTCATTCATTTAGGACCTCAAATAAACAGATTTGATTGGGCATTGTATATAATCCCCTATTATAGATATAGGCGGTTAGCGTAAAACAGCCGTTCATATCACGGGCTACCCACACTTTAATGTTGTGCAGATTTCCTGCTTCGCAGAACCACTACTTTTTAGGTCTATCGCTAGACGGTCATCCATAGGCGGGTTCTCCCCAGGCTTGTATTCGGGTGGAACGCACCCTACATCTAAAAGTCTTAAACCTTCATCAAGTATATTCTTTGCTGCATTTACGTCCCTATCGTGATAAACACCACATTTAGGGCAGACCCATTCTCGGACATTCAAGCCCATAGCGGGCATAACGTGTCCGCAACAAGAACAACGCTTGCTAGTAGGACTCCACCTGTCTATCACTATGAGTTTACGCCCATACCAACCACACTTGTATGACAGCATAGACCGCATCATTGAAAACGAACAATCTGCTACGGACTTTGCTAGAGAATGGTTTTTGAGCATACCCCGAACATTCAAGTCCTCTATGCAGATTACATCGTTCTCACGAACTAACTTTGTTGTCAGTTTATGAAGGTAGTCTTTTCTTCTGTTGCCTAGTTTCTCATAGGCGGTAGCAAGT
>JAFYKO010000170.1 GCA_017537515.1 Clostridia bacterium | reverse complement strand
GCTAGAGAATGGTTTTTGAGCATACCCCGAACATTCAAGTCCTCTATGCAGATTACATCGTTCTCACGAACTAACTTTGTTGTCAGTTTATGAAGGTAGTCTTTTCTTCTGTTGCCTAGTTTCTCATAGGCGGTAGCAAGTTTAAGCCGTGCTTTCTCACGGTTCTTGCTGCCTTTCTTCTTTTTAGATAAGATTCTTTGTAAATGCTTTAATTTCTTTTCAGCATTCTTCAATAAATTTTTGTTCTCAAACTTCTCACCGTTGGATGTAATAATCAAGTCTTTAACACCAAAGTCTAGTCCTATGCAACTACCTGTATGTTCATATTCTTGAACTTCTACATCGCAGCATACAGACACGAAATACTTATTTGTATTCGTCCGCTTAATAGTTAAGTTACGGATTTTCTTGATTTTAGACAAATCCAGGTTCTTGTAGTTTCTAAACCTAACCCACTTGATTACAGGTATGAATATCTTGCTGTCCTTGAACAGTCTATCGGGTGTATTAGGCATTGAAGTGTTATGATACTTGCCTGCGTGAGTCTTTCTCTTGAATTTAGGAAAGCCTATATCCCCACCCTTCTTCAAGGATTTATACCAATTCTTGAACGCCCGTTCTAGTTCTATTTTAGCATAGTTTAGGCATTGGCTATCTACTTCTTTCATCCACGGATAAAAGTCTTTTAATGAACTCCAATTAGGGTTAAAGTTCTTAACACCATAATCACGATACAAGATAATCTTCGTATTTAACATAGCATTATAGGCTACACGTTCAGCACCGATGCACTTATTAAAGAACACTTTTTGTGCCTTCGTAGGGTTTAGTCTTAACTCTATGCCTTTTGTAACTACCATAAAACAAAAATCCTGTCGCTAATTACGGTAACGACAGGATAACACCCTTGCGGGTATTTTTGAAACTCAACTGTATTGTCGGAACCGTAATTTCCTGCCATAAATATACATAAACCTTTCAAGAAATACAAGTAGATTTTAATAAACTTTTATACACCATAGTCTAGTAAGCGAACGTGTGTAAAAGGTATTTGGACAGGTCTTCGTTTTCGGCAACATTCTCTTTATGCAGAATGCCCTTTTTGCACAGGACCCGATAGGTGTTGAACGACAGGCTGTGACGTTCTTCAAAAAGCCTGCTTGCCTTTTCAAAACTGCTTTCGCCCCTGTGGACCTTGTTCTTACGCAAGGACGGATTGTTAATGATTGTAGGCATCTTGCCGTCCACGTAGTTCTTCAACATTCCACGCAGACCCCTCCAGGCGTTTTCTACACGGGAGCGGGACCAACCCTTTTCCTTGTAGAACTTGTTGTAGATATAGGACGGGGAAAGTATTCCACGGGCTTTCTGCTTTGCGAACGACAGGTTCTTACGGGGTTCACGTTCAAGGCGACCCTCACAGAAATCCTTGAACACCTGCAAGGAATCGCCACGCAGGGCACGGATATAGGGCAACATAGCCTTGGGGTAGTCGTGCCCGTCTGCTGTCCCGTCGGAAAGTTTCTTGCTGTAATCTTCCAGGATATACCCGCAGGTCACGTCGGAAAGTTCAATCGGGTCATCGTCGGGTTCACGCTTCACGTTATCCGCAATTTCCTGCAACAGCATAATGTTCGTCGCTGTGTTGTCTTCGGAACACTGCGGTTTCACGGATTTTCTCGCCCACACACGCTTACGCTTGACGGCAGTTTCGGTCTTCTTCGGCTTTTCCGTTTTAATAAGGCACGGACCCCTGGTAGCCTTTTTCACAAGAGCGGAAATGTCTTGGAGTTTATTACGCAGCCAGGTTTCAAATGAAGCCTTGCTAGGGTGGTCGGGGTCGTAGGTCACACAGGCTTGACAAAAAAGCAACTGTGCTTGGAGCAATAAATCGTCAGCCAGGTCGGGGCATTGGTAGGCGTATTTGTTGACTACGCTAGTGATTACCCCTGCATATTGGAAATACAGTTCTTCGGTCGGTTTCAAGGGTCGGGGTTCCTCGGTTTAACAGGTTCGGTTTCTAGGTTGTAGTATAAATCTAACAAATTACCAACATTTTGGCAACAGATTTATGGCATAAAATTATTTACTTTCCGTATCTTCGTCGTTAAACGCAGCAGCCTGCTCACGCAGGATTCTGTATGCTTCGTCGGGCGTGACGACACGGACAGGCGGTCCGCTGATTTTACGCATTCCACGGAACGGTCGGCAGTCGTTCCCGTAGTCCTGCAAGGTCCAGGGGTTGTGCCCCTGCTTTACGGGGTCTTTCGTGAGTTCCAGGAACAATTCCCACTGCATCGGGTAGATAGTCCTATAACGAACCCTGCCGTCCGATACAAGCGTGTAATGGACGACTACGCAATCCAGGTTAGGTTCCAGGCGAATATCCATAATATCTATGGAGTGGTCGCAGAACATATTTTTAACGTCTTCCTTGTGGGCTATATAGGTAGCCAACACGTCCAGGACGTTGTAATGGTTGAAAAGGGTGTCGTGTAGATTATAGATGGTTGCTTTATCGGGAGTAGCCATAAGAGTTCCTTAAATGCGACTGAAAGTCCCTCTGACAAGCGTATCGCCACGATTGGCGATAACGTTATGAATATGGTGCCACCTGGCGATAGCCCTGCGGTAAGCAGCCTGGATAGTCGTGTCAAAGTCGTCCACGGGGTAAATGTCTTCCGTGGTGCGGGGTTCGGTGGACCCGTTAGGAATGCGGGTAATCGTGATTTTGAAAGCGGGAGTAGGCATTAGTCTTCCTTTTTTTCGTAGATGGACTTTACAAGGATAGTCAAATAGTTCACATCGGCATCCCCGTCAGTTCGGTTAATTCGGATAATGACCCCGTTAAGGGTTCGCCAATACTTCAATTCCACGCTATACCCGCAACTTACCGTAATGGATTGGTTTTGATAGTGCATCCCCGATACGCCTGCGGGAGAGGGGCTAAACAGGTTCAAGCCACCCGTAATAAGTTTCATAATTTCACTCTTGGCTGCTGAAATCTTGTCAAGGTATTCGCCTATTTCCATTTCCAACACAGTGGACAGCGACGTTTCATTGTCGCAAACCTTACACCACATATCTTCGGGGGGTGTGTTCTGCTTGTTAGACTTGCGATAGAACGTGACGATTGCTTGCTTAAAGACAAAGGCTGTATCTGCCATAGAGTTATACCTCGGTTGTAGTGAGTGGTTGTTCTCTTTACACCATAAATATAACTAATTATCTAGCGTCTGTCAATAGGAAAAGTAAAAATTTTTAATAAAATGAAAGCGGGCAGGTCGTTGCAATCAACCTGCCCTACCACAAAAGCGACCCTACTCTTTTCGTTGGGGCTATTCTGCACTTCAATCTAGTGCAACGTCCCGTGGGGAACTTCCCCCGCAAGAGTCCTACAGGTCACTTGCCATTAGCCACGGTTGCGGTTCCCGTGAAGCCCCTGGGTCCGACGGGAGCCTTATCGGAGCGTTTTTAATTAGGAAACCGCACAACCTCCCAGGTTCGTTTCGCCACCTGTGGCGTTTTACAAACGTAAAATTAGTAATTACTTATTTACTATCAAGCCTTTTTATGAAATTTAATAGTTCATCAAACTCTCTTTCCACTTTATCTTTATTAGCCTTACCCATATCTTTTATTACATAAGGAATATATCCACACGCCTGTATTTCTTTTAATTTTATGCTATCTCTATTTTGAATTTGAGAAAGGGATTGGTTTTCCTTTATTTTCTTGTAATGCCACGCCCCATTCCACAAGATAGCAAGTTTATAGTCTTCTATAATAATATCTGCGTCCCATCCATTAAACAATGCTTCATTATGCTTTACTGACTTGAACGTAGTTTCACACTTTTTACAGAACTCTATTTCATTAAGTGACCTTTTACTTTCAGCATTCGCCATAGCAGCCTTTAGCCCTGCTGCTCTCAATTTTAGTCTTGTGCTATCTGTATATTCCATACATTTTTTGAAACATTTAATACAATATGTAGCCCGTCGGCTTATTTCAACCCCGCAATTACGACAAGTATTTAATGGATGGAACCCTGTAAATACGGATTCACCCGTCTTTTTCAAAAATGCCCTAATCTTTAAGGTCATACTTACTTTATTTTTAGTTGATTCCGACTTATTCCGACTATTTGCACACTTCCTGGAACAAAAGAAATGTGTCATTTTACGTCGCTGTGTGTCTGTTAATTCTTTACTAAAAGACATCCCACATTTTTCACAAGTAAACGTATAAAGAGTTCTAGGCACCCAATGTTTACCTTTATTGTTTTCGGAAGTTTTCTTACCCGCTAATTGAAACGCAAGTTTACGCTTTTCATAATAGGGTGATAATTTACAATACCGCTGATGATAGCCTTTTTCTCTTGCGGATGAAAATGGCTGCTTACAATAAATGCACTCATACATAGCATACCTCGCTACTATAAATATAGCAAAGATTGTAATCGCACCTCACGTAGATTTGAGAAATAACAGCACCCGCTAGAACCGACCTAGTAGCCGAAAAAGGGAACTTCCTACTACGGGCTTCGGAATCTATTACCAATTTCGGACAGCACAATCCTTTTGCAAAAGGCTTGTCATTTATGGCGAAGGTCCACCCTTATCGGCAAGCAGGACGTTTGCAACCACCCTACCCGCCTATCCACCCAGGTGCCGTAATTATAATATAGAAAGATAGCGTCAAACTTGAAAGTAGCCTGGGGCTATGTCAGCGTGTTATGGTATGCGTCATAGTCCTCTTGCTGTTCACGTGCGAACGCCACCAGGTCTGCTTCGGCTATCACGTTGTTGTCAACGTCGGCAGTCCCGTTCTTTGCTTCCCACTTGCCGTCCCCGACGGGGTGCAGGTAGTAATAGAACGTCATACTGTCGCAATCGTCAAAGTAATAGACCACAATATCGTCACGGGTTTCGTCCGTCACGCAGTCGCCCAGGAACGTTTCAGCGTCTTCTACGTCAAGACACGCATCTTTCAAAAGGGCAATTACTTTTTTGGTTTCGTCTTTCATTGTTATACTCCAATGTTGCCGAACAGATAGAACGGACCCGTAAGGTGTCGCAGACGTTTGTTGGCAACGTCGTAGTATTCTTTACACAATTCGGTCCCGATAAACTTTCGTCCTTCCAACACGGCTGCTTCTGCGGTGGTTCCGCTTCCAATGCAAGGGTCAAACACAATGTCCCCGTGATTGGAACTAGCCCTTACAAGCCGTCTAAACAATTCCAGGGGCTTTTCAGTGGGGTGTCGCTTACTAGACCCACAGGGGAGTCGCCACACGGGGGATTGGCAGAACTCATTGAACGTGGCGTTAGACTTACGCATAAACACGCAGCATTCCACCGAAGACAGCCACAGGTGTTGCCCGTTCATTGGCGATGGGTTAGTCTTTTCCCAAATGCAAAGGCGGGTAGAAAGACCCTTGTCAACGCCCGCTTTACGCAGCGTAGAAACCTGTTCGGTTCCGCAAAAAAATATAAATACTTCCCTTACAGATACGGATTACTTCGTCCATAAATTTTCCCAAGGGGAACGTAAGCACGTCGGCAGTGTCCTTGTTAATGTGACGCAGCCCGCCCTCTTCCCTATCGGAACATTCGTCATACGGAATATCTGTAAGAACCAAATCCACGCAGTTGTCTTCAAGCCTGGACATATATTCCAGGCAATCCATATTATAGAGTTTGTTCAATTCCACGTTTATACTTTTCCTTGTCGCTCAAAGTTTCAAGCATAGTAATCGGTAAGGTAGCCAACGCTGCAAGTGCCCAGGACACTTCTTCTTTCGTGATTTCGCCCGACTCAACCATTTTACGTGCAGAATCCATAGGGGTGCGTGTTTTCACGATAGCGTTCAGTTTTTTCCAAAATTGTAGAATATCCATAAATCCTTAAAATAAAAGTAGCGGGGCACCACACCCCACTACTACAAATATAGGTAGATAACGGCTTTTTAGGCTGTTGCTTCTGCGGGTTCTTCGGTAGGTTCGTCCGTAGGTTCGTTCGCAGCCTGGACCGCATAGTTATTGCCGTATTTGGCGGGACGCTTTGTTGCCACAGCGTCTTCGTGTTCTTCCCATTTAGCCCTTACACGTTCTGTGAGTTCTTTCGCCATTTCGGGATTGTCCTCGCACAACTTAATAAGTTCGTCACGGGTAAATTCCTCGCCAAATTCTTCGTCAAACGCAATCTTACGTTCGGGGTCCTCGGTAGCCCAACCGATAATCCAATCCACGGAAAGATTGCTCTTGCCGTCGCAGGCTGCTTTAAGGTCCGCTTTGCAGTCACGTTCCCAATCCATCTTTTTGAGCCAATCCTTGAGATTCGTGAGCGACTTCTTTTTAGCGTTGGCACTCCACGCAATAGCGTTAGCAGCCTTACCTAATTTACCATCGTCGCCACGCAAGTCAAACAGGTAGTCAATGTTGGAGCCGATATTGTCAATACCGTAATCAAAGTAGGCGGTATAGACAATTTCACGGAACGGACGGGGAGTCTTGGATTTCGTAGTGACAGCCTTTACGACCACGCCTACCTTTGTGCCCTCACGCTCAATAAAGGCGAGCCTGGACAACTTCAAGCGTGTATGGCAGTAGAACTCCATAGCGTCACCGTTGCCTGTCTTTTTCTTCGGGGCGAACGCACCGACGGCACCGAAGTTGCAGCGGGTCTGCGACACGATAATAAGCGTAAGTTTCTTGCGTTCAAGAGCCTTGTGCTTGTTTCGGAAAAAGTCCTGGGACAAGAACTTTGCGATTTGGGCACCATAGTCGCCATCGTCCTTGACTTCTTCACCCTTTGCCTGCTGCTTTGCACGTTTGGCTTCCTTTTCCTTTTTGGTCTTGTCAGCCAAGCCGTCAAGGGAGTCCACGGCATAGATACCATACATATCTTCGGGCATCCAATTCAGCATATTCGTAAGTTTGCCGTCCATTTCTTCAACGGTTTCGGAGTCTTCAAATTTGAGCGGACCAATCTTACGGACTTCGGGGTGGATATTCACACCATACAGGCGTTCGGTCTTGAACGTATCGCCCGTTTCGCTGTCGTCGGATTCCCATACCAACTTCGCTTTCGGACCGCCCATAGCCCAATAGGTAGAGGCAATCATTTCGTTCTTGATAAAGGTCTTGCCCGCAGAACTATCGCCCCAAATTTGGATGATAGCACCGAACGGCAATCCATAAACGTTCTTGTCGCCACCAATGAGCAAGTCAAGCAAATCGCTGCCCATTCTAACACGGGGTTCTTCCACAACCACGTTTTCTTTCTTTTTTGCCATAGTAATATCCTGGGTTAAAAAGGGGCGTTAGCGTGAGCCAACGCCCCCTCTATGTTTACGGGTTTAATTACTTCTTGCGAGCCATCAAGCGTTTGCACTTGTCGCACTTGGACCAAATGGCATCGGGACACTTGCTGCACAACGGTTGGTTTTCGCAGTCGGTCCCGAACTCATAACCATTCGGGCATTCGCCATCGGCAACTTCACGCTTCGGTGTAGTCTTCGCAGGCTGCTTTTCTTCGGGCTGTTCATCGTCGTCAAACGGCATAGTCGGTGCGGGAGTTTCAGCACGGGTAGTCGTTTCCTTGGAAGTGTCCTGGTCCACGGCAGTCTTGCGAGAGTTGCGACGGGCAGCGGTGTAAGGGTCGCTGTCAAAGTCGGCTTCGTCAAGCGGTCCCTTGTCCTTCGGTTCGTTGTCACTGAAACGGGCAGGGGCTTCGTCCTGGGCGGGACGCTGACGACGGGCAGGGGCTTCATCCTGCGGTTCTTCGGCAGCACGACGACGGGGAGTGTTCACAGGTTCGTCGGCTTCAACTTCGTCCTGTGCGGGACGACGACGGCTGTTCGGCTGTTCGTCACCATAATCCGACGGGGCGTTATCACGGAAACGTGCAGGCGTGGATTCTTCGGCTTCGTCGGGCTGATTGTCAAAATCGGCTTCAACGTCATCGGGGTCGCCATAGAGAGCGGATTTGAGTTGGTCGTAGGTCTTGATAACCATCATAGAGTCAAGCGACGGGCACTTTGCGAGAACGGCAGGGTCAATTTCTTCCTTGCGTTCGTTGAACTCAAAGTTCGCAGCCTTCTTGAACTTCTTGCCATTACCCATAGATTCTTCGTTCACGTTGAACGACACGACACGACCCTCTTCAATGGAAGTGTCGGAAAAGTTCACAATGCCCTTGCCACGCATACAGGCGGTAGCACGGTCCTGCAAATCCTTGGAGAAGACAGGGTGGGACACTTCAAAAATCTTCGGGTCTTCGCCCTTGTCATAGAATTGGTCGTCAAGTTCCTGGACGACGTAAACGCACTTACGCTTTGCAAAGAGTTTCTTTGCTTCTTCTTTCGTGCGGTTGTCCTTGTTGAGTTCTTCGGCACGTTCGCAAATCGGGCACGGCTTACCAAAGTTCTTCTTCAAGCACAGGTAATCGCCATTGTTGGGTCCAATGCGGGTATGAACCATCACGTCAAGCACGTAGTCAAGGTCGCCCACCATAACCTTTGCGGGGTTCGGTTCGCCATTACGGAGAAATTCGGGTTCGTCCTTTGTGCGAATGACTTCGGGGTGGTTCTTGGAAGAAATCTTCCAGGGAAGAATGTTAATGTCGTGATACGTGCCAGGGTCGCCCATCTTGAAGAATTTCAACTTGCAAGTGGCGTAGTTCATAAATCCCTGGCGGGACAAGCCACCGTTGGATTCACGGGTATCTGTTTGCTGTTGGGTGCGACGACCCAGGGACATACGGCTGCGGTCATATCCTGCCATATTGGACTCCTATTTGTTTTAGTTTGCTGTTTGCTGTTTATTTCTGTTCACTGTTCACTTGCCCCATAGGGACGGAGAATCCCACAGGGGCGTTAATTCAATATAGCAACATAGCGTCAAAATTGCTATATGCCCTACTGAAAACTTTGAATTACCTGCCATTCAAGCGTCTGCGGATAGCGTTCTGCGATTCATCCGCAGCCCAATCGTCGGCTACGCCCTTGCTGCTCAACACGTTAGACTTGGAAAGCATCATTCGGACGGCACATTCAATCATAGACTTCTTTTGGTCCAAAGCCTTTACCTTGCCGTCCAACTTCTTAAATTCCTTTGTCTTTTCAACGATTACCCTACGCTGTTCTACCAGGCGGGAGTCGGACGCAACCAGAGCTGTGACTTCGGGGATTGTCAGTTTTTGCTTATTGGCTTCTGCGTTCTTGCGGATTTCAAGTTCAACTTCGCCCTCCATTCGTTTGAGGGTGTCCGCTGCTTCGTCACGCTCCGCAAGGGCATCCACCGCCAGGTCACTGTAATAGGCATACAGGGACGACTGCATAGCCACTGCGGGCTGCAAATCCATAAAGTCAATTTCCAAGTCGGGGTCAATCGTATTTATGGAAAAGTTATAGTTCCCGTTCATAAGGGTTCCTTTTGTTTAAGGGTTAATCAAATAATGGACGTGACAGGACTTGAACCTGCAACCAACGGGTTATGAGTCCGTCGCACCAACCATTGTGCTACACGTCCGACCATATTTACTTCATAGACCTGTAAGCAGCCAGGACAAGACCAGGGAAGCCCGTGTCATAGGTCGGGATAGCAAATTCCTCCATAACACGGCAGATACGCTCGCTGCCATTTTTGAGCATAATGGCAGTGCAGTAGCCCAGGACACCACGACGGACGGTTTCAGCGTCCACCTTGCCCTTCATTTCACGCAAGATTGCATTGATTTCTTTCCAATTCGGCTTACCCGCACAAACGGCACGGCAGAACTCCAAGGTGTTCGGGTCGTCTTCAAGACCGCCCTCCAGGGTCTTCAACTGTGCTTCAATGTCGTCGGGGCTAGACATTACTTTTTCAAGGGCTTTCAAGGCAGAACGGGGCGAGCCGTCCGCAAACTCAATGATTTTAGTAAGCACCCTGTCGTCCACATTGAACTTTTCAACTTCGGCAGTGCGAAGCACCAACTTGCCCAACTGACGAGCGTTGAGCGGTTCCAACTTCCATTGAGTGCTGCGGGTTCCAAGAGCCTTGCCTTCGTCGCCTTTGAGCAACTGCGTAAGGTTCGTGGTGCAGAAGAAGAAATAGACGTGGGACGGCATATCCTCGGTCGGCTTCAAGAATGCACGTTTAGCGTCTGCGGTCATTCCGTGGGCTTCGTCAATGATATACACAACAGCCTTGCCTTTAAGGGGCAAACCACGCATCTGTTCACGGATTTCACGGACGGTATCAATACCACGGTTGTCGGACGTATTGATTTCGTGAATGCTGAAATCGGGGTCAGCGTGAAGCAGTTCCGTAGCGATAATGCGGGCGATTGTAGTCTTACCCGTCCCGCTAGGACCATAGAAGATATGGCAGTGGGACACACGCTTCGGGTCCTGTGCGAAATGGGTTTGGACTGCGTTGATGACTTCGGTATTTCCGAGCATTTCGGCAAACGTCTTCGGACGATATACGTTGTAAAGTGACATATTACAAGTACCCCAGGGGAATGTTGTGTTTGGTGGTTAAGAGTTTTTCAAGGTCTTCTTTGAGTGAAAGCACTTCGCCCATAGACGGTTCGTGACCAGTGAACGCTTGAAGCATTTTTGCAGCGTAGTCTTCAAGGTCGCCTGTTGTGCTTTGCATTTCTTCAATCTTGTCATTCAGTTCCGCAATTTCGGAGTCCCTATCGTCAATAATGCCTTGAAGGTCTTCAATTTCGGATTCATACCTGGCGACGCATTCATTGAACGCTTCTTCGGCTTCCTTGATTTTGTCAATGGTTTCTTCGGAAAGTGCTTCCCGTGCTTCTTTCAGTTTTTCGGAAACTTCGTCCGTGTTGTTATCAATCATAGGTTATTCCTCGGTTTTAGGTGTTTCAAACTTTTCCGTGGGAACACCGAAATTGTTGTGCAGCGTAAGTTCCATAACAGACTTGAACGTAGTGACTTCCGTATGGGTCGGGGTGCGTTCAAGATACTTGTTAAGCAGAATGTAGCAGCACGATTCCACGGACAAATTGTTAATGTGGTCTTCGTAGCCCTGGGCACATTCGTGGACGGCATTGATAGCCCTATCCACAGGAACGACTTCTTCGGGCGGGAGCCTGTCAAGATTATCAAGGGCTTCGGTGACTACCGCTTGAATGGCTTGAAGGGATTTTTTAGCAACTTGAAAATTAGACATAGTTGTGTTCCTTAATTGTTATATAGTCGTATAGTGTCAAACTTGAATAATGGCTAATTATTACACTACATCATAGGTAGTATTTAATGTTTTTCTTCATTTGCTCCCATTTCTCACAAGATATAGACTCTTTTGCACGGTTTTCAAACCAACTAATGAATCGTAAATTCTCAATAGTTAGGCTACCACCGTCGGATTTTGCAATTATATGGTCTAACGATGGCTTAATCCATTTATCTTTTGTTTTTAGCCATTTAGCATATAATTCATTAAATTTAGGGTCGTTGTAAAATTTTGCTATAAATGCTTTATAATCTTCGGTAGTGAACCCTATGCAGTCCCTTTTCCTAGATATAGCCCTATTAAGAAACTTTAATTTTTCTATATCTTCAAATGAATTAAGCCATTCATAGTCAACAGAATACCTTAAATGTGTAAGCATATTTTTTAGATTACACTCACGGGACATATGTTTACCCCTAGACCACGGAACCCTGCCTTTACTAGTCAACGATATTTTTCTGCGATGTTCCTCTGTATAAGGTTTCTTTGTTTTTCTGCTTACAATCGGTATGTTATTTTCAAGCAATCTTCGTTTAACATAATGGTGGTCCCTATTTAATTTTTCGCCTATGTGCCGTAACGTATAACCTTGGTTATACAAATCACAAATAACCCCATTTTCATAATTGACTGTATCTTTCAAATCCATATCAATGGGCTTCCTCAAACTTTGCCTGCCAATTTTCTGGCATACCCTCGTCACACAGGGCACCCACTTCGGTCATTTTAGCCCAGGACCCATCCACGGCAGAAGCGTCGGCTTCAATCACAAGCGGAACGCAAATCCACGGAAATTCCTTGCTGACACGCTTCACGCCATTACCATAGATAATCTTTGCCACCTTGTCTTCTTCGCCTTCCTTGACAAGCGAAATGATAGCGTCGTGAATCTGCCCGATAATGCAAGACTGCAAGCCTTGTGCCTTGAAATCTTTCAAGTCATAGGTAAGGGCTTTCAACAGGATATGGAATGCGGAACCTTGAATGCAGCAGTTCGTAGCCTGCGTGTAGCCCATAGGTCCCAGGCAGCGGAAACCCGTGTAGGACTGCACGTAGCCCATTTTTTGATAACTGTCCCATTCAGTTCTACGCCAAGCGTTGTAAACCTTAAAGCGTTGGTTCCAAAAAATATCATCGCCTTTTTTGACGTGTGCTTCCCACTTTTCGTAAGTGGTAATCCTGTGGTCCTTTGCCAAGTGTTCCTTTGTATATTTTGGCATATTGTTCCACATATTTCGGGCACACGACTTGTAGGACGCACCATAGAAGGACGAAAACACATAGCCCGCCTTAATGGTGGAACGTTCTTCCTTTGTCAGTTCTTCGGGCTTTCGGATATACATATCGCAGGCAGTGTCACGGTGCATATCCGAAGCGGGATTCTGCAAGTAATGTATCATTTGCGGGTCGTGATGATAACTTGCGGACACCATAACTTCCAGGCTCTTGTAGTCCATTTCCATAAAGCGGTAGCCCTTTGGAGCGACAAACAAGGTTCGCAGGATTTTCTTCATTTCTTTATCCCGCTTCGGGATATTTTGGAAGTTGGGGCTGTCAGCCGAACTACGATAGGTTCGGGGACCCGCATCGGCATCACCGCCCGCACCCGTTGACAGGTTGAAGAACGGGCGAATAAGATATGCCTGCTTTTCTTCGTCCCACACGGCTTCACGCTTGTAGCCGTCCAGGAAGTCCATAATCTTCGCCCAACGTCGCATACCCAGGATAGCCTTACAGAACGGGGTGCCCAACTTTTCCAGGGTGTCGCCCGTTGCGTCTTCTTTACCCGATGGCGGTTTCAATCCGCAAATCTTGTAAAGCACTTCGGCAATCTGTTTGTTAGAGAGCGGGTTGAACGTTTCGCCTGGGTGCTGACGGCACCACTGCTTCGCTTCGTCCGTGTTCTTGACGGCTTCTTCGGATTCCTTGTATTTGGTTTCAAGTTCATTCTGCAAGTCGTTAATCCTGCCGTAATCAATCGGCAGACCCTCGGACTGCACACGGGCGAGTGCGTCCATACCCTGCATAAAGAAGCGGAACGGCTTTTCAAGCCCAATCATTTGTGCGGACTGAATGTCACGCAGGGCAATCGTATAAATGGAGTCTAGCCCGCAATAGTAGATAATGTCGCCCTTGGGAACACCCATACCCTTTTTGAGCAGGTTAAAGGCGTTGCAACTCTTGGGGTCTTCCCCGTCCATAAGGGTCGTAATGAAATGGTCTGCTTTATTGTCGTAGCCGATAACACCCAATTCGCAATAGGTGTGGAACTTCAATCCGACCTTTTGGGAGTTGTCAAGGACGTGGGCACCCAGGCAAGTGTCCCAGGACCAATTATCAATCCAATCGGTGCGGGTGTTATGCAGACCCGCTCTAAACCTGGTCCAACAGGCTTCGTAGTCAGCCTTGTGTGCGACCATACCGATTTTATCGTGGTGCGTGAGTTTATACCAGGCGTTTACCAGGCGTTCGTTGTCCCCGTCCCACCAAATACCGATAGCGTGGTATTCCCCGTCCTTGCGGTAGCCCACAGACGCAGCCTTGATAGAATGACCCTCACGGTGTGGTTTAAGACCTGTGGTTTCGTAGTCAATCGCAACGTCGTGATAGCCTTCGGGAGCCTTGTCAAGTTGGTCCGTTTCAGCCCATTCAATAATTTCTTCAATCCAATCGGCAGCAGTTTCAGCGTCGCCCGTGGTGCGAACGTCCGTCGGGATTTTCGGCAGCGGGGTATCTTTGATTTGATAGGCAAGACGAATATGCTGCGAAAAATACATATACGGGCACTTGTCGTCGTCTTTCTGCCACGTCAAAAATTCGGGGGAGTATGTCGGGCAAATCCAACAATTATAGTGGCGGTCGGGAATGCGTTTGCCGTAAAGGTCAGACGGCTTCGTGTTTCCGATACGCCCGCTCATTCGGTCCCAAATAAGAGCCTGGATAGCAGCGGGACCCATAGGAATGATAACGGACGGCTTCAATTCGTTAATGAGTCTATCCAAGCGTTCCTTGCAGCAGTCGGGCTTGGGGTCCTTGCCGTTTTCCTTGTTGCAGGGGCACGGGATAACGTAGCCAATCCAGGCAGACTCCAAAAAGTCCCTGGGCAGTCCACGCTTGCCCTGCAAGTCCCAAAGATAATCATACATCTTGTGCAGGAACACGGTGTCGTGGTCGTTGCCTTCCGTTCCACGGGGGTGGTCGCACAGAATTAAAACCTTGTCCTTACCGTCCCCTGCAAAGGGTAATTCCTTGCCCGATTGGTCCAATCCACAGGCTAGACAGCCTGTCAGTTTCGGCTTCGCTGACATCGCTTGAATGGCAGCGGGTATCTTGAAAAAGCCCATAAATTCTTATTCCGTAAACGTTAAACTTCTGTAATATAGATATAGCACAAGAGCGTCAAAAAGATAGAAATGCCGAAGCGGTTAAGCCTCGGCATTCCTTTTTAACGAGGACACAACAAACTACTTGGAATTGGTCGCACCCTGGACTAACTGCATAAATTCGCCCGATTGGAAGACAAGGGACAGGGACGGGGGAGCCGTCGGGTCCATATCCATATAGCAAAGCGTGAAGTCCATAACCTTGTTGGACGCTTCAAGCAAGAACGACGTGTTGACCCAAACTTCCATATTCTGCGGGTCTTCTTCAAGAGCAGTTTCCCACGGGATAGTTTCGGACGCTTCGCCACCCATCTTTTCTGCGTAAAGTTCAAGTTCGTCCTTACGGAACGTCATACGCACCAGGCGGGCGTTCTTCTTGTCAACGCCCGAAGCCAGGATAGCCACACGGGACACGGCTTCGGCAATGTTGTTCGGCAGGCGACCCTTGACGATAACCTTTGCATTTTCAAAAGCCTTCGGGAAAGAAGCCAGGGCTTCAAACGGATAGGCGGTGTGGTCCTTACGCTTTGCGGAGAACACGGTGCCGTCGGCATACTTGAGGTGCAGCCAAGCGTCGCTGACGCAGTAGCCCGTCGGGGTGCCGACCTTGAAAGCGTTGTTGAACGTGGTGTCGTCAACCCAAAACGGGACCATACGTTCGGACAACTTGTTAATGCAGACACGGGTGGAGTCGGTTTCATAGACAGCGGAGCCGTCTTCATAATCATTCACAGCCACGCCACGGATATTTTCAGCGTTGCCCGAAAGATTACAAATGTTCACAGCGTCAATGAACGCTTCGGGGATAGCCTCATACTTCAAGGAAGCCACGTTAAGGTCACGAATAAGGTTCATAACCTTGGACGAATCTTCCAGGGCCATAGAAGCCTTTGTGCGACCCGCTTTGAGTTTCACCTTGTTATCCACGATTTCAAGCGACACCATCACGTCGGACATACGGGACACAAGGTTGAAGAAGTCCGCACCCTTGACGGAGAACGAAACATTCTGCGTGTCGCACGGGGCAGACACAGCGATTTCGCTGTTGTAGGAACTGACAGACGCCCCCGTGAAAAGAAGAAGGTCGGTGCCGTCAATCACGGTATTGCCCGTTTCAACACCAGGCATTACTTTTTTGAGGGATTCAATGAGTTTTGCTTTTTCAATTTGGATTGCCATTGTAGGTTTCCTTTATGTTGTTGTGTTCACGATTGTTATATAGTCACATAGCGTCAATCACACGCTTTCTTGAATGCTTCCCACCTGTCGTCGTCCACGTCAAAGCGTTCCTTTACGATAGGACCGCTATCATCAAGATTGTAGGTTGTGTTTTGGTCTAGCATAAATTTACCCTTCCCCGTAAACACGGGCATTTAATATGTTTGCAATAAGGTTAAGTTTATTCGTACGTTCTTCGTCGCTGGTGAACGAACCTAACCACCCGTCACTATAGGAATGCTCATAGATAGTGTCCCCGTTCCAATCGGGGGCACTTACTTGCAGCGTCCCCCAACGCAGACGGATATAGGCTACCTGGTTCCCCTTGAAATCAAACACGTCATATTGTTCGGGACACGCCCCGCAAGTTTCTCTAAAATCAAATCCGTTAATAATCATAGGTCAGTCCTTTACCTACGGGAACGTCCACGGCTCCCTGTTCTTCTGCCCGACCGTTTGGCGGGCATATTGTTTTCGTCGTCTTCGCTGCCGTCCCATTGTTCTTCCTGGCTCATATCCACACGTGACAGCAATTCGCATTCCATATAAGGTCTGCCGATTGCAAGACAGGTTGTGCAGACAACAGAATCCTGGACGGGGGCACCATCACGGGTGGTGTTGCAGGCTAGGCGGGTAATGCCACGCTTCTTTTCCGCAGGCGTGTGGTTAATCGTAATCATCTTCGTCACGTGGGCGACCTTACGAATATCTTCGGACACCTGGTTTTCGGCTGCGTCCTGCTCGCCACCGACGGTTGCACGACCCGTCTGTGACACGGTAGCGACCATACACTTTCGGGTGCTTGCAAGACCACGTAGGGCTTTCCAACAGCGGTTAATCTTTTCACGTTCGTCGCTGCCAGGTCCCAGGTCCATAATGTCGGCATAGTCAACGCAAATTACTTCGGGTGCCCACCCGCTGTAAACTTCCATATCTTTCAGTTCGGCTTCAAGACCCTTTACAGACAGGGTTCCCGTCGGGAACGTTCGCAGTTCAAACTTGTCGTTGCGGGTAATCTTGCGGAATGCCCTTTGAGCCTTTTCAATACCCTCTAGGCTTGCGTCCACTCTATGCGACGGCTCGCTAACGTCTGCAAGTTGAGCGTTGCCCTCGTCGTCATAGACCATAACGGGGTAATGCAGTTCTTCGCCATAGCGGGACGAACCCGTAAGCATTTGCCAAAAACGACGGACAACCTGCTTTTCGGACATTTCCAGGGACACGTAAAGGACGTGCTTACCCTGCAAAGCAGCCTGGACCGCAATCGTCATAAGCCACCAGGTTTTACCGCTTTTCGGGGGACCGATAACGGCAACGAAATCTTCCTGGATAAACGGACCGATTACGCTACCCAGGACACCTGGCATCGTGAAGATTTCTTCTTCGTCGTTCTCAAATGCGTTGGCGATAATGGAAGCGTCCCTAAACAAGTTCACTACCTGTGCCTGTCGCACGTCGGGTTTCGTAAAGTCCGCAATAGCGTGATACCCGCTAGACACGTCACCGCTTTGGACGGAGCGGTTCAACTTTTCGGTAAGCAGGGCAAGCGAACGTTTTTGGAAATACTTGATAGCGTTGTCGGTAGCCAGGGATTCGTTTGTCGGCATCCATTCGTCGGACGCAGTGTCAAGGAACGCCTTGACCATATCCCCGTCGGCTTCTTTCAGTTCCGACACCCTATTTGCAAAAATATCGCTAATTGCTTCTTTGGGGGCTTCGCCATAGCGGTCATAGAAAGTCAAGACCCACGACGAAACAATTTTCCCCATATTGCTTTCAAACAGGATTGGGTCACACGACTTTCGGCATTTAGCCAAAAGGGGCGTGGACATAATCATATTTGCCAAAAGCCTACGTTCTTCACTAATATCTACTTTTACACGTTGGAGCATTAAAACTTATCCTCGTTAGATATATAGTCGGTTAGCGACCAAACCTGGCACCCCTGCGTTCCAAGAGTTCCGTAAGCAAGTCAGTCGTAGCGGTTTCCTTGCCGTCCAACACGCCATCAAGCATTTTCGCCCTAGCGTCCAGGACTTCAATAGCGTCCATATCCACCGTTCCAGGTGCTACAAGATAGTAAGAAGTGACCGACGTTTTCTGCCCGCTGCGGTGCAGGCGGTCTTCTGCCTGCCTGTGGTAGTTCGGGGTGTGCGAAAATTCGGCAAAAGCCACGTCGGAGCAGACTTCCTGGAAGCCGTCAATACCTACACCGCCCGCCTGTATGTTGGCGACGATTACACGGCATTTCGGGTCTTCAATGAACTTCTTACGGGCTTCTTCACGTTCGTTCGTCGTCATACCGCCATAGATAATGGCAGGGTGGTATTCTTTGAGCGTATCGTAAAGGACTTCCACGACGGAGCGGTGCCAAGCGAAAAGCAGCAACTTCTTACCCGATTCCAGGAAGTCTTCAATCCACAGCAGCATAGACTTCTCTTTGAGAGCGTAGGCGGTTCGGAGCAGGTGGGCAACCTTGTTGCGGGCACTTTCCTTTTCGCCCTTGACGGTATCTTCGGAGAATGCGGAGCGTTCTTCTTCGTAGTAATCGTCCAAGCCCGCAGCGTCCACTTCAAGCGGGACCACTTCCATAACTTTCGGGGGCAGGTCCTTCATAACTTCGCTCTTTGTTCTGCGGAGCATACAATTAACTAGCAGTTCGTGAAGTTCTTCCACGTTGGACGCACCATTGTATTTCGTGCCGTAAGCGTCCTGCTGCGGGTCGCAGTAGCGGTTCCTATACACGTAGTAGTTCTTGAACTTGGACGGCTCAACGATAGAAAGCAGGGTCCAAAACTGCAACGGCTTTGACATAGCGGGGGTTCCGCTCATACCGATAACGTGCGGGATAATTTCGGAGAGTTCCTTGAATGCAGCAGCCCTTTGGGATTCGGGGTTGCCGATAGCCTGCACTTCGTCGCCTACAAGCAGACGGAACCCGACCTTTGCGAGTTCGTCCTTCCAATCCGCTAGAATATCCCAATTTATGATATAACTCTTGTCACGGGTCAGCCTGTAAGGTTTACGACCGCCCAACACGTCCACGTCGGGGTAATGCTTCTTTGTGGCTCCCACCCACTTGCGGTAGGCACCCTGCCATTGAAGTTTGGTCGGGGCGTTCACGACGTAAAGTGCGGGATAGGCGTTCGCATAGACCATCCAGGACAAGGCTTCCACCGTCTTACCGCAGTTATGGACGATTACGTGGTTCGCAATAAAGTTCCCGTAATTCAGCACCTTTACGTCGTAGGTCATACGCATACCTGCGGACGTGATAGACACGACACGTTCCATAGAGGTCCTGCCGTTCTTCTCAACTTCAATGTAGGCGTTCAAGGTATCTTTGAGTTCGGTCCACCCGTTGTCAGTAAGAACCTTGTGGTCGGGCGTGGCAATAAGGTAGGTGTCGTCTTCAAGGGTTGCGTGAACGCAACGCTTGATACCGCTTTGGATAACGTCAACGACTTCGCCATAGGGCATATCCAACATATAGTCGGGGCAGTAGCAAAGAATACTCCAATCGGCTGTTTCCTTGCTCTTGGAAAATTCCCGATACAAGGTTTCCAGGCTGATTTTACGTTCCTTGCCGTCCTTACGGACCTGCACCGTCATATCGCCACAGACACAGCCCATTTCGTCACCGAGGGCAAGCCTGCCGTGACGGATTTGGGCGAACTTCAAGAAATCAATTTGATACGGACGCAGCCCAGGAATAAGGGTGCCTTCGGGGTCCAACTTCGTAGCGTCAATTTTAGCCTTTTGCTTGATACGGGGGTCTTCCCGCTTTTCGTTCGGGTCCTTTTCTTTCGGGGGGTCTTTCCAACCCGACGCTTCCATCCAGGTCTTCGTTTTACCCGTCCAGGGAACTTCCCACTTTTTTGTGGCAGCGTTGTAGGAACGTTCGGGGAGTTTTCGGACGGCTTCAAGAATGGCTTTCCAGGCATCCTTGTTATGTGTAAACCAGGTAAGGGCTACAACCGTCTTGTCAACTTTTGTAAATTCAGCGACGTATTTAACGCCTGCAATCGGCTCAATGGGCGTAGGGGCACGACCCATTCTGTTCATCATACCCATAAGGTCATAACTCATACTCAACCATTCCTATAATCGGGGATTGTCACATTTCTGTTCGTCTTGCACCACTGCACAAAACGGAACCACCTGTCGCTGCCAGGGTAGATAAAGGACACGGGAAGCACCTTGCCGTTTGCAGAAGCGTTCCATTCCTTGACAAGCGTCACAGCCATACCAACGTCGGCTAGACGGACCCTGTTATCCACGACAGACATAAGCATATCACGATTGGCATAATACCAATCCACGAATTTCTTAACGCCATTCCAATAGTTCGCCATAGAAGACGACGGCATACCCCGCAGGTATTCCGAATCCTTTATGGCGAGTTCCGCAGCATTGATAGCCAATTTCGGGAGCGATGATTTAATGGCGGTGTCCTTGTTCATTTCCCACAGGACCTCGCAAAACGGACTCCATTCAGTGCCCGCCTTTGTCTGCGAACAGATAAAGGACGCAAGCGACTTGCGGGGTATCTTTCCGTTTTCCAGGGGCGGGAACCAATACCCGCTAGTCCTGTGAGCGTTTTCCACATAGTCCAGGCATTTTTCAATGGTGTCTATCGCAGACGGAATGTCGGTAAACCTGCCCTTTAAGAGAGCGGGACCACCACCCTTTTGTTCCGTCTTCGCCATCCACTTCTTGTCCCACTTATGCGAATCCACAAAGAAACCCGTTGCGAGCCAAACGACTTCACGGCAGGTAGTTTCCCATACCTTGCTGTTCAACTTCGTAGCGGACAAGAACGAATAGGACTGCGTGAGTTCGTGAAGCCTGCTTAAATCGGCATCGGACATACTATCCTTGTGGGCGACCAGGTGCAGATTGAAGCCACGCTTGGGTTCTTCCACCTTGGGCTTCGGTGCGGGCTTCGGGCGGTTCTCACGCACGGTTGCGTGAGTTCGGACAACAGGCAAACGCCTGGGAGCAGCGAATTGCTCCGTGAACAGGTCTTGGGTTTCCAAGCGGATTTCAAGCAGGTCCTTACCACGAACGACGACACGGGCAGATACGCCCACGTCTTTCAGCCATTCGTTCAACTTGGGTAAAAGGGTGTTAGCGTTGTCAGCCATTATACACCCTTTGCGGATTTCCACTTCTGCAACATTTGTTCAAACTTGTCCTGGGGAATAGGGCAGGTTTTAAGGAAAATGTCGCCCAATTTCTTTCGTGACAGGTCCGCTTCGGTAAGCGTGGAAGCCATAGGCAGCATTTTACCACGATACAGCGGGTCAAACCACACAGCGGACGGCTTCCACTTGCGACGCTGCATTTCACGAATAACCTTGCCGTGATACCAAATCAAGGACCCCCACGGGAGAGCGTAGAACCAGGTCCTCACGTTAGTCGGGCTACGCCATTGGGAAGAACGGATTTTACAAATATCCCTATGCAGGGCGGTCAGCAGTCTGTCGGGAAGTTCGGGTAACAGGTTGGGGTGCCAAAGTTGCATTTTGCGTCCTTGTCTTTTATTTCTTTAATTTTACAAACCAGGTCATTCAACGATTCGCATTCGTCAAAGGCTCCATCGGGAACAGGAATGCCGAAATCGGATTCAGCGTCGTATTCCAGGAAAAACCTGTCAACGTCGTCATAGCAACAAACGTCGGCAAGTTTTTCGGAGGATTCAATGCACTCACGGGTAATGGAAAAGCGGTTTTCAAGCCAATCAATTACCCAGGTTCTAATGTCGGTCGTGTTCGTTATGTCTTTCATAGCCACTAATACATATATAGCAACATACTGCCAAAATTGCACTAATGGTTGGCTTCGGGTTTCTTGACACCTTCCAGGAGCCAATACGTCCCGTAGCGTTTGCCCGTTCGTGGGTCCTTGTCGGTCTTGCAGTCAATCTTCAAGCCCAACTTCTTCAAATTGAAAATTTGGGCACTCAAACGGAAGCAGCCGAACATTTCCAGGGCTTCAAGCGGGGTAATCGTGTGCCCTTCTTCAAGCCATTCCTTGATAGCCAACATCTGCGTTTTCTTCGCAGCCTTGTCAATCTGCCAGGACGGTTGCACCCCGTTCGGGTCCGTGTTCTTGACCTGCAAATTGAGCAGCAGGGCATCGGGCGTAATCGGGGTCCAATCCTTAACTACAAGGTCGGACTTGCCCTTGAACTTGATATAGATTTTCTTGGGGAACTTCCCCCCGTAGGTTTCCAAGATTTCCTGCGGGACGATAATCGGTTCTGTCATTGTGTTATCCTCGGTTTTAGGGTTATTATACCATAGGCATAAACAGGGTGGTTGCCCTGCTGTCTTTCCACACCGTCGGGTGCGTGACGTTCCCCGTAGCCTTGAAAGTCACGGGGGAATTGTCGTCAAAGCGTTCCATTAGTTCAAGCAACTTCAAGGCATCCATTTTGATACCTTTGTTGTCTTCAAAAACGTAATCCTGCGGGACTTCCTGCACACCCAGGTATTCGGGACCATAGGTCAGCATTACGGGGCAGTAGCCCTTGGAAGTGTGCGGGACAATCATAGAAAGTCGGTTCAATTCTTCACGGAGCGTCTTCACGTTCACTTTGAGAACCTGGGTAAACCCGTCGGTATCTACAAGTTTGTGGAAGTCGGGATAGGTCCCGCCAACGAACGGACCATAGACGGAAAACTGCTTGCTTTCAAATCGGTAGTGCCCTGTATGGAGCATAAGCCTGCTGTCAGTCCCGAACAGGGTCATAGCCTTAAACGCCCTACACGGTAACGCACGACGGAACGTCGGTTCTTCAATGAACTTCGTGAAGATTAAGGCGTGACGGTCGGTCGCAGCAAAGCCAAACGTAAGGTCGTTTTCTTCAAACAGAATGCTGTTCAAGGCGGTATATTGAGCGTCTTCAATGCACAGGGGCGAAACGTATTTATGGATAAACTGCGTGTCACGTTCCGACAAGTCAACCCAACCCTCGTCCGTGTCAATCGGGATAATGAGCGACGGGCAGTCAGCACCAGGAACGCCTGCAAGTTTTCCGCAGGTCACGCAGTTGTCCTTGAACACCAGGGCGGTGCCCTCACGTTCTACCAGGAACACACCGCTGCTGCGGGGTGCCTTGGAGAGCATATTTTCCAGGGAGCCGTATTCCACAGCCAGGTCAATTTCCCCGCTCCCACGTGCTTCTTTCAAGGACAATTCGGCATAGCAGTTGGTGTCGGACACACGGATAAACCCGTCCCCGTTCTTGTAGTAAATTCGGACGAACTTCAAGATAGGGACTGTCGTCTTCTTCGGGACAATGCAGTTCACGGCAGACACGAAACGTGCGAGCAAGTCACGGGAAATGCTAAACGACGCTTCGGCAGTTTTGGATTTTAGAGCAAGATTAAACGCCATACTTACAGCCCATACGATAATTTTACTTTTTCAAGTTTCAGTTTGAGTTCTTCGGGGGACTTGATATTCCCTTGCGAAACATCTTCGTGCTTTTCCCAAGAACAGCAACCACCCTTCCACAAGTGTGCGATATACGGACCACGGGTCTTGTAGGCGAACGCTTTAAGACAGGGGTTCTTCTTATTCCTTGAACCCGTGATTTCGCAGTCGGGGAATACCGCTTTGCAAGTTTCAATAAATTCTGCAACTTCCATACTTACACCATTCCTAGTTCTTTCATAACGCCACGGGCTTCGTCGGGAGTAAGGTCGCCAGGGTCCCTGGGATTGCCCTTTGCGTCATAACCAAATTCGGCAGCACATACTTCAACACTGCACCCGCAGGCTGAAATATCCCTGGCATATTCACGGGCGTGTTCCTGGGCTTCGGGTTCGGGGTCAAACAGAAAGATTACTTCTTTCCACATAGATATAAGGTTGACCTGCTCACGGGTAAGCGAAGTCCCGAACGTTGCGACGGAACCTGGACCCATACGCCATTGGTCAAACACGCCTTCCACGACCACGATTCGGTCCTTGTTTCGGGCTAGTTCCGCACCATACAAAAGGTGCTTGTGGTGAACCACAGCCTTGTCCACAGGGCAGCACTTGTAGCGTAGTTCCTGTTGCTGCGTGTAGTCACGCCCCTGGAACGTGCAAAGGTTCCCCCATACGTCATAAATGGGGATTATGACACGATAGCGAAAGTCAATGCCCTGCCAATAGCCCACGTCGGTGGTGCCTAATATCCCGTGATAAAATTCCAATTCTTCGGGGTCAAACTTTCGGACTTCGCTCAAATAGCGTCGGTGGCAATCTTTAAGCGGTTCCCCTGGAAGCGTGATACTCTTTACGCTAGACTTGTGAGTTTGTTCCGCTTGCAGGAACGGGTTGAAGCCCTTTGAATACTTCTGTATTAGTTGCCGTGCGGTGTCCATAGGGATATGGGCAGCGAGCGACACAGCCTTTACGGGGTGCCCGCCTTTACAACGCCAACATTGATAATCCCCTTTAGTTATACCAAAAGAACCGTGATTACTATGGTCCGAACAAAAGGGGCACTGTATGTTAATCCTGCCAGGTGAGCAATTTTTACCGTTATCCCAATACGGCACATTAAGGTCAGTGAATAAACTTTTCCAATCAATCATTGTGCTTTCCTTTGTTGAGCAAGCAACGACCTAAACGGCTTCCAACTTAATTCACCCCCATTAGCTTTATATTGCTTATAGGCTTCTAAATCCCTGTGAATACTTGCGGTTGCTTTTTTAGTCATAGCTTTACGGTATTCCGTATTAGTTCCCCACAGACGCTTAATAACTTCTGCGTGTCCCTCACGCTTTTCAACAGTCCATATCCGTTCTTGTGCATTATGTAGCTTACTATGGAACTCTTTTGTAGCCCGTATAGCTGCACAGGCTTCTTTAACGTGCAGGGTATGTTCGGGCGATTGCTTTACGCCTGTCTTTGCGTCGCTAATGTGCTGTCGGTGTTCTACCGTAAATTCGGGGACGTGCCCTTTCCCCCATAAGGTTTGTTTATACTTATCGGATAAATCTCTCGTAGAGTGCGTTCGGTTATGCTCCAGCCCGTTTATAAATACCAACTCACACGCAGGTCTGTTATAGAGTAACCCTAATTCCATAAGGTCCTTACGGGATAAACCCATATCTTCAAACCTATGGTGAATATGGTATTTTTCTAAAGATGCAGTAGCTTCTTTAAACCCTTGAATAGTATCAATAGGTTCGCAACAGTAAGCTACCGCCTGCCTCTTGCTAAACATAAAAAGCCACCTCCAATTTGTTGGGGTTATTTACGCCCCGACGATGCATCAAATCGGAGGGGCTATTTTTAATATAGCAATACCGCAACATTCTAGTAATTACCGAAGTTTAAACGTCAACCTTAATGCTGTCAAGATACTGCTGAATGATAGCGTGGACACGCTGACGGGAAACGCCTTCCTGGACGGCAATCTGCGAATAGGACATACCGCTGTTGTGCAGTTCCCAATACTTCTTGCCACGCAGGTCACGGTCTTCGGTAATCTTGCCCTTTACGGGACGGAAGCCCCTGTGCAGGTGGGCACGGGCAAAGTAGGCACATTGGGCGTAGGTCTTGCCCTTCGGGATTTTGTTGTTCTTGACGGCTTCAATCTGCTTGTCCGTCCAATTCTTGTAGGGAGTAATCATATAACACCTCTCATTTATAAAAAAGTTCGTTAATCATTGTTATGGCATACAGGGCGAATACGGATATTGCTATCATCGTGATTAAGATACACACGACTACAAAAGATATGGTCCCTAACGCCCGAAGCCCACGCCAAAACATTCGTCAATACCTATATAGCAACAATCCTTCTATTCTTCGTCTTCACGCAGCATTTCAAGAGTTGCCGTAGTCGTAGGTGGCTGCATAGCGATAAAAGCCTGTGCCTTGGATTCCGTGGAAAACAGGCGATACTTCGGCTTGTATGCAGGGTTCACGAAAGTGCAAATAACCAAAAACTTAATCACTGCAATTCCCTCCCGCAAATGGGGCAGAACAAGATACTATCGCTAGAAATCTGCAAGTCTTCGTTGAGGGGCGACGCTTTAAGGACATAGCCCTTTTCGCTTTCACGGACTACCTGGAACGTGCTGTCGTCCCCGAAGTCTTCGCCACCGACACCCACTTCAAGCAGACCGCAGTTGCAGTGCGGGCACTTGTTTGGTATCATAGCCTTTGCCTTGTCGGTCAGTTTCAGCCCCAGGGGATTGCTTCCTGCGTCAACCCTGGCACGATAGTTCCGCTCAATCTGCATAGCGTCGTTCGCAAGGTCAAACAGGTGCGAATGGATTACCTGGAAACTTAAAAAGCAGGTTTGGACCACTTTAAGTTTTTCGGCATATTCGGGGTGTGCTGCAATAAGGTCATCAAGAAACTTTCTGCACTCCAACCTGTCAGCCTGCTTTATGACGGGCTTCATACGCTTTGCGTAGTCGTGGAAGTCCTTGAAGTTCATTCTTCCCCCACTTCGTCAAACAGCACGGAATTGAACGGGTGGTCTATGCCCTTGATATAAACGTGGGAATACCAATCATAGACTTCCACACGTTCTAGGTCGTAGATTTCGCCAACGGTCAGTTCGTGCTTGTCGTCGCCCCAATAGCCCGAATTTCGGTCGTTGCGAATGCACTTGACTTTTCGGGGGTTCGGATTGTTAATGTCAAGGTCGCTAAAGATTACAGAATTTTCAACCATTGTCAGCCTCCTTGGGTCGGGACGCTCCGAATGCGGGTGGAACGTCTATGGAAATATGCGTGAGTTTCACGACTTTCATTACCTGGTCAAAGTCTTCTTCAAGTTCACCGCACAGCGTAAACTTGGGGGCATATCCCCCTTGAATGAGCGTCTTGAGGATTTGCCCGAATTTGTATTGGTGCGAATCCACGTCAATTTGGGCGACAAGCCCGTGAACAGGGTCCAAATTGATAGCAGCCACTTCGCCAACTTTTCGGGGAACGTCCCCGTTGACGGACGGGCTGTGTTCTTCGTTTTCCGTGCCCATAGACGCAGGACGGAACTTTGCAGGTAAACTCATAAACCTGTTAATTTCACTTTCGGCAATCCGATACCTAAGACCATTATGCTCAAAGTTCACGGGAACGTCAATGCGAATAACGTTTCGTAACGACGGGGTTTCGTGCGGTTCTTCTTCTGCACGGACTTCTTCAAAGTCCCGCTGCGACTGCATTAGGTAATTCAAGCAGGACGTAAATTCCTTTGCAGCCTTGACCCAATCTTCATTTTCAAGGGTTTCGCCCGCAGCGAACTTGTCAGCGTTCATTCTAATGGTGTCGGCAACGAAATACAGGCGGTTCTTGATTTCTTCACGATTCATAGTAAACCTCTACATAATCGGTTTATTCGGGTAGCAGGGCTACGCTAGTGATTTCCGTAAATTGGTATTGGTTATCACCGACCTGTTCACCGAATCCACCGAAAGCAAAGCCCAACTTGACATTGCTTGAAAGAATTTTGAGCAGGGTATCACCACAGGGCATCTTGGGGTCAATCGTCACAGAAGCAATATACTCCCCGCCCACGTTCTTGATAGTGCTGATTGTGCCCACGCCTGCCTTGTGCAAAAGTTCTTCTTCGGTGTCGGGCATATACGGGTCGGTAGGCTTGGGGAAGCCGAGCGTAACCACACGCAGCTGTTCGTCCTTTGCCAAGAAATCGGCAAGAACATCATCCAGGATAATCGTGTTGTTGCGGTGGCTGATATGCCCGAAATCCTTGGAGAACTTCACGGACGTAATCGTGTGTGTCTGTTCCAAGGCTCCCGCAGGAACCTTTACCTGCATTTCGTCGTGGACAGTAATACCCTTTTCTTCGCAGGCTTTTAGAATAGCGTCCCTCGGATAGACCTTGCCGTTTCGGTTCGGAATGTCCGAGGGCGGTAATTTAACTCTTGCTTCAATATCCATAGTAACCCCCTACATCGGGAAAAGGACCGTATCTACGAATCCATTGAATGCGTAGGCACCCAAGAGGACAATCGCACCTGCGATGCCCTGTGCCCAATACTTGACCTTTTCCATACGTGCCTGGTGGCGGTTGTATGCGGTCCAGGAAGAATAGCCGTTCGGAACGTATTCGTTAATAGAGAAATTGTTGTTCATAGTGATTGCCCTCGTGATTAAACCTTTTCGTGTTCCATAAAGTAGATTTCCGCTTCCACCTTTTCCATATAGGTGTCCGTGACGGTTCCGACACCTACGCTATCCACGCCCTTGAATGCTTCTTCAAGAGCAGCCTTGCAAGCGTCAGCCTTTTCCTTGGAATTGAAGCCGTAAACAGCATCGTAGCAATAGAAACCGCCAAATGTCATTTTCGTATCTGCGAACTTCTTTGCGATACGTCCGACCTTGGAAGCATTATTGATATTGTAGCGAACGTCCAAGGAGAACGGGCAGTTCTTTACGGTTTGGTAGTCGGTCTTAATCATTGGGATTATCCTCGCTTGTGGTGGTTGTCTTTCTTTTACACCCTAAATATAACAAAATACCTGCTTATTGTCAACAGGTATTGTTAAAATAGTATGTTAAATTTAGTTTACACTACTACAAAATCACGGGGCTTGTTCCGTATCGGGAAGTCGTGTTCACGTATCAAGTCAACGTAGGTCTGCAAGGATTCCCGATAGTCCTGGTGTTGGTCGGAGTCGCCACCTACGCTGCCGTTAAGTAGCGTTTCGTTCGTCATAGCTACACGGAAATGCAGGTGTTCGCATTCAAGCCCAAGGAATTGGTCTTCGCTGCCCCACTTGTCAAAGCGTGGCTCAAACAGAAAGCCGTGGTTGTATGCCATAATATCCTGGATAGCACCCACACGCATACAGAACCCGCAGGCATAGAACGGGTTGCAAAGTGTCCCCGTATCTACCAACGTGGCACCGCTCAACGGAACGAAAATCTTTTTATGACGGGCATCGTGTTCGCAAGAATAAAGCATACAATCAATGTGACTGTCCTGCATAATCTTTTGGACCTTTTCGGGGTTGTAGTCCGTCGGGTAGCGGTCCCCGTCAAAGAACTCAACGTAGTCGTCGTAGTTCGGGGAGAACGTCTGTAAGATATACTGCAAGCCCGTGTTTCTGTTCATACCCCTGTGGCCTGCCGACGGCATAAGGACGTAGCGACAGCCCAGGGCTTCACATTCCTTAATGTCTTCGGATGTCGGAGCGTCAAACACGAACACGGTCTGTTGGTCGTGCGGAAACTTTCGGATATTTTCCGTTTGGTTGTGGGACAGAATTACACGTAGCAACATTAATAACCTAGCACATATATGTAACCGTTTAATTTAAAAAATAAAACCTTACCTATGGCAGCATCGTGGTTTATCCTTAAACGATTACCCACGTCAAAACCACCATACCTAGTGAAAGAACTAAATTTTATATACACCTTGGTGCTAGGCGATGCGTCAACACTTTCGGAAGGTGGTGCCCACCCTTTTAATGGTTGAACTACTCCGTAATTGTTACAAAACAACATAGCCCACTTGTCTCGATGGGTAGTGTCAAATGTTTCTCTAGAAACGCTTGTCACAACATCCATAGGTTCATTGGGGGTCACAGGCTTTATTTCGGTTGATGTGGATGTAACTACCGAATCACCGCCCCTCCTGCTATCTATGTTCATAAGATGAACATTAACTTCATATACAATACCCTCCGACAATGAATCAGCGTTTATATATAATTCATCATTATCGTTAGATACAAACTCGTTGTAACCCTCTTTTGCAATAGTTTCCCAAGTGTACCAATCTAAAATAGTTGCCCCCTTAAAGTCAAAGCTATTTGAGGCAGTGTACATACTATCTAGTTTACTTAAAGTTCCACTTCTATATTCGGATATGCATTGTGCTATAGTTGTAGCAGTACTCACTAACCCAGGGATAGCGGGTTTATGCATATCCACTAATATTACTTTATCTATAGCCCCGTTGTTATGTGTACTACTCTTTGTTATTGTTCCATCAGTGTGAACTGTGATATTTACCCCATCCATAGCATTACTGAAAATCAAACCAAGTGCATTAGCTTGACTCCTGTAATATGTGGATATACCGTAGTAAGAACTAACTAACAAGTTAGCACGTGTACCTAATTTATCGGATTCAACGAAACGACCATATAACCCAAAGACTTCTGTATCTGTATCACTAATGACATATCCCAAGTCACCGCTGCTACCGCCACCCATCCAATCAGCTACGAACAGGCTAGGGTTTTGTGAGGCACTTGTCAGCACATCCGAAAATCCATAACCACTGACAAGTTCCTGTGTAATGACCTTTATGTCACCGTTTCGGAATACGTTAATAGGCGAACTACCTGTGGTCTTGTAAGCACCGATACGAATAACGCCATTATATTGAACTACACCGACTGTCAAGGGTGCCTTGGGGGTGCTATGGAAATTCACACCACCTGTGATGTTTGCACTATACGGATATTCCGAATAGACATCCACAACACCATCTGTTTTAGTGACAGTGTATTGACCGTTCTCCATAAAATCCGAAATGTCCAAAATGCTACTTGAAGTAGCTATAAAAGAATCCGTAAAATCATAAACAATGTTAGATGGAGTTTTCGCAGCAATAAATACGCTTACAGGTGCTTTCGCCAGGGTAGCGTAGGTATCATTTTTTGTCCCATCAGAATTGCTGTTAAGCAGAACGCCAATACCTATTGTAGTGTACCCAGGATTCTGTTCCATAAACTTGTCAAGCATTTCCTGGGTAATGACAAAATCATAATGGATGGATTCTGCCAACCTGTTAGCGTTAATGGGCTTGAAAATGTCGTTTGCCCGATAGTCGGTATGGATTTCTTGGTTCGGATTATTCTTCATAAAGACAACCTCTTTTACTTAAAAATAACTTTTTATCCCTACAATGCTTCGGTCGCAGCGATAATTTTAGCCCTAAAATCGTAAACGGAGTTCACGAACTTTTCAATCTTGTCGGAATAGTCCTTGAAGATTTCAAATCGGAACGGGGAATACTGCCCGTTGTTTTCGGGCAACTGCCCAATGAACTTCGGGGTGGAAATATGGAACTCCGACAGGTCGTCCTGCAAGTTCTTCAATCGTTCCCCGTTGTCCCCGCAAAGACCCGCAAGATTGTAAGCCAAAAGATACAATTCGTGGATAATATCCATCAGCGACCATTTTTCGGGGTCCACGTATTTGGCACACTTCGGTATCGGATTACGCATAGTTATGTAATGGTATTCGTCCCCGCTAGGGCTTACAGCGTCAACGGACAAGAACGAACCCAGGCTAGGACTATCCGACAACTTGGAAACAGATATGCTTTCGCAAGGGAAGACATAGAACGTGTAAGAGTCCTTGGAGCCGTAGGATTTCGTCGTGCTTTCCAACGATTCGTGGATAATCGCCATTTGCATAGAACGGGTCTGCGACACATAACTAGAATGGTAATACACGATATGCCCAGGGTTGGCACGTTCGTAATACAGGCTAGAACCCGACTTGACCTTTGCGTATTTGGCTGCAAATTCCAGGTAGGGCATTTCCTTGTAGTGCCAGGACTGCATAGAGAGCAATTCGCCATAGACACCAAAGCACGGGAACTTTGTTTCACGCCCGTGGTCTATGGAATACCCGATAATGTCTGCGAGTTCTTCGTTTACGCTAGTAGCCGATTCGTTAAACGAGCGGTAGTAGGTCACGAACGTCAAGGGTGCCTGGGCTTCTTCGGCAGAAGCGGGAACCTTACCGTCGGGGAAGAAAATGTTGCCCAGGTAAATGCTTTCATTCTTAACCAGGACCTTTGCAAGATTAAGTTGAGCGGACTTGTGCTTGTGCAGGGATTCGGACACAGGACCCAATTCTTTCGGCTGTGCAATCGCAGCATCCACGCTCATATACTGCTCAATCAAGGTAGCGTCGTCATTAACAGCGTCCCCGCCCTGGTAGCCTATGGTCTGCGGTTCCCTAACGTATTCGCCTTGTTCGTTCCTTTGAGGTTCATCTTTAACAGGTGTTGCCACATTCAACCCTGCCGTGACATTCTGCATAGTGGCAAGAATATACCCCGCCACGCAGTTGAACTCAATACTGCGGTTTCGGACCTGGTAATTCGTAGAATCGTTAGACGGGAACATAACAAATCCAACGTCGTCAACGGAATAAGCCACATTCACGGTATCGCCCTCGGCAACGGTCTGCCCTCCCGAAGAAGTTTGAATTACCTGTCCCTTCTTCTTGTTTACCTTATAAGCGACAAACGGGACACCATAATTACGGTTCAAGTCGTCGCTCACGCCATTTACAGGGTTAAAGGACGGAGCAGCCATATACACTTCGTCTTCGCTCAAACTGCCGTCCCTACCGCTAATGGTGTGGGCTGCTTCCCCGAACGCTGCCATAACAGCGTCATACATTTTTTCAAACGGGTCTTCGCCAGGTTCAACAGGGTTATTGGTTGCAAACTCAATTACCATTTGTCGCCAAACGGTAGTCATTTGGTTTTCAACAATGCTCGCCAAACCGCTATCCAAACGCCAACGTTCGTAGTTGCCCTTGGGGTGGACATTGGTAGGGTCCTGCTGCAACACCCAAAATGCAGTAATGGTGGACGGTTCTACGCCAAAAGCCTGGAAACCCTCCAGGACATAGTTGAGTATCAAGTTATAGGCAGATTCATAAAGTTGCTGCCATTCGTCCATTAAAGCCACGAACTTTTCAGTGAAAATCGGGGCAAAGATTTCTGTCACGCTAGGCTTGTCGCTGTCCCCGTCCGAAACGTCCACGTTGGTGCCATTGAGCGACATTTTGTCCGTGTCAAGTTGTGCGAACGTGTGACCCACACGCAGGGGCTTTGCGGAGCCTTCGCCATACGGTCGCCTGGGGTAGAAAGAATTGAGAATCGGGATATATTCGTTCGTGTAGGAACTGCCCCAATACTGCAACGCACGTTCAAGCATATACATTGTATTGGGCAGGTAATACGGGGTCCCGTTAAGATACCAGGTGTCGGGGTTTTGATAGTCAAACTTGCCAATATACGACGCTTGCCGTGTGACCATTATAGGGTCGGGGATAGGCAGCGGTAGCGGGGTAAACCCTCTTCCTGGGGGGTTCGTGACCTGGGTCGGAGGAGGATTGTTGTAAAGCGTGATTTGGTGTTCCACTCCGTTGCTTTGGGACGGAATGGGCATCTTATACCAATAAGCCGTCGTCACGTTAGGGACAATGCTATCAAGCAGCGGGAGCGGTGTAATCTTGAAATACAGGGCACCCCAATACTGCTGTATCATTCCAAGGTAGGATTCCAGGCAAAGCAACCCGTCGGTCATAGAAATAAGAGCCAGGATTGTCTGCTTGATTGTCGCCTTTACACCTGCAAGCAAGTCGCCCGCAAGACTTCCTGTCTGCGTGGCTAGAATGCCCATAGCGTCATAGAGTGCCCAATAGTTTGCTTCGCCCATATAGCGACGCAGGATAGGCGTGTCCTGGACGATTTCCCAGGCTTCCTTTGCGAAGTCCAGGGTAAACGTCCCCGTAAAATCGTCACCCAGGTCGTTAATCTTTCCAAGCAGTTCGGAATACATATCTTCAATCTGCTTCAATCGGTCAAGCCAATCGTTCAACCACTTGTCAATCTGCTTCAATGAAGACTTCTTACCCCTAATCATTGGAGCCATTAGCATATGAAGCGTGTCATACGCATTACGGGCACCCAGGACTACAGACGCAACATACGGGTTGTTGTCGTCGGCAGCAACCGCTACGTTATCGTCCATAATGGAGTCGGAGGGTTTTTCCTTGAATAAGGAACCTATCTTGGAAAATAAGGACATAGACTATTTCTTTTTCGTTTCGGGAAGTGCAGGTGCGGTCATATTGACACGGTTCAAGACACCCTTTGCCATAAGATAGTTAATGTAGGCAAGCAAGTGCTTGCACGGGGCAGCAACCTGCTTCGGGTTGTTAATCTTCTTGTTCACGTGACCCGTTCCAGGATAGGTGGACCCGATTTTTGCGAGCGGGTCCTGCACGTAGTATTGGAATGCGGGGCAGGAACAGATAATGTAGGACACGGGGCTTTGGAAACTGACCTTGCCTGCTTCGTCCTTTTGCAGTTCCACTTCCATAGTGTATAATCCGTTGGAACCCGTAGCGGTGCCTTTGAGCAGGACGTAGTGTCCGTTGTGCTTTGCGGAACTATGGCGAACCTTTGGCGTGACCTTGGGGGAAAACACCTTGGAATAGTTGTCTGCTAGATTTTTGAGCGTAACCATTTTTCATACCTCGGTAGTTTAAGCGGACTGCACCCAACCGCTGTCCGTATAATAAAATCCGTTCTTTGACACGGTGTAGGGCAGAATAGTTGCAGCCTGGGATTGTGCCACGATAGGGGCATCCGTGGACGGCTTGCTATAAAAGAAACTATCGGCTGCTACGTTCACCATACCGCCTTCGGGCATTGGGCTAGGCGACTTCACGGGGGTGTCTTCTTCAATTTCGTTCAAGAGCGTGGCAACGTTCTGTTTGAACGTTTCAAAGCCCGCTTCTGCACCTGGTTTATTGCACCACATAGCGGGACAAAGTTTTCCCGTTATTTGATTGTGCATAATGATATTCGTGACCTTGATACCAAATTCGTCGCAAAGCCACGCCACCAACTGCACCGCATTCATATAGGTTTCGTCGCTGAAATACCACCCGTCGTCCATAGGGTCGCACTTCTTACGTCCTGTCTTGCAGGAACAGATTTCCACGTTAATCGTGTTGGCGTGTCCCGCCACACCTGCGTGGCTCATAGAGAGCGGACCCTTATAAGCAGCAGGTCCCCAACCTGGGACTTCGCAGACGTTCTTCTTACCCACACGGGACCCACAACTATACGTGCAGAAATGGGTCTTGGGGTTTACCATTTCCCATATAGCGGACTTGCCTACAAGATAGTGGGCATTGGAGCCACGTTCGGCATACGATTTCCAAGCGGAAAGCATACCTGCGGTGCTGTCGCTATTTTGGGAAAATCCCGAAGTGAAATGAATGACGATATAGGCGGGAGCATTCCTGCCCCACCTTGTAATGTTGGACCATAACTTGTGTATGGACGATATGGACGGTTTGCTTACAGCCATACCTTAAATATACATTATTTGTAGAAAACTAGGTGCTTTCAGTATCTTTCAAAAAGTCGTCAATCCAACCTTTTTGGGCATTTTCCCACAGGGTCATAGCGAATTGGGAAGCCAGGTCGTTATACAGGATGGATTTAACCATACAGGTCATAGCCCCTGGGGACATATTCCCGACGGCTCCCGCAGTAAGGGCACCCATCAGTTTATGGGCGACATTTTCAGCCATAAAGTAGCCCACGATTACGGGAACCAGGTTCCCGTCTTCCCTGCGGGTTTCTACAAGTTCATTGAAGCAGTCGGACAAGTCGTGCGTCTTTTCTGCCAGGGACTTGATTACGGGGGTCAGCGTGAGTTCTTTCAAAGTCTTGTCGTTAAGCAAGGATTCTTTGAGTTGGTCGTAGGCTGCTTTCCAATTTTCTTTAAGTTCTTCGTCAATCATATCGGGTTTACCTTTGGTTTATCCTGCCAAAATTTGTCAATAATGCCGTGCTGTGCATAACGCTTGATAGCCTGCTCCGCAGACGTGATATTGCTATAATGGGTCGGCACGGCTAGTAAAAGTTGTTGGAGCGTGTAATCGGGGTGCTTCTGTGCTTCAAGTTTGAGAGCGTCAATAGTTCGGGAAAACGTAGTTGAACGCTTACCGATTTTGCTGCCCGCAGGTGCCTGGTTTTCCCCGATACGCTCAAAGCAATCTTTCCAATAGTCAAGGTCCGCAGGGAACAGGTAAATCCCGTCGTCGGAACCCCCGTAAAGGTCCTTGTCAAAAGGATTGTAGCACCTGCCAAATCGGGCACCGTCTTCGTCAACGACGATTAGACCCAAGCCCAATTCTTCCAGGATTACTTTCTTGGGGGAGTAATACCAATCTTTCAGTGCATAGGTCGGGACGGCTACGAATGACGCTGTGGCGACATTACGCCAACGGCTTGCCTGGGCGAACACCTTGTAGTTCAATTCGGTCTTCGCTTCAACCGTGAATACCCGCTTGCCGTTTTCATAGACCATATCGCAGGACACCCCCGAAATGCCCACTTCTTCGTGAAGCGTATAGTTCGGGAACAGGTTTGCTTTCTTAATCTTGTCGCAAAGTTCTACTTCGGTAAAATGGTGCAAAATGAACCTCTTGTCTATCACGTTAGGTTTATAACTATTGAATGCCTGCTTAAATTCGTCTATGGGCATCATCATTGACATTTTATGACCTTTGCCGTCTTGCCGTTCAACAACGCTTTGAAGACAGGGAACACATCGGCTGCACACAAGCCACCGAAATGCTTCAAGTGGCTCTTGAGGCATCGGATAGCGGTAGCCTTGTCAATGTGTCGGATAAAGTAAACGTTCTTTGCGTAGTATTCCCCGTTCTTAACGTCCACTTCAACCAGGCGGGTGTTCATTCCCGTGCGTTCCAACAGGTCAACTACCTGCGGAAACGACAGACCAGGGCAATACCCGCATTCGCCCATACAATTCAAAAATTCTTCAAAGTTCATACTTGTCCCATTCCTTTTCGCTTTCTTCCACCCACTTGAAAAACTTGTAGTCCCATATCTGCTTCATTACCCAACGCCACGGGTGCGTAATAAGCGATAGGGTCCTCCAGGCGATATAACGCAGGCGTTCTTTCCAATAGGACGGGTGCCAATCGGACATAGCGTAAACGTCCAGGTCCCAATCTGTCGGGTCGGACGTTCGGCAGTAAGGGCAATAAAATGGACCATCGTCGTCGCCCCATACGAACTGACTAGAACCCGTCCACAGGCACTTACGGCAGTGGACAGGGTAATGGGTGTCCCAGGTGTGTTTTTGGACTAATTTCATTTCTTGCCCTTGAATTTCTTTGCCTTGGATTCAGTCTTCGCTTCTGCGGGAGCCGACTGAAATTCCTTACGCATAAATTCGGTCACACGGCTGTAAGCCCTGTCGTTGGATTCCTGCGGGAACCCACGATAGTCAGTTCGGGCGGGGAATACTTCCGTGTTGCCGTCGTCGTCTTCGGAAAGAACGATAGCCCAACCGAACAGGTGCAGAAAAGAGTTCACGAAATGGAACAGACCCGTTTCACGAAATTCCGACCAACTTTTCTTGTCGTATGCCATTATTTACCTTCCTTTTCCTTAACATACTTTTTGAGTGCTTCCAGGGCTGCACCCTCCCCGTTGTCACGGTCGTAAAGGCGGGGGTCAAACGATTCAGCGTCCTGGGGCAACTTCGTCTTGATTACACGACCCTTGACGTAATCGGCATAGTCGTAGCCGTCCAGGTGTTCGTGTGCTTCTTCAAGAGTAAGCGGACCAGGCGTGAAATGCAGGAACCCCATTCCAAGCGGGTGCGAGCAGTTGTAAAGGGCACACAGGACCTCGTAGCGGTCAAGCCCCATATCCTTAAAGTTAATAAGTCCCATAGCGGTTTCCTTGCGTTTTTGTTGTTCTTTCATACGAAATTCAAAGGGATAGATAACCTTGCAAATGATTTCGTTCTCAAAGTGCGTCTGCCAATAGCGTTCCTTGAAGAACCATTTCTTGCGGACGGCACATCGGGCAGCGGAACAATACAACGCTTCGTGGGATAGCCACAGGTTATCTTCCAGGCGGTCGTTGCACCACTTGACGAAATCCTTGTAGGTGACGTGAAGACCCGTCGGGTCGGTAAGAAGATACTTATACATTCTTGTCCTCCAGGGCGGGCGGTTCGTCGGCTGCGTCATTCATAAGGCACTTTACGCCCAAACCTCTCAATCGGAGTTCTGCGTAGGCGTTGACTTCTGCCTTGGACTTGACGACAACGTTAGCCATATCTTCCTTGAAACGCTCATAGGCGTATTCAATGTCGCCCACGGTCCTGCTGCGGACAAACTGCATCGCTCGCAGCAATTCTTTCATTTGGGACTTGGACATAGGCTTGCCCGAATCCAGGGCTTCCTGGACGGTCTTTTCCAGGTCCTTGATACCACCCTGGAAGTTGTCAAACTTTTCCTGGACGTGGACGTTGTATTCGGCAGCGATATTACGCATTTCCACGGGCGACGTTCTCTTGCCGTCAATGCGGGTAATCGTGCAGGGAACCCCATCGTCAACGTGACCTGCCGTGAGAAATTCTGCCCACTGAATCGGGGTCATTTCAATTTCAATGTAACTAGGGTGTTCCCCGCTTACACGGAAATTCGTGGGGGTGCTGTATTCGGATATATAAGCCTTACAGATACGAATACATACGGGGGAGTCGGTCTTGATTTCGGAGCCGAACATCGGGATAGGGGCACCGCATTCAATACGGTTCCAGGAAATCAAGCCCATATAATCTTTACGTTCGTGTTTATCCATAGGGTCCTCGGTTTAGCGTTCAAACATTTTGTTCCAGGCGGGGTGCATCTCATACTTCGCTGCGAACTGCTTTTTGGTAAGGTTCGGAATATCCCACCAATAAGTGCAGTTCCGTTCGTGCAAATACTTCGGAATGAAATCATATCCCCCGCTAGGCGAAATGGTCTTCACGTCAAAGAACTTCGTCTTCTTGTGACGGACAGCGATAAAGGGTTCCCCCATATCGGTGAGAACCACAATTTCCTTATGGGCGGGAGCCGTTTCAATCGGCTCCCAAACTTTCTTACGGGATTTAGCCATTAGCCACCACCATTTGCTTATACAGGACAGCGTAAATCGTTCCTTGAACAGCAGTGTTTTCGCCCAAGATACGGGTAGCAACGCACTTTTTACCCGACGTGGTTTCATAAACAGAAACGTAGTAGAGGCAAGTAATACCTGCTTTACCCTTTTTTGTCGTGAACGTTCTGCCATCAATCGTGAACTCAAAAATGCCGTTGTCATTGTCGCATTTCGTCATCACGATATTCTTGTAAAACCAATCGTTAAATTCGGCTCTATTCATTTTGCTATCCTCGGTTGAAGTGGTTGTCTTCTCTTTACGCCTATAATATAACAAATTACCTACTGACTGTCAATAGGTAATTTGAAAAATTTTTAATTTTTATTTGCGGAGTGCTGCGTATTCGTCGGGGTAGGCTTTCTTGATTGCTTCTTCGGTAATCGTGTATGTCTTAATCCCGTCAGCAGCATACACTTCATTGAGTCGGGTAGCAGCGTCGGGATAAAGTTTCATAAGCACGTCTAGTCCTGTGTCGGGGTCTTCGCCATAAAGGGTAGCCAACCGCATAACCCCGCACTTCATTTGCAGGTCGTAAAGTTCCGCACGGGAAAGTTTCTTCGGCTTCGGGGCTTCAACGACCATAGTCACGTCATTCGTCCCGTCCGCAGCAGCGTCAAGGTGGACGGCAGGCTTCTGTTCCGCAGTGATTACGGGTGTGCCCGTTTCTTCGGCAACCTGCTTCGCTTCTTCCAGGTTTTCCACCACGGGGATTTCTGCGTCTTGGGCATTTACTTCAAGAACGGGTGCCTCGTGTTCTTCCACGAACTTTGCGGATTCCGAAGCGTCCACGGTATCTTCCTGGGCGTTCTTTTCTTTCAACTTGTTCACGTCAATATGCACGTCCACGCTATCCACGGGGTTGTTGGCTACCGCCTTAACGTCAACCGTAAGCGTCCCGTCGTCGGACAGGTCCTTGATTTCCTTGCTGACAACCTGCATTTCGGGGTGAACCAGGGTGGTTACGGTTTCTGCCACTTCCAGGACGCTTTCCTTGACTTCTTCGGGAATGTCTGCGACACTTGCGGATTCCTTTGGCGGGTTTTCAGCAGCCTGTGGTTTGTCCACCAACTTGACATTCTTAAAGAAGTCCAAGGCATCCCCGACCACGCCACGATGCGACATAGGACCAAACAGGTGTTCGGGTTCTTCCTGCGGTTTGGCTATCGGCTGCACAATCGGTGGACCTGGCGGTAAGGGTTCCTGGGTGCAGTCGGGACCGTGAAGCAGGCAAGGCTCATAATGCTGTTCCACCGCTTCAACCTTTTCGCCCACGTCGTCGGAGCCGAGGACATCGTTCAAGGCTTCCATAAGTTCTGCGAACGTGGTGCCCGTAAAAGGCTTGTAAAGGACCTGGATATTGGTAATTTCAACCATACCCTTGTCGGCTTTCTTTTCGTCATAGGAAAGCCCGAAGACAGGGAAATCCCTGTGCTTTACCTTGCTGCCGTCTTCGGCAGTGGTGCCCTTGACATCTGCCTTATAGTTGGCACGGGCGAAATAACGCAACTGCTTGGATTCTTTTTTAGTAATGAGCATAGGCTTACACTCCAATGTTTCCATAAATGTAGAATGGTCCCGTGAGTTTTTTCAGTCGGGCATTTGCGACTTCAAAATACTTCGGGTCTTTTTCAAATCCGATAAACTTTCGTTTTTCCTGGACGGCTGCGACAGCGGTGGTGCCACTGCCCATACAATTATCCAGGACCACATCGCCAGGGTTAGTGAACGTGCGGATTAGGTAGCGGAGCAGTTCCACGGGCTTCTGCGTCGGGTGCAGGACGGTGGATTCGTGTTCACGCTGAATAGCGATAATGCTGCGTGGAAGTTTCTTGCCTTCGGGAACCGTCGCTTCCACACGCTTAACGCTGTCGTAGGTTCTGCCCACGTAATCACGACCGAAATCCTTTTTGGGCGGTTCGCTCAAATTCAAATGTGCCCCGTAGCAATTATTCGTCTGCTTGTGGGGACCGCTTCCACGGGAATGATTGAGCGGACCATCTTCATACTGCGGATTGTAGGTCGGCAAGGTCTTGTAGAACACGGCAATATCTTCGTGGCAACGCATAGGCATTCGGTTGGCGTTAAGAAAGCCCGTGACCCTGCACTTGTCCCAAACCAGGTTATATCGCCACAACTTTTCGTTGCTCAACATAAGTTTGGCGGTAAACATTCCCTGGCAGAACAACAGGATAGCCCCGTTGTCCTTGATTATGCGTTCATATTGTTCCCACAAAGGTTCAAAGGGGATAATCCTGTCCCATTGGGCGTTCGGGTTATCCTTGTGCAGAACTTCATAGGGCAAGTCACAAATGATAGCGTCAATGCTGCCGTCGGGGATTTCTTTCATACCCTCCAGGCAATCCATATTGTAAATTCGGTTTAGGTCCATACTATAAATATAGCAGTTTAGCGTTAATCGTGATACGGGACAGCGAACCACCACTTAACGGGAACTTGGATGCACTTCCCGATATGCGGGGCGAAGACGCTGAAACGTTTTGTGAAAAAATCAAAATAGCCCGTGCAGGGTTCGGAGCAGCCCTCAATGATTACCAGGTAGGATAACGGCTTCGGGTCCAATTCACTAGGGCGAACGTCCTTAAACTTATGCCAAACTCCGAACATAGGCTAGTCCTTGTTTACAATGATTGTGGGCTGACGGCTTGTCGTGATTTGGGCGGGGTTTCGCCCGTAATAGTATTGCAGGCGAATCTTTTTAAGGTATTGGTGGACCTTAATATAGACCCGATGCCAAATGACACACCATTCCATAGGCGTATGCACCACGCACATTGCCTTGGAGTCATTGGGGACAGGTATTCCGTTAATGGTGTGGCGAATGTTCTTAACATATTCGTTGTTATTCTGCGACTGCGACAGACAGAACATAGCGTTGGCGTAGCGGTCACGGACAGCGAACTTCCCCATCTTGTGTTCAAAGTTGACCTTTTCCTGTTGGCGTTCCAGGTCGTCAATTCGTTCCTTAAACACGGATGCCTGGTCTAGCAGTTTGCCTGCAAGTTCCAGGTGGGTGTCCAGGGCTTCTGCAAAATCTTTCGGTATAGACATAGTGACCCCCTTTAAGCGTCTTCTTCATTGATAATCGTAATGGATTCAATGCGTTCAACGTCACGCTGTTGGAAAATCTTTTCAAAGAGTTTAGCCCTGTTTTCAGCCATACATTCCACCGTGTAGGCTTCACGCTTTACGCTTGCAGGGCGGTTCTGCGTGGCTGCTAACTTGTGGCAATCAATGAGGACATAAGTAAAGTATTTCACTACCGCCCCCTATTCAAACAGACCCACTTCTGCCATAGCGTCCGTGACCAACTTGACCTGGTAGGCGTAATTGTAGCCCTCCAGGGTCACGGTAGTGTGGCGGTTGCCGTTGCCGACGTGAAGCAGAAGAATGGGGCTTCTAGTGAAGTAGAAGTTCCAATGGGTGAGTTCGCCCACTTCGGTCTGTTCGGTCCAACGTTCGGGCTTCCACCCCATCGTCTGCATAAGGTCTGCTACGAACAGGATAATGGGCTTGTTCACGTCGCAAAACGGAGCGACAATCTTTTTAGTGATTTCAGCGATTTCGGGTGTAATCTTCATTTGAATATCCTCGGTTAAATGTGGTTTTCCTTGACGAAATCGCTTTGGGTAGTGACCGCCCAGGCGATATGGTTCACGTCGTCCAACAGGGTTTCCTTGTCGTCCATACGGCAGGGTTCCCTAAAATCCTTGATAGGCGTTCCGTTAATGGTGCAGTCGCCCAGGTCGCATTCGGTAATCCCGTTCTTGTGGATAGCCCAGGCTCTAAACTCCCAACACAACTTAAAGATATTGTAGGAAGCCTGGACGTAGAACGCAGCGTTGTGCTTCGTCGGGTGCATATACCACTTCTTGAGCAACTTGCCGTTCGTGACGTATTTAAGAATCGTTTTCTTTGCCATAGTGGGGACCTCCTTTACACCGCAGCCTTGCGGGGGGCGAGCATTTCCAGGACCATATCGTGAAATTCAACTTCCGTCACGCAGACGAAATCAAGTCCCATAGAACCCTTCAAGTTGCGGACGATTTCGTTGGCGGTGGAAATGACATAGGAACACGGGGTATCGCCCTGGTTGATTTCGCAGCCGTTGGGGGTGGCTCTTACGAAAGTAGAAACCCTGGGGCTACGTCCACCGAAGCCGTCGTCAGTGACGGGCACCACCACGAACCTGTCGGTGCGGGCGGTCTTCTTTGCAGCACAATGAGCGTTGTAGCGGTCTGCGAGTTTTTCGGTGTAGGTCTTTTCCATTTGGCTATCCTCGGTTGGGGTGGTTGTCTTTCCTTTACACCTATAATATAACAAAATACCTGCCGATTGTCAACAGGTATTGTTAAAATAATATGTTATATTTTGCTTACATACAGCAAAATGTCACGTCGGGTAAGCGGGCGACCGCAGACGGGGCAGGCTACACCCTCCAAATCGCTGTAAGCGTCGTCCAGGTAATCGTTGCAGTCGGAAATCGTGGATTTTGCACTGCTGTAATTCCGTATGGAGCGGACCAGGGTTTCAAAATCCTTTTCGGTCCACTTGCACGGCTTCGGAGCCTTGAGTTTTGAAATCTTGTCAAGGGCGGTGCTTGCAGAACCCAGGATTTCCGTGACTTCTTCGTAGTTTCGGATAGACTGCACAAGCGGACGCAAGCGACCCTCCCACTTGCACGGCTTCGGTTCCTGCAAGTCGTCCAGGGCGTTCAATACGGACCTGCACCTGCGATAGTTGGACACGACTTTACCGTATTTTTCAATAGAACCCGACAGGGCTTCAAGTTCCTTTTCGGTATGCTTGGGCGGTTTTGGGAACACCAGGGCGTTCAACTTTTCCAGGGCGGGGTTCACACGTGAGAGAACACGGCAGGTGCCCACGTAGTTGTTGCAGATTTCAAGTTCCTTTTCCAAGCCCTTAATCACTGCGGACTTGTCCCCGTTTTCAAGCCAATCGGGGATTTCGGGATAGTTCTTGATAGCCTTGTAGTCGGAAATGGTGCGGTTGAGTGCTTCCAACTTACGGGTAAGTTCTTCAATCTTCGGCTGCGTAGCCTGTGCCTTTTCATACAGGGCTTCGGCTTCCTTTACCCAACTGAAAGACCCGACGGACTTTTCCAGGCTTTCAACGGTTTCCTTTGCCGTGTTTACCAGGTCGGACGTGTCGGCAACCTTACGCTTTGCGAGCGTTAGAATGCCGTCCACGCATTCAAGCCCCGCAAGTTCGTTCAAGTATTTAGACGCTTCGCCAGGTGTCGTGGCGAGCAGGAACGGAGCGTCAAACTGCTTCTGCACCGAAGCGTCTGCCAGGTTGAATAACTTCGTGACCGCTTCGGGCACGTCTGTTCGGAGTGCTTCGTAAATGGTATCGTCAACGATATAGCCGTTGAACGTGTTGGAACGCTTGCGTTCTACAACGTGCCCGTCCACAACGATAGTGACGGACGTGTATTCGTCGTCCTTGAAAGTGAAGCCCTTTTTGGTTTTCTTCTGTGCCCAATAGGACACAAAGTCGTGCGGAGCATCATTGAACAGGACCCAATAGAATGCACGTAGGACGGCTGTCTTTCCGTGGTTGGAACCACCCTGCAATACGGTGGAACGCCCAAGGTCCAATTCCAGGTCCTTGTGGCACTGAAAGTTATGCAATTTAATCTTCGTTATCATAATAGTATATAGTCGGATAGCGTTTATTGTTGCTGCTGTGCAAGCGATTCAATGACCTGCCTTGCACAATCCACGCAGTAAAGGACCTTTTTGGCGGTCTTGCCGTCAACTGTCAGTTCGGCTGCTACCCCGTAGCCATCGGGGACGGGTTTCTTACATTGTTCGCAACACCTGGTCTTTTTAGAAGAAGTAGTAGTCATAAGGTTCCTCGCATTGAAATCTATGGTTTTGTCCGTGCCCCCGTAACCCGCTACGCAAACAAGAACTGCACATCCAATAACACAACGTCGTCTTTTCGTCCAGGGTTATTTCAACCTTGGACGCAGCCCCGAACGGGATAGGCTTCTTACACTTGTGGCATACAGGCACATCCATTATGGTATTCCATTCCTTTTAAGGACCGCCACGATATTTCCCTTGGGAATAATCTTGCAGGACACGCTAGGGCGTTCCTGTTCCCAATCGGTGCCCCGCAGGATTTCCAGGACACGTTCCAGGTATTCGGGAACCACCTTTAACTTGTAGGTCCCCGTATAGTCGTCGTCCCCGTCTTCCAGGATTTTCCCCGACGACCCTCCCCAGGTGCAAAGACGAATATCGTAATCAAACGCAGCGTAGTGGGGGTTGTCGGACCGCATAAACTTCACGGACTTGCAGTCGTCCGTCGGGGGCGGGTTAAGGTTCCCGCTGTCGGGACGCTTATAGACATTGAAGCAGCAGCGGACGGGTTTCTGTTCCGAAAACAGGACTTCGCCCAAATCCAGGCTGACTACCAAATCAAATTCATACAGGGAACGGCTGTTGTTCAACTGCGATATGGGTAGAATCCAGGCGACGTAATCCCCGAACGTCACGCACTTCTTGAAGAACTTCGTCGCCAGGGACATACGGGAACCGAACGGGGGATTTCCCAGGAACATTCTACCCTTTTTGTAGGACATATAGACGTTCAAGAAATCAGCCTTTTTAATCCCGTCGGCTTTCGGTTCAATATCCACGGCTTCCACGGGAACACCCGCAAAGACCGAAGCGGACGCACGGATAAACGCACCCATACCCGCAGACGTTTCAAACATTTCGGTTATGGGCAACCCCAGGTCCTTTATGACCCGTAGGCACTTCACAGCCACGTCATCGGGCGTGTAGTATTGGTCCCAATCCAAAGTGTGTATCTTGCAGTTCTGCAAGTTTGACGACGACTGCTTGGGCTTCGGGATAGTGAAGAACGGACGCATTTCAATCATTACGCACCCTGCACAAATTCTTGAAGTTCCCGCTGACAGGATTCACACAGGGTTATTTCAACCCACGTCTGCAAGGCTTCCTTGTGGTCTTCCCCGCTATCACGGTTGTGCGTCACTAGGGTTCCCCCGTAGGCAATTCGGTTGGTATAAACACCCTGCCCTTTTTGGCAGCGGGAACATTCCTTGAAAGTATCACCCCTTGGCACAGGAATAGTCCTTATAACGCAGTTCGTCGTAAGCCTTGTCAAAGTCCCCGTCATACTTTTCCAGGGTAGCCTTGCACACTGCAAGCCCCTTTTCCGTCTTGCTACGCAGCAGGTTCACTTTTTCGGCAGTCACGCCCGACTTGCTGTTAAATTCGGCAGGGTTCACCATTGTGTTAGGGAACACCCTATGCAGTGCCGTGTAGTAGGCGGTCTTGAGGTATTCGGGGATTTTATCGTCGTCCACGCATTCGGGGCAATCCACACGGGGGAAATCCGAAACACAGGCGGTAGGGACGGAGTAGATACACTTCTTGCTGTCTTCGCTGCCACCCAGGACTTCAATGATTGCAGCAATCATACTTTCGGCACAGAACTTCTTGCCGAAGTTCCCAAAGCCGTAGCGGACAGCCTTTTCGCTAATAGCCTGGTGTTCCACAATCACAATAGAATAGGTCGTGCCGAACACCTTTTCATTCTGCCTAATCTGTTCGGTGCTAGGCTCATAGACACCCTCCACGCCATAGACAAGATTGTTGGCTGTCGGTGCGAACGGACGGTCCTTGCCCGTGATGAATACGATGCCCGACACGTTGAAAACCCCGTTGTCGTCACAGGGTTTATCCAGGACGCTTACAGGCGGGTCGTAGTCTTCTGCATTCGTGGCACGGGGCTGCAAGAATCCGTCCTTTAACGCCCTGCCAATCACGACCGTGTAGGGGTGCAGTTGCAGCCATTCTTTGAGTTGCTTGCAGGTCGCCATAATGCTGTCTGCGTCTTCAACGGGGACTTCGGCACAATGGTCGTAAGTGGCACCGCTGCGGGTCAGCACACGGTTAATCGGAACACGGGGGTCATACGACAGGACTTCTGTGACGTATTGGACGACGGGAACTTCATTAGGCGGTGCATCTTTCCACACAAGCATAGTCTTGTGGTCTTCAAACTGCACGGGCTTGTCGCTAATGAACTCCGTAATCGGCAGACCCTTGTAATCAAGAACGTTAGACATAGAACCTCATTGGTTGTTAATGCAAAGGAACAGCATTCCTGCTGCCCCTATAATGAACGCTAGAACATACTGCAAAATCTTGACAATCACTTGACCTGTTCCTTGGGCAAGAGGCGTTCCCTGGTTTCGGGGAAGCGACTAACCAGGTAGCCCCGCAGCATAGCGTAGTAAACCTGGTAAAGTCCCTGGGCGGGTCCATAGATATGGGTGTCCACCTGGAGGAACCCGCAGAAGAACGGCAACAGCGGATTGTCCGCATAGCGTTCAACAGGGCGGTTGGTCGTGTATTCGTCCATACACGGGAACGCAACAAACGGGCGGTCCGACATAGTGACGACACACAAGGCGGTCTTCTTATAGGAATAGGTAAACTTCGTTGCGGTTTTCTTCTTTTCAACCTTTTCAGTGCAACCCAAAAGTTTCGTAAGGCTGCGGGCGAAGTCTGCCAGGAAGTTGAATTGTTCTTCGGAGCAATCCATCAAACTTTCAAGCAAGCCCTGGGGCTTCTTATTACGCAGGCGTTCAAGCATACACTTGCCCAACTGCGTGACCTTGTAGCCCCACGGGTCCGTGTCTTTCTTTTCCTTTGCGGGCGGTTCCTTGGCTTCAATAGCCTTGCGACGCTCCACGCTCTTTTCAAGAGCCTTGCGACGTTCTGCAATTCTATCAAAGACAGACTTGAATTTAGGCTTTTCGTCTTTTGCGGTTTTCTGTTTTTTGGTAGCCATTATTTTTCCTCGGTTTAAGTGATACTCTATAAGAGTAGGTCTGCCCATCTTCTGTGCAGCAGCCTGCTACAAAATTAAACGCTTCTGCGTCCTGTTCAAGTCCTGCGTCAACCTGCGGTTTTACAAGTTTCAGCAGTTCCGTTTTAGACAAGGTGCTGCTTTCGGCAGACACCTGTAAAACTACTGTAAACGATTTTTCATAAGTTATTTCAGCCATCTAACCATTCGCTTTCGGGCATAACCCGCAAGTGTTTCTTGACTTCGGTAATAAACACGTCGTCGCCCAGGTTGTTCTTCTTTATAAAGTTTGCGTGTTCCGACGCACCCTTGAAGTCCCCGAACGTCGCAGTGAAGTTTTCGTGGGATTCACGGTCATACCAGGTTACGTTATATTCATTGATTACGTTTTCCATTTCTGTTTTCCTTACCTTAAAGTGGTATGGCTAAAATAACAAAAATGCCGTTAAAATGAATACTCTTTGTCAGCGTTAATATCGGTTCCCGCCACGTCGCCCACCATAAGCACTTGAACGCCTATCTTGTCCACAAGCGTGGAAATGACCTGTCCAAGTTCCTTGCGGGGCTTGACGACTTCGCCATCACGCAGGTGCCCGAAGGGTTCGTCAAGCAACAGGAACGGACGCTTGCCTGCAAGACGCAGACAACCGACACGCAGGGCGAAACTCACGGAATCCACAAGACCACCACCCGAAGAATCCAACGGGTCCAATTCTGCGACACCCTTGCAGATACGAAATTCAGCGTCCACCTTGCCACGCTTCGGGACAAAGTTCACCGTAAATTCGTAGCCAGGGAACAAAAGGTCCAGGCAGTTCTGCACGGACTTTTGAACAGCGTCTTTAAGTTGGTCCTGCGTCTTGGACGCAACGTCCTGCAAAAGAGCCAGGGCTTTCTTTTGGTTATCGCAGTCGGACTGCAAGTCGTCCAACTTCTTTCGGTTGGTCTTCAAAGACTTTTCCGCTATGTCAAGTTGGGCACGACCCGACACGACTTTCTTGTGAAAATCTTCCAGGGAAAGCGACATTACACACCCGCTTCGGTAAGAAGTTTGTCGGCAGCGTCAAGATATTCTTCCTGGGCAGCACGATTGTCTTCTAGTTCCTTTTCAATCTTGTCTTTGAGTTCTTCGGCTTCTTCAAGAGTGGAAACGTTGTAGTCACGCTGCCACGTTTCTTCAATAGCCTTTTTCTTGCCCTCGGCTTCGGAACGTTCGTTCTTGAGGCGGTCAATACGGGCTTTGACATTTTCAATATCTACTTTTGCCATTTTCGGTTTTCCTTTTTGGTTCTACTTGTAATATAGTCTTACGGCTACTTTTTTTCTTCGGGGACATACGAATCAAGAATGTCCTGCGTCGCTTGACGCACAGCCTTGTTCTTTTCCTTGTCAAGAGCAGCCTGCACGTTGGCGATAAAGTCCAGGTGCGGGACTTCAAAATCCTGCAAGCCTTCCAGGTAGGTTTCAAGTTCCTGGCGGGATTCACGCTTGGGGTCGGGGTGGACCTTGCCAAACTTTTTGAGCGGGACTTCAATCACGGACAAATCGGACGTGTCAAGAATGTAGCAACGGGGCTTGTAGTCTTCCATATCCGAAGCCTGGATATTCAAGCAGCCACAGGTCACAACAGACGTGTCGTTGAAATTCTTGATATAGCCGTGGTGGTAGTCGCCCGTGATAATCAGCGGGGCATTGGAACGCTGCAAGAGTTCTTCGGCTATCACGCCAATGTTAGTAATCGGCTTCCCGTCCTTGTCGTGCGGGCGGGCATTGTTGTCGGGGAACACAAGTTCGTGGACGCACCAAATTTCGCATTCGGGTATCTTTTCGGGGTCTGTCCCGAACGGGTATGCCTGCAATCGGGTATTCACGCTTTCGTGGTTTACCAAATCAATCCACGAATCGGTTTTCAATTCCGTCACGTTCCCCAGGGAAAAGATAGCACCGATAGTGGATTTGCTCACATTTTCATAAGCGTGGTGCAGCATATCGTGGTTGCCGACCAGGACACGCACGGGGGTCGGGGCGAACCCGCTCAACAGGGACAATGCCTGGTTGGTCGCTTCGGTGGAAGTGCGGGCACGGTGGAACAAGTCGCCCAGGACCCACACTTCGTCGCAAAGGTTCTCTTTTACGATTGGGTAAAGTTGTTCAACAGACTGTCGCTGTTCTTCAAGCCAATTATCGGGGTCAACACGGCACGAGGGGGCATCGCCACGCAGGTGCCAATCCGCTGTAAGCAAAACACGCATTATCGCAGTTCCTTCTTGTAAAAGTCGTCTTCGCTGTCCATTACTTCCACAGGCGTGATGCAGTAGCCGTTCCCCTTGGGAACGTTGCCTACCGTGACCTGTTCGGACTTTTCCTTTTCAGCCTTGAACGCTTCTGCCAACTTCTTCGTGGAACAGAACCATTCCTTACGGAACAGGTTGTTTCCACGAACACCGCTGCTTTCAGTAATCTTGTAGATAGTCTTCATAAGGGTATTCCTTTATCCTGCGTTGAATGAACCCAGGATAACTATTGCTTCCTTGTCGGTTTCCAGGTCGGTATATCCGACCGCTGTGATTTCTTCAACTTTCTGCCAACGACCAATTTCAAAGTCGTAGTCGTATTGGACACGCTCGCTTCTGCCCTTGTAGTCCCCGTCCTGGGTTTCCCTGTCAAACACCTTGTCTTCCAAGAGTTGTTCCAACTTCTGCCTGGATTCACAGGCTATAACGGCAGCGTCGTAGGTGTCGTAATCTACGTGATTGAGTTTAACTAGGTAAAGTCGCATAGTAAATAAAAAGCCCCGCCCATTTCCCGCACTTTAGACAACCACGACCGAGGATTAGGAAATAGGGCGGGGCAAAATCCTTAAAAGTTTTCCAACCGCCTGCTAATTCGGGTTTGGGCTATCTTTGCACACTGCAAGGCGTTCTTGAAATCTTCGTCGTTAAGGATTTCGTAAGCCTGGTAATTGTGCCCGTCTAGGTGGGTCCTAAACTTCCCGTCACGAATACAGGTGGAACATAAGGGGTATGCCAACCTTACGGGGCTGACATCGCTAATTTTCCCGTCTTTGGTAAATCTAGCAAATAAACCGTCAATACACAAGGTATCGTGGTCGGTATTGTCATATATTCCGACATTTTCCACGAAAACAATTCCGTTGTTAATGCCGTTGTCAAGGTGGTAAGCCTTGCCTTTAAGTTGAGCCTGCATATCACGGACACGGCTTTCCCAGGTCGGCTGAATGCAAGTGGCACTGACAATGACCTGCTGAATTTCCTTAACCATTTTAGAAGCGGAGGACAGCGTGTATCGCTTCCCCACGAACTTGTTAAGGACCTTCGGCAGTTCGGCAGCAAGATACTGCTCGCTAGTGGGTTTCTTCGGTTTCGTCCGTTTGAGCCTAACCTTTGTCATTGTAGCAGACCCTCCAGGATTGTGCAGATTACGATTGTAACCACCATACAGCCAAATACAAAGGCGAGAAGTTGGTATTTTTCGGCAGACTGCACGGCTTTCGTGTAAGCCTGGTGCGTAGAACGCAGCATACACCGCAGGTCACTTACCTGCTGTTTCGCTGCGTCAAGTTCGGTGGGTGCGTCGGTGCTGTTCAAGTAGCACTCAACGTCCATTACGGTCAGTTCGGCATTTTCAACAAAATCGTCCATCGTGATTGTAAACTCCTACACTACCTATATAGTCGGGTAGCGTCAAATTTCAATATCGGAGTCCACCGTTAATCCGCTGAAAGCACGACACACCTTTTCGGACAGGTTCCACAGCGGGGATAGTTCTGCCCCGTCGTAGTTAATCATATAGGATTCAAGGGTGTTGGTGTTCGGGTAGTCTTCTTTGAACTGCCCCGCTGCCTTTGCGACAGCGTAAGCGTCCTTGCGGTCGGCAAATCGGTAATTGCCGTCCACGGACTTGACTACGAACCCGTAGCATTCGGGCAGGGTCTTGATAATGAAGCCGTGTTCCTTGCGGGCTTCCATAATGTAGCCCAGGGCGGTATTGTGGCTTTCAGCCACGGAAAACGGGTGCTTGAAGTCGGGGTAGAACCCGACGAACGGTGCGATTACTTTTTCCATACACTTAATCCTCGGTGGAATGGTTGAACGTAAGAATAATATAACTAAATACCCACCCGCAGTCAACAGGGCTTATTAAAATTTTTGTTTACAATTTGCTTACATACTTGCTAAACAATAGGTATTTTGTTATATTATGGGTATGACAGAACCACAGACCGATATTTCGGGTATGCTCGCTATGCTGCCCGAAGACAAGCAGAAACTCTACATAAACACTCTCTATGCCGTCGCCAGGACAGCGGTGGATGCCCGCTGTGGTGCCCTGCGTATTGCGGACCTGGAAATCCTGCAATCGCTTGAAGACGAAAGCAACGCCCGATTTGAAGAATGGCTTTTCCGTTAGTTGTGAGAATAATGTATATTTCACACTGAATAACAAACCAAAGGTTTTCTATGGCTCTTAAAATCAAACTACACGAAAAAGAATTAGTAGTCCCTGTAATCGCTGTTAAATGCAGTAGCCCCGACGATGCTTCCGAACAGGATTACTACCTTCGAGATGGTTGGGGTCCTTTTGTCAACACCACCGTTGATGGTGATACTATATATGTAGAAGACACCCGTGGCAAGTTCCCTGCATACAAAATCGTTTCGGATTTCTTCCCGCACAACGACATTTCTTTCTTGGATGCCACGGGTAAAATTGCCAATGAACTGCGTGGGATTGTTGAACACAAGAACGAAGACGCTGCGTGGGAACCGACCGTCAAGAAGATTAAGAACTTGAAGAAGGACGAGTTCTTTACCCTTAAACCGATTGAATACCCGAAGGAATCCCAGGTGTGGGTCTTTGACGGCTACGACAGGTCCGACAGAACCTACTGTGCCATTAAATTCAGCGACATTGGCGACAGCTATTGCTTTAAAGGCGATAAAGAAGTATATACAGGGTTTACGTTCTAATGCAGTCAATCTACGTTCCAAAATACGACATTCACTATCGGATAAATCCGAAGAACCCCTGCGAGTTGCAGTGGTCAAAGAAGCCGTTTGGTCCTATGACTGCGTGGCAGAAAGCCTTTACGTTCACTAAACCCATTAGGGCTTTGGACATTGACGACGACACCAAACAGGGCGTTGTGGTTTTGAATGACAGTTCCACTTACGTCGGTTCGGGCGTAAGGGTATGGGGCAGAAAGTATTACACTGCGGGTTCCCGTTTGTATAGCCTGTATGCCATTGGAGAAAGCAAAATGAAGAAAATGAAGATTACCGTCCACGAATCTAAAATGTCAGCGGGTATGGCACGTTCAATTTTGAACGGCTCCGTTGAAGGCGACAAAGAAGACGCTCGCAAGAACTTGAACCGCCTTTATTCGGAATGGGTCGTAAGGTTCAAGACAAAGGATGGAAAGCCCTACACTATGAAGATTTCGGGTGCCGAAGACGAAGCCGACGCTTGGAAGCAGGCGGTGGCTTACGCTGAAAGAAACGGCAACGGGGACAAGATTGACAAGACCGCACCCTTGAGCATTGACTACATTCAAAAGTGGGAATCCGTTAAAAAGACTTCTTTGAAAATCCGTGTTCACGAAAAGATTACCGACGACGGGGTTATACACAATGTTCCGTTGCATAAAAGGGCTATCAAAGATATGCTCAAAGATATGCACGACGAATACGATACGGAAAACAAGTATAACCCCAACGACCCCATAGTAGTCAACGACTATCTGCACGATACAGCGATTGTAACCGTTGAATGGGTGCTTACTCATTTGGGCGAAGACAAAAAGGACAAAATCGCTGAATTACAGAAACAGGGTATGTCTAATGTTGACATTGCTACGGAACTTGATTTGTTAGGCTATGACCCCGTTCTTTGGTGCTATGAAGACAAGGACGGAACCCTTGCTAATGTCGTATGGAGGCATTGGGTAGAATGAGCCGATTAGCAATCAAACTTCACGAAAAGAAGGGTGCCGTTGACTTGGACGCTATGATGACGGAGTTCAAGCAAGCCCTGGGCAGCAACTACAAGTTGAACGCCCGCAGCGAAAGCACCAATTACGGACAGCAGCAGTTGGTTGTGTCCGTCCCTGGTGTCGGCAGTTTCTTCTGTGCTTACGAATTGGTTTACAATGGTGGCAAGTTCAACGTTCGGACCTGGGAAGCCGACTCCGAATTTGAGCGTGACTGCGACTTTGACCTTTACAAGAAACTACAATCAATCTTCTACCGCTACTGCGACAGTAAGGAATAACCCTTGAACATTGATGACTACCCAAAACCGATAACCATTGACGGACTAGCCCCGTTGCACCGCAAGCGTAATACAGCAGGGACAAAAGAACTTTGCTGCATCTGCCACGCCCGAAAGACATACCGCTACATTGGTGGAAAACCCGTGTGCAGTTATTGTTCGGGCACGGAACAGGCAGAACGAATGGGTCCGTCCTGGAAAAGCAAAGTCATTAGAACTAACGAGCAAGAGGCAGCGTATGGCACTTAAAATTAGAGTTCACGAAAGATTGAATGAAGCGTTCAACCCCAAGACCGTCAAGATTGGCGACCAGGTGTGGATGGCTGAAAATCTTGAAATTGACGATGGGGGTGCAGGTATATTTAGGCAGTATGCCCATTTATATTTCTATAATTTAGACGCTGCCGATAGAATAGTGAAGTCTATAAACGGATGGCACCTTCCCGACTCAACAGAAATTAAAAAATTACTAGAACACGTTAAATCCTTAAAGGACCAAAATGGGTTTAATGTCGTTCCTCACGGGTTTGCTTCATTTGACCCCCACAGGAATAGAGTGGTGAATTGGGAAGAAGAACGGGATGTCGCTTTTTTACGTGGAAAACCAATTGACGATGACTATGCCGACAGCATAGTGATAACTAAAAATTCAGCAGAACTTGATATAGTTAGGGATTTTACATTCTATAACATACGCTTAATCAAGGACTAACCTATGCCTAAAAATCTTGACGACATAAACTTTTTGAAAGACAGGCATTCGCTTAACGTAGTTACCCGTCTAGCCGACACACAGGTGTATGTCGCCTTGAAGCATAGTATCACAATCGTAGGCTACAATGCCGAAGTTTACCTGCCCGTCATTTCCGAGGGGACTGAAAACTTCCCGATTGTGGACCGTGGCGACCGCTCCATTTACAGTGGTATGCCCCTGGAAGGTGCCTACAACCAGGAAGACAGGACGGGTAGTGTGTATAACGAAAAGGACCACGAATACCGCTACAAGGAAGAACCCGACTTTATAGCCCGTATCGCATTCCTGGACCCGCAGGAACAGCCCGTCATCCGTGGGACTGAAATGTTCCTGGACGAAGAAAACACGGCTTACACGCTCAAAAATACAAGCGGTCATAGGGACTACTGCCCAGGTGATATTGTTTTACATTCCAAGTTGCTTGTGCATTATGGGGACGAAGACTTGTCGTATTTTGTCAAGAACATTAGGACTTTGCGAAACCCGAACGCCAAGAAAGAGAACGAAGAATCGCTCATTTACCTGGACCTGGTGTTGCACGTGTAAACAGGAATTGTTATTTTAATTGAGTATAATCAAAACCATTTAATAAGGATTACTTCTATGATACGGGACTTAATACCTAGCAAAGCAAAGAACAACACAAATTCCTACCTGGAAGACATTATCACAGACGCTGCCGAAAAGGTAGATATGGCTTACAGCGGTCTTCGTGATATTCTTGACGAAGACGCAAGCGACAGTATTGTAGGAGCCATTGACCGCCTTAACGACGGACCCGAAAAAGAAGAAATGTTAAAGAAGTTGGACCGCATTAACGGCATTTGCGACGAACTTAACGACGCAAACAACGCTTTGGGTGCTATTGCAGAAGAAATAGGTTCCAACTACGACAGCCCGATTGATTCCTGGAAAGACATTGTGTTGGCAGCACTCCCTGGTAATTGCTCCGCTGCGTTTGCTGCTGACGTTGAAGAAGCATTGGCAAAGTTCAAGAGTGTTTACTAATAAGCAAGGACTTTATTATGAGTTTCAAAATCAATCTTCATAACAAGAAGCGTGAATCAGTTTCTGATGCTGACAAGCAGTGGCTTGGGAAGCGTGTAAAGGACAAGGACGGACGTGAAATATGGAACAAGGACCCTGCTTACAGCAACGACCTTACCCGTCCTGTGTGGTTGTATTTCAAGTATGACCACCCCGAACACCTTATTTCTTGCGGTTGGAGCATTGGCGGGACACTTGTAATCAGCGAAATTACCAATCCGATATACAAGGAATACAAAGATTTCGGCAAAATGTGGTATGACTCCGATGCAGACCTGCTCCGTATGGAATTTGACAACGGCAAGAAGTTGGAGTTCCCGACTGACACAGAACTTGAAACGCTTACGTCCTGCATTCTTGACAACAAGCCGTCGGCACCTACGGAATCCAAAGGCGAAGCCTATTACTCCCAGGGTAATCGTGACGGACGCAACTACGCCCCTATGAAGACCCAGGAATCGTTCCCGAACCGTGCAGCGTTCCTGTCATACAAGAAGGGCTACAACGAAGCCCTGGACGGCATTTACGAAGAAACGGGCGACCAGGAATTTGACAAGGAAGTTAAGGACCTTAAATCCAAGTCGGATATGGGCAGTCTTGTGAACGCTTTGGATGGCTTGACGGACGAACAACTTGCCCTGCTTGAAAAGGGCTTCGGTGATGGTGAATACGCTGAAAAGATGGACACCACCACTATGAACATCAAGGCGAAGGACCTTCACCCGACTCAAAACGAAATTGACGTGGGCAAGTCGCTTTCCTACCAGGTTAGCGGTAAGAACCCCGAACAGGTGAAGCAGATTCTTGATGGCGGTCCCGTGACCGTGAACCTGCCGTTGGTAGTCTATGACTACAACGGAACGTATTACATTGTGGACGGGCACCACAGGTGGTCCCAGGTGTTCCTGTTGAACCCGAACTGCGAAATTGACAGTCTTGTGTTCAAGAACTCCGCAGGCGATACCGCCCAGGACCCCGCAGATATGCTGCGTGACTTCCAGGGTGCAATCGCTATCGCCAACGATGGCGAAGTTCCGCAAAGCACAGTGGCACCTGGTATGAATATGTTTGATTGGTCGTCCGACCAACTCCGTGAATACCTTGAAAAGAATATCCAGGACGGTATGGTTTCTGCCTACCAGGATTTTTACAACTCCGAAATTGACAAGGACGACATTGAAAACGCCATCATCGGTAATGCGGGATTGATGAAGAAGTCCAACAAACCCATTAAGAACGCCCCTAGCCGTGCTGTTATGCCACAGACCGACACGGGCGTTAAGAAGACGGGCGTTGCAGGCATTGAAATCGCAAAGAAGGGTATGACTGACCTTTAAGGGAGAATGACGTATGAAAAAATTCAACTGTTCTATGCAAAAGAAAATTGAATCTTTCAAGAAATGAACGTTGGGAAGAATGTATCAAGAACAAGGACATTAAAGCCCTTGCGGATAAAATTCAAGAACACATTGACGCAGGTTGGTGGGACGGTTTCGTAGCGGACACGGGCAGTTTGAACAACGAAGAATTTGCCCGCCTGGTGATTTATCTATATTACAACAAGTGCGACCAAATGGAATAATTCTACAATGCCCCATAAAGCGTTCCTAAAAAAGAAATCGCTGCTTGACAGGTTCAAGGACAGCCACAAGGCAACAGGCTTCATTCAGTCTGCCCGTGCGGAGCATACCTGGAACAATCCACTGACAAGGCGTAAGCGAACAAAAGAACTCAATGGGTGGATTAAGTCCTTTGCGGGCAAGCGTCACATTCACAAGTTGGCACGATTCAACGCTATGCAGGCGGGCAAGAACGAATCCGCTGAATACAACGTAGATTGCCTCCGCTACGGAAGCACACTTGAACTTCCGAACGGTGTCTGCGTTAGGGTCAAAGAAACGATACGCTGCCCCCGCAGGGCTGCGTTCATTTTCCGTGTCCTGGCTATCATTGAGGAAGAAGACGGCTTTGTTATACACGGGTTCTACCCAGGGTATGGGCTTGAACGCAGACCGTCCGAAGAATTTGACCTTCACAGCGACGATGCAACAGCACTTGTGTCGTTCATAGAAAACAATATGTTTAATTCAAGGGGTGAAAGTATGCAGCACAAACTGACTATTAAACTTCACGAAACAAAGTTTGACCCGTCGCAGTATGACTTCTTCATCGCAAGTTATACCCTCAACGGCAACGACCGTTCCAAGACTACCAACGGCATCGTTGACGCACAGGGCACCCTTGAGGATGCACAGAAGCACGGTGCTACAAACCTTAAATTGGTAGGTGTCAAGGATAACGACAAGACGGAAATCCCGATGGAATCCCTCGGCATTTCCGCACACAAGGACGAGGCTATGTCCTTGAAGGGTTTCCTGGAAGCCCTTGAAGAAAAACTTGTGAAGCAGTTTGACCTTGACGAAGACGAAGTGAAGAATTACCTGGATTCTCACACCCAGGAAATGCAGGAACTTCTTGACGACAAGGAACTGTCGCTTAAAGAAAAAGTCCTCTTTGTCCGTGGCGAAATTACGGGCAAGAAGGACGAATCCAAGGGACCCACTGACGAAAAGTTGGGCTACGAAAAAGGTCACAAAAATTCCAAGGGCGAAGACGCACCCTGGGTCATTCGCTCCCACGAAGACAACCGCATTCTTGCGTCGTTCGCAAAGAAGAAAGACGCAGAGGAGCATTTGAAGCGTATGAAGCAGTATAGCAAACAGGAAAGCAAGTCCGCTGACGAATTTGACAAGTATATCAAGGACGTAAAGTCCTTGCTCAAATCCAAGTATGGTATGGACTTCAACGACAAGGACACCTGCCGTCTTAACGTCGGTTGGATGGAAAAGTTGGACGCTATGTTCTACCAGGGAAAACCCGTTGAAGACGGTGCAAAGGAAGTCGCAGCGTTCTGTGGCTACAACAAGGACGAATCCAAGCAGTCCGAAGCCAACGGACCCTTTGACGCACCTATCAAGGATTGGTATATGGGTGCTTACAAGGACGACGACCTGGGCGACAGGCTCAACGGAACGTTCAAGGGCGTTCTTCAAACCTTGCTGCGTGGCGACGACGTTTACACCTACATTGGTGTAGGCGACTCCCTTATTCGTGAACGCCTGTTTAGCCAACTTGCGAAAATGCTTGACGTTGACTACGACGAAATTTACAACGTGTGGCTTAACGAGGGTGCTGCAAGCAACGAACTGACTGCCAAACTTAACAAGATTGGCTTAAAGCGAACCAGGACTATCCCGCCTACTATCAAGGACAAGGTAAAAAATCTAGGTAGGTGCGTATTGCCCCCGAAAATCGTAAAGGTTGCGGGCGAATCCAAGAAGTCCGAAGCCAACGGAGCCGACAGCCCGTGGCAGGTAAAGGTGGAATTTGAATTTGAGGGCGAACCCCAATTCACCAACGTCATTACCTACGCAGGCAGCGAAGACGAAGCCAAGAAAAACGCTATTGCCTATATGCAGCGTGAGTATTCCGATTTCAAGAACTATGTAGCCAAAGAAGCCAAACTGCTGCCGAAGAAAACGTCCGAACGCCTGTTCAATAAAGCCGAAATGGAAAAAATCGCATTGTCCGAAGCGTCTAGCCTTGACAATTACCGCAGCGACGTTATTTCCGAACTTGTGGTGTCATTCCATTATGGCGAAGACGGGGCAACCAAACTAGCCGACAAACACAGCGACACCATAAATGACGCTTACGTTGAGGGCGAATCGCTCCCGTATGAAACTGCAAGGCTAATCGCCCGTCAAGACAGAAACGGCTACGCCAACGAAAGCAAGAAATCCAAGAAATCCGAATCCAAGAAATCCGAGGGTCGCCTGGAATTGATTGACACAATCATCGTTCCGAAGTGGCTTTGGGAAGCCTACAATTTCGGTAATGAATACGGTGAAGACCTGGACGGACACGAACAGAACATTCTTTCGGAGTTCCAGGAAAAGTATTCCGATTGCCTCCTGGACGACGAAGGCGAAGAAGCCTATTTCAGCAGCGATAACGACTTTGACAGTTATGGCGGGCTGTGCTTCACCGTCAAGGTGTATAAGCAAAAGTAATTCTCTTGTTGAGAAGCATAGTAAGGCTCCCGCCCGCAAGGGCGGGTGTCTTTTGCTATTGACCGATTGCAGATAATTTGTTAGATTATAGGTATGGATAATCAGCCCGCCACCATATCGCAAAATGAACTAGACGCTATCAAAGCCCGTCTTAACCGCAAAATGCTCAACATTACGGAGTATTCCATAGACGGAATGGAAGCCCTTTTGCATTCTATGGACGATATAGACAACGCCATAGCCCAAAAGGTAAACCTGGACGATGCGTCTGTCCGTGAACTCATAGACCTGTCAAAGCAACGCAACGAATCGTTTAGGGTCCGCTTGGACTTTATGAAAGCCCTGTCGGGTCACAACGTAGATACGTCCAACGTGGACGTTGAGAAGCCCGCAGAAAAGATTGACACGACCACGATTTCCGAAGACGATGCGGAACGTATCAAGGCTGAAATCCTAAAACGTGGCGGTGGAACCCCGACCAACGTCCAGGAAGCCGAAATCGTAAAATAACATATTCGTAAGAAATTATTTTAATAATACCTATTGACAATCAGTAGGTATTTTGTTATATTATAGGTGTAAACAACCACGAGGATAACGATATGAAAAACATCAACAATAGAAACACCAACTCCGATGACGCTTTAAAGGCTTTCAGTGAGCTAGTTGAGTGCTTATGGGCTTTTGGCAAATTAGCACTCATTGTGTATGTGCTGTACCGAATAACGGTAGTCCTCGGTATAACTCCCGAAGGATAGCGAACCCACTTAACAAGGACTGCAACAATGAAAACTCTCAACAAAATCCTTTGCAAAGCCACCGACTTCGTGTTAGGTATGGCAGAATTTATAAGTATGACCGTCGGGCTGATAGTCAAGTGGGCAATCCTCTCCGTATTCGGTATCGCTGCGGTGGCTCTCGCAGCGTTCCTGTGGCTCTCCGTCCCGACAGCCCTGGCATACGCCACCTGCGGGAACGGACCCGTTACGCAGACCGTTGCGTTCGCTATTCTTGGGATTTACGCTTCCTGGACCATCTTACTCAAAATCGCTTACGACAGGTGGGACAAGAACAATTCCCGCCTGGAAAAGTTCTTTGAAGAATTTAACAAGCGGTCTTGATTTCACCCAATTAGCCATAGGGGTTCCCTGCCACGGAACGTGGCGGGGGTTTTCTGTTATAGTCAATACCTATAACTACGAAAACAGGGTGTCGCAGAAACCTGCTCCATTTGGAAACAAGCAAGGACCTGTGCATTGAAGTCGGGACCGCTGTCAACTACCCACAACCTAAAGACAGTGAGTTTGTAATGCTTCCTGTGTTTCCATAGGAAGTCTTACATACGATTGGGCGGTTGACTCACGCCCTGCCTTCCAGGTTCTCAATGCTCCATCAAGGGGTATCTTTAACGAGAAAGGATGTTTGCTCTTTTGAGCGATATTGATTGCACCGTTCCAATCGGCATCCAGGACAGTCCCGTTTTTGCAATAGAATCTGCGGTTCTTACGGGTTCCGTCCTTCTTGCCTGTCGTGCAGTCAGTTTGGCTTGTCATAAACGGAGAAACTGTTTCTACTCTTTTTCCATTGAGTAGTGCCTTGTATGACAAGATTTGCTTGAACTTGTAGAACGGGACTTGCCCGATTCTACGATTATGATTCTTTTTCTTAAAACCTTCTTTTGTTTTTGAAGTTTTCTGCTTAATGTTGCTTAAATCTTCAAGAACAATAATGCTTGCATAGGTGCTGCCGATAATGGCGTTAGCCATCTTGTAGCACATATCCGTAGATTGATTCCGTTCCTTTACGGACAACTTTAATTTGTGCTTTCTAGCGGATTTAGTGCCCTTCTTCTGCAAGCACCTTTTTAAGTAGCGTAATTTACGCCTACGGGCATTGTATTCCTTGTCGTTGAACATAATGCCATCGGACGTTACAGCAAACCTACGTTCGCCCAAATCCACACCTATGCAGTTTTCGCTCTGTATAGGTATTTCGGGAGCATTGAACGGTATGGATAGGTAGAACTTGTCGTCACGCTTGAAGATAAGCGGGTCTTGTGTAGGGTATTTCTTGAACAGTTCCACAAGTTTTGGAAACTTAATTATTTCTGCAACAGCCCTACGGTTGGATTTTTCGGAACACAGCAATATACTATCTACACTTAATTTAGAATACAACCGTTTGTCCAACCGCATAGACCAATTCTTCTTTTCAAGTATCTTGTGTTCTATATGCCCGTTGGAGTTGATTGAACGGAATGCAGAAATACATTCCTTGTATATCTTGATAATACCCTGTGAAGGGATTGTTGGGAAATTTTCTCTCAATATGTAATACACGGCATTGTGGACTGATTTCAAGTCCAGGTGTATCTTATTGGAATCAAGTATGTTGGCACATTCGTTATATGCAATTCTAGCCGTATCAAGAAGACTAGACCAATAGTCTAGGTCTGCCTTGTCCTTGAATCGGAGTTCTGCATTATAAGTTATTACACACATACTTTCACCCGTGTTCACTAATAAATATACAAAAATATCCTTAAAATACAACCCCGCTTTTGATATTTCTATTAGACCCCCATACGCAGTTTGGTGTTTTGTTGCTATATTACTATCACACGTGATTCGTGGGTGCTGCCGTCTGTTGCATCAGTCCTAGCGGTGGACGGCAGACACCCACACTTTCAAGTTTGATAGGACTACCGCAATGACCGAAACTATGGACCCGACAAGAACCACCACCCGCAAGGCTTACAATCCCGAAGAAGAATGGTTTTTTGTCGCAGAAGCGATGGACGCTTTCCACGATAACGCTACGGAACCGACCACAAAGTTCCAATACTGCAAAGACGGAATAACCCGAATCCCTTACACAAACAAGCAGTGGCTCACTTGCACAGGAACAGAAACGCCACCCCGAACGGGTATGATATGGCTCCGACAAGGAATCCACTACAAGGCAAAGGACCGCCTAATCCACGTAATGCCCATAAAATACTACAAGGGCTTTGAATGGAAAGTGGTTTGGAGTATGGTAAGGAATACGCTTCTTTGCAGTAAAATTGCGGGCGTAGGCATTCGCCTGGAAGCCATAAAGGACACAATCCTATACTATATCAAGGATTTTACGGATTGCCCCCTAAACTTGATACCCCGTGTTTCAAACGCTATGGCATTCTCCGCTATGATTTTAATAGATGCCCTGGCAGATAGCAAGGCAGAAGAAATAGGGGACATAAATAGGAAGTATTCAACTTCACGTGGGGCTACGGATTACGAATGCAGAAACACCCTATGGAAAATGCTTAAATCCCACGGAATAGGTAATCTTCGGACACGCAAGCAGCAGGAATCCCTAATTGATAAACTCATAAGTATGCCGAAGTTTGACCACCTGTCAGCGACAATCAAGCAGTCTATCATTCTGCGATTGCGTAGGGAAAATCTATTAAAGCCCGCTTACGGAAAACCCGAATCCCGTATAGACGAAATCAAGCAAAAACAGGCTGCTAAAATACCCCTTACAAGTGCGGAACGTAAATTCAAATTCAAGCACAAGGATTTGTTCCAATAGCCTAAAAAGCCCGAAAATCGGGCTTTTTTAGTTTTTACAAGAAACGCATACCTTGATAAAAATGTCACGTCTAGTAAGTAGGTAATCTATTATAATTTCGTTACCTTTTTATCTCCGTATAGGTATATAGGAAACCCCATACGTTGATAAAAAGGTAACGCTGTAAATCCAGGATAAAAGGTTTGGGCACACACGCTCGCTGACGCTCGCTTGTGTGCCTAATCACGCCCTTACGGGCGTGATTGTCTATAAGGGTAGGATTACATTTCTTTAAGGTCGGGGAGTTCCTGGCTCGTGAAGCGTGAGTAGGAATGAGTGGGTGCGTAAGCACCCACGAATTACACGAATGCTTCGGAGTATGAATAGGGTGGGTGGGGTAGGTTTGTAGGTTGTCGTGAAGTGACTATCACTGAAATTCGTATGCGTGAGTCAAATGGCAACGACGATGCAACAGATTATTTGTTATATTTCCCTACAAGAGCGACAGCCACGCAAACACCAACTACCCTTGTGTGTAAAAGGAAGTTTACGTCTATGGCTGAAAATGGACTTGCGGGATTAAGCACCGCAGACTTGTATAAGGCTGCTGCGATAGCCGAAGGCTACGAATCCGTTCCTGTTGACATTGAAACGTTCATTAACGACCCGCACTATATCGGTGCTATCTATGGCGAGGGTCGTGTCTATCCCTATTGGCTTGAAAAGTTGAAGCAGTTGTTCCCGAACCCGCTTTACAGCCCGTTCATTGAAGTCTGCATTACGGGGTGTATCGGTGCGGGTAAGTCCACGGTGTCCATTATCGGGGTCCTTTATGACCTTTACAGGGTCACGCTTCTAAAAGACCCGCATAAGAAGTTCAAACTAATTCCGACCACACCTATCGTGATTACGCTCATTACGGCTACGATGGACCTGGCGGGTGCCGTGCTTGCGGACCAACTTATTGACGTGATTGGCTGCTCCCCCTATTTCCGCTCCAAGTTGCTTCCAGGCAAGGGCGACCGAATTGACGAAGAAATGTTCCCCCACCACGTCGGTATCGCCTATGGTTCCCGTATGCGTCACTCTTTGGGTAAGGCAGTTATAGGGGCAATCATTGACGAAGCCAACTTCCAAAATGCAGTTGCGGACCAGGCGGTGCAGAACTATAACAGCATTCGTCGTCGTATGTTCTCCCGTTTTATGACAAAGGGTGGCGAAGTCCCCTGCCGTATGTGGGTGGTGTCTTCCCGAAACGAATCCACGTCGTTTTTGGAAAGCCACATTGACGCAGAACGCAACAACCCGAAAGTGGCAATCTTTGAACCTGCGATATGGGAAGTCCAGGCACACAAGGGGATTTATAGCGGGGCGACGTTCCCCGTCTTTATCGGGTCCGACATTGAACAGCCGAAAGTTATTACAAGCGACGCAGAACTTGACGATTACCAGGGGCGAGTTATCCAGGTGCCCGTTGAGTATCGCAAGGACTTTGAAAACAACCTGCCAGGTGCCTTGCAGGATTTGGCGGGCGTTGCTACCCGAAATGGTGTGAACCTAATTTACAATGTGGAAGCGTTGGACAAGGCTATGTGCCTTGAAAATTGTATGACTACCGACGAACTGCATTTGACCTTGAACGACAACGACCAAATTGCAGACTTTTATAAGGGCAATCTTCCAAAGGGTAAGTATTACGTCCACCTGGACGGTGGCTTGCGTTCCGACCGCTTCGGTTTCGCTATGAGCCGTGTGACGGAGCAGATTACCGTCAAGACTACTTCTGCCATTAGCGGTATGGAAGTGAGCAAGATTAGCCCTGCCATTGAAGTGCCACTTGTGTTCGGTATCAAGGCGTTGCCTGGTTCCGAAGTCCCGTTTTGGAAGGTCCGTGTGTTCCTGGCACACCTGCGTAGCCAGGGGGTTCATATCGCCCTTATTACGTGCGACGGCTACCAATCTGCCGATATGATGCAGTTGCTCACTAAAATGGGCTTTAACGTAAAATACGCTTCTGTGGATAAAACGAAGGACCCGTATTTGAAATTGAGCAGCAACGTGCTTTTGAGTTTGATAAAAATGCCGAAGTCGCCTATCCTGCGAACGGAACTCATTAACTTGCAGAACCTACCGAAGAAGATTGACCACCCTGCTACAATCGTCGTGGACGGAAAGCAGGTTGCGGGTGGCAAGGATATTGCGGACGCTGTGGCTGCTAGTTCCTATGAGGCTATTGGTGGTTCTATGACCCTGGGTGCGTCGTCGCTGCTGCAAATGCAGCAGGCACAGCCCACCCAAATGACTATGCACCAACGCCAGGAATACGTTATGGAGCATTTCTTTAAGATGAAAAGGTCTGTATAATTTTTCTAATAAGACTCTTGTGTTTCCCTAGAAATTTTAGTATATTTTAGGTATGGTAGTTAAGGCGTTCAAATACAGGATTTATCCTACAAAGACACAGGAGGTGCTTTTATCAAAGCATTTTGGGTGTTCTCGCTTTATCTATAATTGGGGGCTTGAACAAAAAGTCAAGGCTTACACAGAAACGAAGAAAAGCGTGTCAAAATATACGCTTGCCCTGGAATTGCCGAAGTTAAAGAAATCCGAAGATACTAAATGGCTCTCCGAAGTAAACGCACAATCCTTACAGCAAAGTCTTATTTACTTGGATATGGCGTTCACACGCTTCTTCAAGGAAAAGAAGGGATTCCCGAAGTTCCAGTCAAAACACGATAATAGACAGTCTTTTTGCATACCACAAGACACTAGGGTTAATTTTGAAGCAGGTCGTGTATATATCCCGAAATTCAAGGAAGGTGTAAAGTGTAGATTCAGCAGAAAGTTTGACGGAAAGATTAAGTCTAGCACCGTCAGCAGAACACCTACGGGCAAGTATTTCATTTCAATCCTGGTAGAAACCAACGATTCCATTCCGAACAAGGCACCGATAGACGAGAACAAAGCGGTCGGTGTGGACTTGGGTATCAAGACG
>JAFYKO010000169.1 GCA_017537515.1 Clostridia bacterium | reverse complement strand
GGTCGACCGCCCAAACTTCGGTAACAATTGCAAAAGGGTCGACAGGAAATAAATCTTATACGGCTAATTGGGTTAAGGTGTACACAATCACCTACAACCTCACAAAATGCTCTAAAACAAGTGGTGCGACAAATGCAAACTATGGGACTTCGTATAGCGCAACTATAACACCAACAACAGGTTATTTGTTGCCAAGCACAATAACTGTTGCAAATATCTCAACTGGTGGATATTCTTGGGATTACTCAACTGGGGTATTTACAATAACAGATTGGACAAAAGTTAATGGAAATATTACAATTACTGTTAAAGCTGAAGTGTTCAGATTTGTTACTTATTCAGGCTCTGGGTATACCGCCCCAACGTCTAGAGATGGCACAGCCTACAAATACTACTGTGAATTTGGCACATACCCACAAAGTTATGTAGGAATAGATGCATCAGTAGTAAGTGGCTTAACTCCAACATCTGTTATTACTTATGCATATAATAATGAAGTTACTTTCTATGCAGATAGCAATGGTGTAAATAAATATGCATTAGCCAGAGGTAAATACTATGCATTTGAGCCAATCCGCTGGATAGTATTGGGTGTAGACACAAGTGGTGGTATAACATTCAGCGGAAGTGGAGAATCGGTAACAGTTAATACTACAACGGCAACATTATTTAATACTACAAATAGCAATAGGTTAACACTAGTAGACAATAGAATAAAACTTGATGGTGCAGTACAAAACAAGTTGTTATTCTTAAGCGAACTAGCACTAGATAATGAAGATTTTGGGTATTATCACTATGATTCGACAACAACTAGTTACTGCAACGAATGGAAAAACACAAACTGTGATGTAAAGAGATTTTTAAATGACACCGCTGGCGCAACTGGTACGACAACGCATCAAGCGACATTTGCTACAATAAGCGGACTTAGTCAATATTACGACACAAGTAGCGCGCATGTTACAGGGAAATACATCCAACAGACACAAATAAAAACGACAAGTTATTATAAACAACGAGAGGCAACAGATAACGGATATTATAATATGTTTCTGTTGGGTTCCAACAGAAACTTTGATGGTGATAGCTCTTGTTATAACTGGACAGATAGCTACAACATAGCGAGTTACTTTCCAATTTGTACGGGCACAGCGGTGACAGCATTGAAAGGAGATGTCACACCATTTGCGTCAGCAAACGGCGTATCTACAAGTTCCCCTTACTGGTGGCTCCGCTCCGGCTACTACGACGCCACGAACCGCGTTTACAGCGTCGACAAAGACGGCACTGTCTACGTCAGCTATGGGAACCGCGCCTTCATCGGCGTCCGTCCGAGCTTTATATTGAATTTAGCATAGAAAAAATTCTGCAAATAAATTTGCAGATTTTTTTTATTGCGGTTGTTTAGAGGCGACAGCAATTGTACTTGTAGTCTTGCAGTCGCATGCTGTACAGTTTGAAAAAAAAGACGGTCTAACGACCGTCCTATGCAAGGTGCCTCAGGCACCACGTTCAAAATGGGCTTGTGGGTGGTCGCAGACTGGGCAAATTTCAGGGGCGGTGGTGCCTTTGTGGTGGTGGCCACAGTTTCGGCAAACCCAAGTGATTTCTTTGTCTTCTTTGAATATAGTTCCGTTTTTGAGCATTTCGGCATATCTGAGATAACGTTGTTCGTGTTCGTATTCAATTTGTGCAACGCCTTCAAATTGTTTGGCGATTTCTTCAAAGCCTTCTTCACGTGCTTCTTCGGCCATACGTTTATACATTTCAGTATATTCGCCGTTCTCTCCGGCTGCTGCCATAAGAAGGTTTGTGTAGGTGTCTTTTATTTTTCCGCCTTGCAAGTGCTTAAACCAAAGTTTTGCGTGTTCCTTTTCGTTTTTTGCAGTGTTTTCAAAAATCTCAGCGATTTTTTCATAGCCATCTTTTTTGGCTTGTGAGGCAAACCAGTCGTATTTATTTCTTGCCATACTTTCGCCAGCAAGAGCCTCTTCGAGGTTTTTTTCGGTTTTTGTACCTTTAAGTTCCATAGTTTTTTCTCCTTTTTTATAATACTTACATTATACATAATTTTTATTGTGTTGTCAATTAAGTTAAGGTTTTTTTTTGAAAAAGTGATTTTTTTTTGACATACCAGCAAAAAAGTGATATACTTCAAAAAAGGGAAAATATGCAAAATATAAATTACGATGTTTTGAATAGCCTTAATCTTATGTCAAAGTCTCTTGGCGATGCTTATTTGACTGAAGGATACAATCCTTTTGACGAGGATTATGTTATGGATTTTGAAAATACTTCCAAAATCTTGAAAAACATTCAGCAAAAAGAAAGTATCGAGTTTGAGTCTTTTTTGGAGGCCTCAGACAAAGATATTATTGAAAGCTTTGAAAACTCTCTGGAAAACAATAATTTAGTTTTGGCAGAAGTTTCGCAGATGCCGTCAAGCAAAAAGCAGAAGGAAATAAAGGTTTTCTTAAAAAACCGCTCCAAGCTTTTGGCGGAGGCGATAGAAAAGTTGAAAAACGGTGATTCCCTTGCTTTTGACCTTTACAAAGAACTCGCAGGCTTGGATGTTGAATACAGCAAATATCTCAAAAAGAGTTTTTATAAAGACTTTGATTTAAACGTTGTTATACAAAACTTTTTGAGTATTATTAATTTGCAAGTCCAAAGAAAGGCACCTCAAAAGCAACAAACAGCAAAGAAGGTCCAAAAAGTCGAAAGCATAAAAGAACAAGTGGCCCCAAAAACAAATAGGCCACAACCTCCGCGCCCAAAACCTAAAAAGGTTGTAAAAGAAAATGGAATGGAGTTATAACAAATTAAATAAAAAAAGGTGATAAAATGGAAGAAAAAAAATTGAATATAGGCTTATTTTTGGATACGTGGTATCCGATTATCGACGGAGTTACAAATGTTGTTAACAACTACGCAATCGAACTCTCAAAATATGCAAATGTAACAGTTTTTACTTGCGGTACAAAAAAAGAAGATACAAGGGTTTACCCATACAAGGTTGTTAGAGGTGGTTCAATCGCCACCAAATTTTTGGATTACGAAATCCCAACCGTTACAAAAAGTTTAAAGAAGGCAATCAAGGATGCAAACTTGGATATTATGCACACGCATTCTCCATTTTCTCTCGGCAAACTTGCAGTGAAGATGGGTAAAAAATACAACATCCCTGTTGTTGGTTCTGTGCATAGTCAATATTACCAAGACTTTATGCGTTACACCAAAAACAAATTTATTTCAAAAAGACTTTTGAATGCTATTGTCAAGGTTTACAATGCTTGCGATAAAATGTATGCCCCTTGCCAACAAACTGTGGACATCGTTGAAAAGGAATACGGAATTAAGGATGTAAGCGTTCAAGAAAACGCAACCAGCCTTAAACCACTTGAAAACACTCAAGTTGCGTTTGAATATTATGAAGAAAAGTATAATATTAAGAAAGACGAAAAAGTTTTGTTGTTCTTGGGGAGAATCAACAAGATAAAAAACCTCGAGTTTATGATTGACGCACTTGCAAAACTCAAAGAAATGGGGCAGAAGTTCAAAATGCTTTTTGTTGGAAGTGGAAGCGACTCTGAAGAATTGCAAGCTAAAGTGAAAGCACTTGGGCTTGACGACTGCGTGTTGTTTACGGGTCGTGCAAGCGATGAGGAAGTTGTTTTTGCTTATGCGAGAGCGGATTTATTCCTCTTTCCATCTCTTTACGACACAAGTTCGCTTGTGCAAATTGAGGCAGCAAGCCAAAAAACTCCAACTCTTTTCATAAGAGGTTCAAGCACTTCTTGTTCAATCCTAGAAAATGTAAACGGATTTATGGCAAAAGATGATGTCGAAGACTATGCAAAGCGTATTTATGAAATCTTAAATGATGATAAACTTTACAAAGAGGTTTGTGAAAACGCTTATAGAGACCTCTACAAATCTTGGGATGAGGCTGTTGGGGTTATGTACCAAAAATATTTAAAAATAATAGAAGATTATAAAAATAAAAGCAAATAATTCATTTTAATTGAAATATTTGTCGAAATGTGCTATATTATCTTACGATAGACAAAATCGAGGAGATATTATGAGAATAGCGATTTTTACAGATAGTTTCTTGCCTGGAGTTGGCGGGACAGAAAATGCTGTGCTCGGGCTTGCCACTGAATTATCCAAAGAAAACGAAGTGGCTGTTTTTTGCCCTAGCTGTAAAAAAGAAGTCGAAAACCTGCCCTTCAAGGTTTTTAGGTGCAAAAGCATAGGCATTGGCGGAAACGACCAAATTTCTTTCCCACGCTTCTCTTCTAAGTTTAAGAAAGAAATAAAGAATTTTGCCCCGGACATTATCCATTGTCAATCTGTTTCGGGTGTGGCAAATGCTGGCTTGCGTTATGCTAGAAAAAACAATATACCAGTGTTGTTTACAATACATACAAAATTTAAAGATGCGTTTGAACAAGGTTTGAAGTTCAAGTTTTTATCTAATGCATATTTAAGGCTTATTGCAAAAAGAATCAATAAGTCGGATTTATGCTGTACAGTATGCCAAAGTATGGTTGATGAAATTGGTTATTATGATGACTTATTAAAGAAACAAGCGGAGGAACCGCCTCGTTGTAAAGATGTCAAAATAATACGAAATGGAATGGTGTTTGAAAGAGAAATATTAAGCGAGGATATAAAAAAATTTGCCTTGGATAAGTATAAACTCGGGCAAGCAAGTGCGGTTTTATTGTTTGTTGGCCGAATTTCGAAACTGAAAAACCTAGATTTAGTTTTTGAAACGCTTAAAAATCTCAAAAACCAAAATTATAAAATGTTGGTCGTTGGCGTCGGGCAAGACTTGAATTATTATAAAAAACTCGTCAAAAAAGAAGGGCTTGAAGAAAAGGTTGTTTTTACGGGCAAAGTTCCAATTGACGAATTAAAATCTATATACTACAACGCAGATTTGTTTGTATTTCCATCAATTTTTGACAATGACCCACTAGTCGTAACAGAAGCTTCATTATTTCAAACACCATCAATAACATTGGCGGGAACTGGGAGTAGTGAAAGAATCACGGATATGCAAAATGGGTTTATAGCAAAGGATGAAAAAGATTTTGCTGAAAAAATAGATTTCCTAATCGAAAACAAACATATTCTCAAAGAGTGTGGCGAAAAGGCGGAATGGGAAATCCCTAAATCTTGGGAAACCGTCGCCAAAGAATATATGGAAGTTTATAAAAAACTTATAAAAGCAAAGAAATAATTTTAAATATCAAATAATCAAATTCGCTAAATTTACAAAGTCTTTAAAGAACACTAAGTTCAAAATATTACAAATAGGAGAAGAAAAATGGAAAATTACAAATTAAAAGAAAATGAAGTTGTTTTATATAAAGGAGATATAAAACTAGCCAAGAACAACGAGGAGGCCCGTTTGATTTTAACAAACTTAAATTTAGTTTTTGTACCTAATTCAAATGAAGGAGCCACAGAGGTTTATCCAGTAGAAGAAATCAAGGTTTACGAAAATCAACCTCAAGTTAAAACGAGAGGCAATATAGTTGAAATCTACTTGACGTCAACTGAAAAAGAGTTTAGTTTTGTGCATAAATTAGATTCATTAAAATTTATGAATGCGATTAAAAAATTGCTTACAGGTAAGACTGCGTCTCAGCGATACGCAGATAAAGTAAAAAGTGGATTGCAAATTGTTGAAGACGCATTAGATGTTGGAATTGTAAAGAATATAGGTGGCACCATAAAAGATATAGTTGAAACAGGAAAAAGTGTTAAAAATGGAATAGCTGGAGTAGCCAATATTTTCAAAAGAAACAATAAAGAATAATAAACGAGAAGAGTTGTATTCTCTTCTTTTTTGTTGATTTATATATATCAAAATTATAATTACACCTTGCTTTTTTTTATTTTAAGAGTATAATATATGTTATGAAAACTTATTTTGAAATCGCAAAAGAAAAATTTGAAAATTTGAAAAACAAAAAAGATATTATTGTTCTTGGCATAGAATCCAGTTGTGATGAGACAAGTGTTTCTATTGTAAAAAATGGCAGAGAGATTTTGTCCAATGTGGTTGCAACTCAAATCGAAATCCATAGGAGGTTTGGGGGTGTTGTGCCAGAGGTTGCCTCAAGGAATCACATTCTCGCACTAAATTCAGTTTTTGATGATGCGTTGAAAGAGGCGGGTATTTCTTTAAGCCAAATTGATGCGGTTGCGGTAACTTATGGTGCTGGGCTTGTTGGGGCCTTGCTTGTTGGTGTGAATTTTGCAAAATCTATTGCTTACTCCTTGGAAATGCCGC
>JAFYKO010000168.1 GCA_017537515.1 Clostridia bacterium | reverse complement strand
CGTCTGCGGGTGTAATACACCTAACCGGCGACGCAAGTCGCCCAATGAGAGTGGCTCTTGCCACCCCGCCTTGCCAGTGGCAGACTTCGTCTGCGGGTGTATTACACAATAAGGCAACGCAAGTTGCCCAATGACTGGCGGTTCTAACCGCCCGGGGATGCAACGAACGTTCGTTGCCCGCTCCAATGGAGCGGAAAAATGTTGTTTGCCCCAAAGGGGCAAATAAGATTATTCACGTCGCAAAGCGACGGATAATATTGTTTCTTTTGCACGCAAGTGCAAAATAAATTGTTATCAGCCGAGTTCAGTGAGGCGGAAGGGTTAAACCAGCCCGCAAGGGGTTATTTCAATCGTGCGGATGTCAGCATCACCCTTGATTATCTCGACATCGAAACGCCGAGCGGGGAGAATGCCCGGGCAGTTGCTCGCCCACTCCACAAGCACAACACCTTTCAGCTTCGTAAGGTCAAAATACTCCTCAAACCCACTCGCCCGGAACTCCTCAACGTCAGTAAGCCGATACAAATCAAAATGATAAAGCCCGCCACGAGGCGAAGCGTACTCATTCAAAAGCGTAAACGTCGGACTCGTAACAACCTCATCAACGCCAAGCCCCTTCGCAAACCCCTTCGCAAACGTAGTCTTGCCCGCCCCAAGGTCGCCCGCAAGCGAAATAACACAAGGCGGATTCACAGATTTTCCCAATTTCTCGCCAATCAACATAGTCTCTTCAGCGGTTTTTGTCGTAATTTTCATTTTCATACCCACATTTTATAACTTTTTCCCCAAGTTGTCAATAGAAATCACAAAAAAACCCCCGCCCGCATAAATGTATAAAAACAACACTCGCTAGGCCCCAAAACTCGCCCTTGCCACCCGCAAAAGCACTCCAAACCATTGTTTTATTTAATAGTGTATATATTGTATATTATCGGAAGTTGTCGTCAAGCACCCCGAAGGGGTATTTGACAGCAACTGATGGTTATTCAAACTGTGATGCCTTGATTTTATCAAGGGGTTTGTGTAAACAAACCTGCATTGCGAATATATGAGCAAGGCAATATCACATAGTTTATATTATATAATATATATATTACGTAATAACACCCCAAAGGAGCCAAAATGTACATCACCCACAAAAACACAAAAGTCTTTTATGAAATATTGACAAAACCCGACTTAATTCGACAATATAAAATAAAATTCAAGCAACAATCTACACAATTCGACAACAATAATACAAACACCGACAAAAACCGACATAATCCAACACAAATCGACAAGGATATTAAAATTGATAAACCCAAATCAATAGAATTCGACAATAAAACCAAAATTTCAGACCCCAAATCAATACAATTCGACAAGGATATTAAAAACCCACCCCCGCCCGTTGACTTAGACGACAACAGCAAAGGGGAGTTCATACTTTTCTTACACGGCTGGGGTGCGGGGAGTGAAGTGCTAAAACCCCTTGCACTCCCTCTATTAAAAAATATAGAGGAGCGTCGAAAAACATCGGAAACCATCGAAAAACATCGAAAACCGTCGGAAAACATCGGAAATCATCGAAAAGCGTCGGAAAGCGTCGAAAAGTGTTGGAAAAGGCAAAAGAAAAAGCCAATTTACATCCAAAAAAGTGAATTTTGGGACTGCCTCAACTTCCCAAACCGACATAATTCAACACAAATCGACAAGGATATTAAAAACAGCGACCGAGAGGCGGGGGAGATTCGGTGCGTTTTTATAGATTTTCCACCGTTTGGGTTAAGCGGGGAGCCGGCGACAGCGTGGACGATTTACGATTACGCAGAGATGGTTTTGGGGGTTTTGGAGGCTGAAAAGATAAAAAAAGTGAAAATTGTTGCACATTCTTTTGGTGGAAGAGTTGCAATTTTGCTTTCGGGGATGTATAATATAGTAGATGAGATGATTCTTATCGGTTCTGCGGGCTTGAAGCGACGAAGGAGCGTTTGGGAGCAGTGCAGGATTTGGGCGTACAAGGCTATGAGAGGGCTTGGCGTTGAGTGGAAAAACGCAGGCTCGGAGGAGTATCGAGTTCTCAGCGAGGTTATGAAGCGGACGTTTGTAAGCGTAGTTAATGCGGACCTTAGCGTTGAGGCGAAGGCGGTGCGGTGTGCGACTCGGCTTATTTACGGGACTCACGACACAGCGACTCCGACATATATGGCCAAGAGGT
>JAFYKO010000167.1 GCA_017537515.1 Clostridia bacterium | reverse complement strand
TCGCTTACTCGCAATTTTCAACGGTGCCCATTAGATAAGTTACTCATGCTCGCCGCAAAAGCTCAAACAAGTTTGGCTTTCGCTCGCTTACACGTAACTTTCCGCCCTTGGCGGGGAATTACCTTTGCTATGAAAATTTATTGGAATGTATCGCGGACTTTAACGCGTACAATGGTAATGTCAAGGAAAACCGGCACCGTTAAAGGACACAACTTGAACCCTGGTGATTTTTGGATTAAGTGAGAGGAATGTTCGCCCGCTAGTTAGGTGCTCGCCTTGGCGAGTGACTAACTGAGGAAGGTCCGCATCACCCAAAAATCAACAGAAAGGTTCAAGTGGCAAGGACTCTTCGACTGAAGAATGTTGCTTGCAACTCCTGAACAAAGAAGAGGCCGACTGGACTTTCCGTGTGCCGGGGCTTTTCGTTCTTTTGGCCGCCAAAAGAACATGAAAGAACGACTTGAAGAAAATGCAAGTGAACAATTAAGGTTGAGGACTGCCGTAGAATGTTATGGCGAGCAAAAAACGAAGCCAATAATGGTTTGCTACTGATCCAATCCTTCCAATTAAAGATACTATATACCCACACTAAATTTCTACTGAGCCGTATTGTTTTTGATAATAATATAACACTCACCCATAAAAACAACAAAGGTTACAGATTTTTGACAACACCTGTAACCTTTTTTTATATATAATACTAACCTAATTACTTCTCCACTATCCTGTATCTTATTCCATCCACACGACCACAAAGATACTTCATCGGCGACATTCCCTCGTGAATGAGATTCGTCAGCAACAACGGCTCACCCTCCATAAAAAGTTCAGTCCTGAAGGTATCACCTACCGACAGTTTGCTGTTCCTGCTCTCTTGCACGCGGAACATACAGTCGCCCAACGAAAGAACACGCACAAGCCTGTCGGGTGTCCAAGTAAGCTCAAGAACAGTACCCTGCGGCACCTCGGTCGCCGGCAAATCGGCTTTCAGAATATAATCGCTGCTATTGAGCCACGCCGCATTACCGGTGCCTGCAAAAGAATCCCAATTGCCACACCCTGCATACTGCGACAAGACATTGAGTGTGGAACGTCGTGGCACCACATTGTAGCACGCACAAGACTTGTCGGTCCAGAAACGCCTCAAAGTTATTGGTGCAAGATATATCCCCACATCGGCAAGTATTCTTGCCGACAGCTCGGCAAAATCACTCGACACCAGCACCTTTTTCCCAAAGCGTTGCTCAACCAAAGACCTTAATACTTTGTACAGTTCCCCCTTGTCATTCTTTTCCATAGCGCGAAATTAGACAACAATTTCCAAACAAAAAACTATAAAGGCACCTCATTTCGCGCACACGGCAATAAGATACAAAGTGATACATTTTTTGTCACACGTTAACGATAAATTTGCAAAAATTATGCTCAAAATCCAACAAAAACAATATTCTATGAAAAGATTTAGACACTTAAAATTTTTACTTGCTACACTTTTGTTGCTATGCGCAACAGTGGCAAGTGCCTACAACTTTAAGGTGAATGGTATCTATTACATCATCGAAAACTATACTACAAACGAAGTCGCTGTTACTTACTACGCGGGAGGCGGTAGCATATACAACGGCAATGTAACAATACCCCAAAGTGTCACTTATGATGGAACAACCTACAGCGTAACAAGCATTGGAAGATATGCGTTCTCTGGTTGCTTCGGCCTTACAAAGGTTGTAATCCCTAACAGCGTTACAAGCATTGGAAGCGAGGCGTTCCGTGGTTGCACTGGCCTTACAAGCGTTGTAATCCCTAACAGCGTTACAAGCATTGGAAGCGAGGCGTTCCGTGGTTGCACGGGCCTTACAAGCGTTGTAATCCCTACCAGCGTTACAAGCATTGGAAGCGAGGCGTTCGAGGGT
>JAFYKO010000166.1 GCA_017537515.1 Clostridia bacterium | reverse complement strand
ATAATTTTGATTATTTCAAAAAAATTTGCATTAAATTTTTTTGCCAAGAAATCTATTTCTTCATAAGTTTTTTTTGAAAAAATTTTTTTGTTTAAGTCATTTTTTTTGTCTTGTTTTTTAAAACTATTTAAAAAGTTTTTTAACTGCCTTACTTCATTTTTATTTTCAAAATCCAAAACAAAAACTTTGACGCCAAGTTCTTTTTCAATGCTTGAAAAATCAATTTCAATATTTTTCTCACCCATAGTATTAACAGCCAAAACGACATCTCGTCCAAGGGTTAAAAGGTCAAGAGTGAGAAATAGGTTTTTTTCAATCGTGTTTATGTCAAGTGTATTCAGCACAATTTCATCTGGGTGAGAAAAAATATAATTCGTTGCAACCTCTTCTTCATAGCTTAATGCATTAAGTGAGTAGATACCCGGCAAGTCCACAACACCAATTTTTTGACCTTGCACTTCAAAAAACTTCTGCTTTTCCTCAACCGTAACCCCGTGCCAATTTCCCGTATGCTCTTCACTTTTTGTCAAGGTGTTGAGAAGCGTGGTTTTTCCAGTGTTGGGATTTCCAACAAGTAATATATTTTTCATTTTCACCTCACAAAAATTTGACCCAAAATTTCCTTTTGCAAGCTAAACACCACCCCTCGCACTTCAATGAGATAGGTTTTCCCCCTAACCGACTTTCGAAGCACCCGAACTTTTGTGCCTCTTGTAACCCCAACTTCAAGAAGCCTTCGAAGATACCTCTCTTCCAACCCCTTCCCAAAGCACTCCACTTCAAAAAACTGACCCACTTTTTTAGAAAGAAGTGTATTTTCGTGTTGCCTAAGTTTGCAAATTTCCATACAAAAATTTATGAGAAAAAAATTATTTTTATTCGAGAAACAATAGTTTTTATTTGATTTTTATTAAAAAAATAATAAAAATTTAAGTTTTTTTGTCATTTTTTGTAAAATTATTGCATATTATTAATTTCAAAAGGAATTTTTGGTTTGGAGTGTAGTTTCTTAGAACTCAGGTGCAAAGAAGTTGTAAACGTCGTCGATGGCAAACGCCTAGGGCATATCATCGATGTTGTTTTTGACCTCAAAACTGCAAAAATCTGCGGACTTGTTCTCCCAAACTCAAAAGGGTTTTGGAATGTCTTCAAAAGCAGTCAAGAGATTTTTATTCCCTTCTCTCAAATTTGCAAGATAGGCGAAGACACAATTTTGATTGAATTCTATTCACCTCAAACCCCAGATTGCGGACCTTATGTCTGCAACAAACGTTAAAAAATTTTTTTCAAAACACTTGCATTTTTTATTATAATAAGTTAAAATACAACTATGGAAAAAGTAGCACTCATAAAAGCAACCTCTTATGAGCAAAATGAAGTTACAACCGCCATCGAGAAAGCAGTCAACCTTCTCGGCGGTATTGATAAGTTCGTCCAAAAAGGGCAAACCGTCGCATTGAAGGTCAACCTTCTTATGAAAGCAACGCCCGAAAAATGTATGACAACACATCCCGCAGTTGTTGAAGCGGTTGCGAAACTTGTCTTAAAGGCAGGCGGAAAACCTTTTATTGTCGACAGTGCCGGCGGGCCATTCACTGAGGGCTACATAAACTCGATTTACAACGCTTCCGGAATGACTCTTGCAAGTCAAAACTCTGGGGCACCCCTAAACCAAGATTATACATATTACGAAGTTGAAAACCCAAACGCAAAAGTGGGCTTCAAATTCCCAATCGTCTCCGCAATAGATAAAGCGGATGTTATCTTTAACTTAACCAAACTCAAAACCCATTCTTTTACAGGCTACACCAACGCAATCAAGAATATGTTTGGAATAATACCAGGTCTCGCAAAAGTCGAAATGCACGGAAAATACAGAGATTTGGATGTATTCATCGACTTCTTATACGATATCTGGACATACCTCAATGGCAAAGTAAAACTCAACATAACCGACGCTATTTGGGGAATGGAAGGTTTTGGCCCAAGCAACGGAACACCAAAGCAAATGAACGCAATTCTCGCAAGCGAAAACCCTCTTGCACTGGACTATATAGCCACCCAGCTTATGACCCTAATCCCCGAAACAACTCCAATCATTAGAAAAGGTATTGAACATGGACTCCTTGAACAAAATCCCGAAATTGAAGTTCTTGGCGAGGATTTGACACAGATGATTGTAAAAGATTTCAAAACCTGCGAACCCAACAACTACAAACCTTATGCAAACTACGTGCCTCAGTTTTTACAAGGCACAGTCCACCGAGTTATGACCAAAAGGCCAGTTATCCCAAAGGCAAAATGCAAAGGATGTGGAAAATGCCACGACCACTGCCCCGCAAAAGCAATAACAATGCACCCTCACAAAAACAAACGCTTTGCCAAAATAGATTACAACAAATGCATTAGATGTTACTGCTGTCAAGAACTCTGCCCCTTTGGAGCTGTCAAAATAAAATCGGGGATTATATACAAAATTCTTCATATAAAGAAAAACAAAAACCGAACCACCAACCCGCACTCACATCACAACCAAGGAAAGTCCGAAACGCCTCACTGACAACCAGTCATCACAAAGTCGAAATAAAAAATAATAAAAAAATGGAGAGAAATTATGTTTGTAAATGAAAATAACAAAGAAGAATGCAAAGAAATCTTAAAAAACCTCATAGATATCGGGGTTGAATCAAAAATCAACCACAAATTCAAGGAAAAAAACTTCAATATCAAAGACAATATGAGTATTTTTGACCTACCTATTGAAGGTCAAGAAATAAACTCCTTGATAAACGACTTCAAAAAGGATGTTATTCCTTACTGCTCAAATTTCAGCAGTACAAAATTTATGAGTTTCCCCGACGCTGGAAATTCAGTTGCCGGCCTTTCTGGTGCAATTATGGCAGACTTCCTTCAACAAAACCTTATCAACAGCACTTTCTGTGCACCTATCGCCACATATCTTGAAATTGCGGTTATTAAATGGCTAAGAGAAGTTGTTGGCTACACCCCACGAGAAATCAACAATATTTGGGATGTCGGTGGAGTAATCACCTATGGCGGAACTGGAAGCAACGCAACTGCAATGATGCTTGCAAGAGAAAACCACAGAAAAAACACTATGACAAAAGGTGTTGTCGGAGCGGAGGATTATATAACAATCACGCCAAAAGGCATCGGACACTACAGCATTAGAAGTTCTTCTATGTGGATTGGACTTGGAGACAACATCGTTGAGGTTCCAACAAAAGGTTTTAAATACGACCTAGACGCCCTTAAAGAAACTCTTCTCAAATACAAAGGTCGAGTTATGTGCGTCGTTGCTTACGTTGGCGACAGCCGAACAATGACTATTGACAGCCTAGAAGAACTTGCATCACTTGTTAAGGGTATTGACGAAAACATCTGGCTTCACGCAGACGCTTGCCACGGCTTCTCGTTAGGATTCTCAGAAAAACACAAGTCAAAAATCAAAGGTATTGAAAAGTTCGACAGTATTTCAACAGACCCTCACAAGGTATTGGATTTGCCTTATTGCCTCAGTGCATTGCTTGTTAAAAACCCAGAAGTGTTCCAAAAAATCACATCCACATCTGACCTTATTATGCAAGAAGAGTTTGCTTTTGGACAAATAACACCATTTATCGGCTCAAAAAGCTGGGTTTCACTCAAACTCTGGTTTGTGCTTAAAAACCTTGGCGTGAAAGGTCTCGGAAAAATGATTGACCACCGCCTTGAAATGGCACAAATGCTCAAAGAAAAAGTCCTTAATTCCAAAGATTTTATTCTTTTAAACGACGTGGACATCAACTCAATCGTGTTTATGTACGCCCCAGCTGAAATTCGACACAATCTAGAAAAACTAAACGAACTCAGCAAGAAAATCCACAACCGAATGTCCGAAGAAGGCGAATACCACTTGCACCAATTCTCCCTTGCAGACAATAACGGAATTATACAAAAAGACGCAATTATATACCCTCTACGCTATATGTCAGGCAACCCAAACACCAGAGAAAAAGACCTCGACAATATGCTAAACTACATCCAAAATTTGGGAGAGAAAATTTACAATGAATAGATTATGTAAAAACTTCTGCAAGATGATTCTAACCAACTTCGGAGCCTACAACCCCATTATTGTGTTTTATGGTTCCAATATCTACAACGAAAGTTCCAGCGACCTTGATGTTTGCCTAATTTTCAATCAACCCGTAGACAATCAACTGAAACAAGAAATCATCAACAAAACCATACAATTCCAGCGTGAAAGCCTTTTGAGAATTGACGAGGAAATCCCTTTTGACAATAAACTTATCTACACCCTAAACGAACTCGAGGACGTCTTTATTGACTCGCCTTTTCGGGACGGCGACAATTTTAAATTGGACGAAATCGTCAAAACACAGGAGTTTTTGTCTTCGGGCGTAATGAAAAAACGCCTGCTTATCAACCTCCTCACCACCGACCACAGAATTGTAAACGACAGAGCCAAACAAATAAGAAGATTTGAAAATATGGCGTGGAATGAATTGCTTTTAATGCTTAGAGGAGTTTTTGGCACAGATATAACAAGCGTCGACAATGTCCTCGACCACTTGTACGTAAATCCAAACACCCACCTTGGCGGAGAAATGCACTTAGGCTACAAACTCGGCAACCCAAACAAACGTAAATATCTTAAAATCAAAATAAAAAAAGCTTGCAAAAGTTTTCATAAATCAAAATATTAAAAAGACAAAAAACCGCATAACAGCGGTTTTTTTTAATTATTTTCAAAATATTTATTGAAGTATTTTATTAATGTCAAATAATCTCTTCTTGTCCCTGCACTAATCCTCAAAAACTTCTCTGTTGCAAAAACAAGCTCAGAGGAATATCTTACAATAATATTATGACTCGACAAATATTGCTTTAAATCCTCAATGTCAACAGCATCATCCAAAACCACATTGACAAAACAAGAATTGCGGTTGTCGATACGCTTTATTTGTTTCTTGTCGAGTCTGACTTCAAGGAGTTTGTAATTATTATAAATCTTCTTTTTTATTCCATCAAGAGAGTTGAATCTCTTCATTTGGTGAATAATAAACCCTTGTGTTAGCCTTGTTGTTACAAAAGGTGAATGCAGTTTGTTCGCTTTTTCAATAATCGCCTTATTTGAAAACAGAATCCCCGCCCTAATCCCCGCAACACCAAAAATCTTTGAGGGCGAGAGCACAACCGACAAGTTTGAAACCGAAGTGCAACTCAAATATGTAGACTTGGCATAAAAATCCTCATAAGCCAATAGCGTTTCATCAATAACAAAATGGCAATGTGGATGGGCTTTTGCAATATTTAAAAGTAAATCTTTTTCAAAATAATGAAGATTTGGATTGTTTGTGTTGCAAAGATAAATTACATCACACTCACTGGCAAGCTTTTCGAGATTTGCAAAGTTCTCACTCTCATCAGCCGAATACTCAATTTCAATAAAGTTGTCAAAATTATTCAAGCCCAAATAATACTTAACCCCCCAGAATGTTGGAATTAAGAAACCATACTTGACATCCCCGAAAACCTTGACCAGCTTTTCAAAAATTTCCATCGTGCCATTGCCAAAATGCACATTTTCCGCATTAATATTGAACACTTTTCCAATTTCGCCGTGAAGAGCAGAGTTGTCACTCGCAGGATATTCACTGACACACTTAACTTGCCTTTTCAAACAACGCATCATTT
>JAFYKO010000165.1 GCA_017537515.1 Clostridia bacterium | reverse complement strand
TTCCGCCGAGCGTCAGTGAGGCGGAATTAAAACAAGAACCTTCCCGTTTCGGAGTGCTTGTTCTTCGCAATCTGCTCCGGCGTGCCAGTCGCAACTACTCTGCCTCCACCGTCGCCACCCTCCGGGCCAAGGTCTATGCAGTAGTCCGCAGACTTTATTACGTCCAAGTTATGTTCAATAACAAGCACGCTATTTCCGGCGTCGACAAGCCTTTGCAGAATTCCTATCAACTTCTTCACGTCGTACCAGTGAAGTCCGGTTGTCGGTTCATCCAAGATGTACATCGTCTTGCCTGTGCCTCGTTTGGCCAGCTCGCTTGCGAGTTTAACACGTTGGGCCTCGCCTCCGCTCAGCGTTGTTGCACTCTGCCCGAGTTTGATATACCCAAGTCCAACATCGTTTAAGGCGTTGAGTTTGGTTGTTATTGAAGGTATATTTTCAAAAAACGCAAGTGCTTCTTCAACCGTCATATCCAAGACCTCGTAAATATTTTTGCCCTTATACCTAACTTCAAGTGTTTCTCGGTTGTATCTCTTGCCCTTACAAACCTCGCAAGGGACTTCCATATCCGGCATAAAATACATTTCAATCTGTTTCACGCCCGCACCTTCGCAGTTTTCGCATCTTCCGCCACGAACGTTGAAACTGAATCGGCTTGCGGTATAGCCCTTCTCTTTTGCATCGGGTGTTGAGGCGAATAGGTTTCTTATTTGCGTAAATACGCTTGTGTAAGTCGCTGGGTTGCTTCGTGGGGTCTTGCCAATTGGCGATTGGTCGATTGCAATAACCTTGTCTAAGTGTTCTAGCCCTAAGATTTCCTTAAACTTGCCAAGTTCCAACTTGCTGTGGTTGAGTTTGTTGGAAAGATAAGGATACAAAATACCGTTGACAAGCGAACTTTTCCCGCTTCCGGATACGCCAGTAACTGCTGTGAATATCCCAAGCGGGATTTCTACGTCAATGTTTTTAAGGTTGTTTTGTTTCGCTCCGATAATTTTGAGTATTTTGTCGAATTTTCTGCGTTTTTTGGGAATTTCAATAGCAATTTCGCCTTTCAAAAACTTGCCGGTGATACTATCCTTGCTATTCATTATATCTTCAATCGAACCTTGTGCAACTATCTCGCCACCGTGTACGCCGGCAAACTTGCCTACGTCGACGATGTAGTCCGCACTGCGAATTGTATCCTCGTCGTGTTCGACAACCACAAGCGAATTGCCTAAATCCCTAAGCTTGAAGAGGGTTTTTAGGAGTTTTTCGTTGTCTCGTTGGTGGAGTCCGATGCTTGGTTCGTCTAGGATATACAAAACGCCCATAAGTCCGCTTCCAATCTGTGTTGCAAGTCGTATTCTCTGTGCTTCGCCACCGCTTAGGCTTTCTGCACTTCGCCATAAAGTGAGGTATGACAAACCAACCTCGACCAAAAACGAAAGTCTTGCACAGATTTCTTTGATTATTCTCTCGGCGATATTCTTTTCCGCCTCGGGAAGGTTGATATTTTCAAAGTAGGCAAGTAGTTTATCCACAGAAATGGAACATAATTCCGCTATGTCTTGTTCGTTTATCTTAACCGACAATGCTTTTTGGCTTAGTCTTTTGCCTTTGCATCTTGGGCAAGTGTGCTGGCTGAAAAGCTTCCTGATTTCAAACCTTGCATACTCGGACTTTGTTTCTCTGTAACGTCTTTCGAGGTTGTTGGAGATGCCTTCGAAGGGCATCATACGTCCGTTTATTTCCATCAAGTCGTTTGTGCCATAAAGCAGGATTTTTATATGCTCATCGGGTAAGTCCCTCACGGGGATATTCATATTTATGCCATACATCTTTGCAAGGTTTTTGAAGATTTGGCGGGCGATAACGGAGTTGTCTATATTCCAGCCGGCGAAGTTGAACGCACCTTCCATAACTGAAAGAGAGGAGTTTTTGAGGAGTTTGCCTTCGTCGATGCTTTCCACATAGCCGAGGCCATCACAGACTTCGCAGGCTCCATAAGGGCTGTTGAAGGAAAATAGTCTTGGGGTTATTTCTTCAAGAGAATAACCGCATTCGGGGCAAGCGAAATTGGTTGAAAACATTTCTTCTTGGTCGTTGTGGAGGCAAACGACAAGCCCTTCTGCGAGTTTTAGGGCCATTTCCACGCTTTCGGTTAGGCGAGGTCTTATGTCCTCTTTGATAACAATCCTATCCACAATAACGCTTACGCTGTGGCGAATGTTTTTTTCGAGGTTTATATCCTCGTCAAGGCTGTAGGTGTTGCCATCGACGATAACTCTTGCGTAACCGCTTTTCCTAAGCTCGTCAAACAGTTTGGCTTGAGTGCCTTTTTGCCCACGTACGACGGGTGCCAAGATTTGAATTTTTTCGCCTTGGCCTAGGTCTACAATCTTGTCGACTATTTGGTCGACGGATTGTTTATTGATTGGTTTTTTACAATTTGGGCAATAAGGCGTGCCGATTCGGGAATACAAAAGGCGGATATAGTCATAAATTTCCGTAACCGTTCCTACGGTTGAGCGGGGGTTTCTGTTTGTGCTTTTTTGGTCGATTGAGATTGACGGAGACAAGCCCTCGATGCTGTCCACGTCGGGTTTCTTTGATTGACCCAAAAACATTCTTGCATAAGACGACAAACTTTCGACGTATCTTCTTTGACCTTCTGCAAAAATAGTGTCAAACGCAAGTGTGGATTTTCCGCTTCCGCTTACACCAGAAAAAACAACCAATTTGTTTCTTGGTATGCTTAAGTCAATATTTTTTAGGTTGTTTTCCCTTGCACCTTTAATAATAATATTCTTCATAATTATTTTCCTTTGTGATAATAATTTCCCCCAAAATAGGAAAAATATTGTTTTTTTAATGTTTTTTATTGATTTTTTTTAATATTTTTAATTAATTATTTATTTTTATTAATTTGACAACCGCTTTTTCAGTTCGTTTATTTCGTCTCTGAGTTTAATTGCGGTTTCAAAGTCGAGTTGCACTGAGGCGATTTTCATCATACTTTTAAGCTTCTCAATTTCTTTTGGTATGTCTTGTTTGAGGACTCTATTTGTTGGCTTTGAAGAAATTTCAAGGGTGTTGACGACGTCTTTCTTGATGGTTTTTGGAGTAATGTTATTCTTGGTGTTGTAGTCATTTTGGATTGTTCTTCTTCGGGCGGTTTCGTCGATGGCTTTCTGCATAGACTTGGTTATTGTGTCGGCAAACAGAATCACTCGTCCGTTTGCGTTCCTAGCACACCTGCCTATGGTTTGAATCAACGCACTTTCGCTCCTTAAAAACCCTTCTTTGTCGGCATCGAGAATTGCAATGAGTTCGACTTCGGGAATGTCGAGGCCTTCACGAAGGAGGTTTATGCCGACGAGTACGTCAAAGTCGCCTTTTCTCAGCCCGTTGATAATCTCTATCCGTTCCATTGTGTCAATCTCGCTGTGCATATACTTGACCTTAAAACCGTGTTCCATCAAGAACGAACTCAGGTTTTCCGCCATTTTTTTGGTTAGGGTTGTAACAAGAACTCTGTTTTCGTTTTGGATGACTTTGGAAATTTCTTGCATAAGCCTATCCATTTGCCCTTCGGTTGGCACGACTTCGACAAGCGGGTCGAGAAGTCCGGTTGGTCTTAGCAGTTGCTCGGCAACCTGTCCACTTTTTTCGAGTTCGTAAGGTGCTGGAGTTGCGGATACGTAAATAGTCTGGCCGAGTTTTTTATTGAATTCGTCGAAATTTAGCGGGCGGTTGTCATAGGCGGATTTAAGCCTAAAGCCAAAGTCCACGAGGTTGCGTTTTCTTGCCCTATCGCCGTTGTACATCGCTCTGACTTGAGGGACTGTCATATGGCTTTCGTCAATAATGGTCAAAAAGCCTTCGGGGAAATAGTCAATCAGTGTGAACGGTGCTTCGCCGATTTCCCTACCGTCAAAATACCTTGAATAGTTTTCAATACCGTTGCAATAGCCGATTTCCCGCATCATTTCGATGTCATAATACACCCGTTCTTTCAGCCTTTGGGATTCAATCAACTTGCCTTGTTTTTTGAACTCCTCGACTTCTTGGTCGCAGTCGTTTTGAATTTCCGCAAGGGCCTTTTCCATCTTTTCACTGCCTACAACATAATGCGTGGCGGGGTAAATGGAAATGTGCTTGAGGTCGTTTAGTTTTCTTCCCGTAAGTGCGTCAAATTCGGTTATTCGGTCGATTTCATCCCCAAAAAACTCGATTCTGACTGCTATTTCAGAGTGCGACGACGGGAAAATATCCAAAATATCGCCCTTTGCCCTAAAAGTTCCTCTGTGAAAGTCGGTCTCGTTCCTTTCAAATTGGAGTTCTATAAGTTTTTTCGTTATCTCCTTCCTTGAAATTTCTTGGCCTTGCCTAAGCGAAAGTTGGAGATTTAGGTATTCTTCGGGGTTGCCTAAGCCATAAATACACGAAACAGAGGCAACTACAATAACATCCTTTCGTTCTGAAAGCGATGCGGTGGCGGAGTTGCGGAGTTTGTCTATCTCGTCATTGATTGACATATCTTTTTCGATGTAAGTGTCGCTTGAAACTATGTAGGCCTCGGGCTGGTAATAGTCATAATACGAAACAAAAAACTCAACTCGGTTGTTTGGAAAAAACTCTCGAAACTCGTTGCAGAGTTGGGCGGCGAGAGTTTTGTTGTGGGCAATTACGAGCGTTGGCCTGTTTGTTTTTGCAATAATATTTGCCATTGTGAACGTCTTTCCACTGCCCGTAACCCCAAGCAAAACTTGACTTTTGAGACCGTCTTCGAGGCCCTCGACAAGCTGGTTTATTGCACGAGGCTGGTCGCCTGAGGGTTTAAATTTTGAAACCAAATCAAACTTTTCCAATTTTCACTCCTTTTTTTGTTATTATAGCATAAAAAATCAATAATTTAAAGAGGTATTTTTGTTTTTTTGATTCATCCACCAAAAATTGTCTTTAAAAGCAAGCCGACAACAAAACTCAGGATTGTTACGCAAATGGTTCTCACAAGCAAAATCCCGACTTCTTTCTTTTCTTTTGCGAGGTCTTTTTTGAACGTCAAGCCTTTGTTTTTCATTGCGACGCAGTAGAAATACCCCTTCCGCCCGTCGCTTACGACAACATCAAAATAGTTTTCTTTGGCAAGGCTTATCATAATATCGTCGAGTTCGGCTATGGAAAGAATGAACTTTTTTGAGACGTATTCGGCGATTTTGGAAGCAGAAATCAGGTATGACCGCTTGTTTGGGCATACCTCACACAAATAGAGCATAACTAATTTTTCTTTTTTGTCTAACATTTTTAAAATACTAAGTTACATAAAATTGTACCCAAAAACGCTCCAAAAAATGCAAAAACAAAGCATAAAACAAAATTTAGCGTGGATTTTGTTTTGAGTTTTGAGTTTTCTTCGTTTTCGATAATTTGGCGTCCGAACGGGCGAGGGGTTAGGCAATATTGGTCGCTGTCGCTGTATTTGACGGAAATATAACCGCTGTTTTCCAAATGCTTAACAACTTCGTTGACGTTTTCTGCGTTTGCCCGAATCTTGGGCGGAAGGTTTTCCATAATTTCGGCAGTGTCAATGATTTTATAACTGCCTTCGCCACACGCTCGCACCAAATACGCCAAAACACTTTTTGAAAAATAGTCTAACATACTCCTATTTTTTGTAATTTTTGTATTTTAATACACAATTTAAATACAAAAAAAACCACAACCGTTAAGTTGTGATTTAATGTGGCTGTGCCTATTTATACTTACGTTCAAATGATTTCTTAGACACAATGAAGTAAGTTACTACACCGCCAAGAAGCAATACTGAAATCACGATAAGCACAATTCCGAGAACTTCTTCTGCGGTTGCACCTGCGTTTTCGTCTTCAGTTACTGAGAACACTGTTTTGTCGTAAGTTGCTTTTTGTCCTTGTTCGTCAGTGATTTCAATCACAAGTTTGTATTCGCCAGCAGTTTCAACTTTAAATTCATATTTAAGGTCGCTGTTGCTTGAAGTGATTGCGTTTGTGATTTTGCTTGAAGTGCTTGTGTTTTGGAGGTAAACATTGATTTTGCAATCTCCGTAGATTGAGTATTTGTTGTCTTGTCCCTTAGTGATAAGGTCTGCACCATCGTTTGTAATCTTGTCGGTTGCTTGGATTTTGCTCATATCAATGATGAGGTTTGTGTTTTTGAGGTCTTTGAGTTTGTAAGATGTTTTCAAAATGTCGTCTTCAACTTCAATTTCAGGTGCAGTTACGTCGCCGACATTAAGTGTGAAT
>JAFYKO010000164.1 GCA_017537515.1 Clostridia bacterium | reverse complement strand
GGGGGGGGTATTCCGCCTCCCTAACGGACCGGCGGAATGTATCCCTCATATTTAAGTTCTTTTTGATTTTCTCTTTGAAAACGGAACCCCCGTAAGGAACCTTGACGGGGAACCCGTTTTCTTCGACAAAATTCAAAAATCTCCTTAAATCTGAGGCTTGCCACACGCCTAAACAAGTGAAGTGGTAAGCAAACTATTTTGAATTTAAATTGAAGTTGAGGGGGCGGAGTGTAGGTTCTGCGACAACGAAGTTGTCAGTGAACCTACGCCCGCCCCGAAGCCGGACGCTGTAAAAGGCTATTAAAATAAAAACATAAACTCCTCACTCCTAACTCAAAAAAAAAGGCTTTCGCCTTTTTTTTGCTACTGCTCCATTTCTTGAGTTTTTGTGCGTTTTTTGTCGTGGATGTTGGTTACGTTTATCTCTTGAAGGCCGTCGTGCTTATCCCAGAGGAAAGAATACGAACACTTGCGTGCCCCTACGTACCCGCTGTCATAGTGCCAGCCATCCGCTCCGGTTACGCTTGGAAGCCAGCGGTAAACCACTCCGCCTTTTTCCTCCACTTTTTCGCTGTGGATATGTGCGAGGTGCATTTCTCTGTAAGTTGAATTCGCCCACATTTTAGGTTCCTCAACCGCCATTAGGTGCTGAAGGTTTGCAGGTTTCTCAAACGAACTGTGGGTGAAGCCTATCATATTCTTACCAAACAATTCATAGTGCCTTGCACGTCCGTCGGCGTCAATCTCGACACGAGGGTTATTGTTAAACCACGCTTCAAGGACCTTGGTTGCGTAAAACTCCATTTGGCGTGAGTGGTTGCTTGCTATATAAAACGTCTTAACTGGTGCGTATTGTTGCAAGCGGTCGATAGCGGAAATAATTGCCTCGGTGCCGGTGTTAAACATCTTTTGCCAGCGAAGGTCGGTTGCTTGTTGCGTGCCGGCGGTTGTGGTGTTGTCGGGGGTGTCGCTGTTGAAAAAGTCGTTTGTCCACGCAAAAAGAATCTTCTCAACGGGCTCTTTTTCAAGCCTTGCACATTCTTGGTCGATAATGCTGTCAAAACGCTTTTTGGCGATTTTGTAGTCGTAATTCTCTCCGCTTTCGCCAACCCAAGCGAGTTTGCCATAGTGCAAGTCGCTGATGTTTATCTCACGCATAAGGTCGTTATGCTCGGTGGCGATTGGCTCGAGGTATTTTGGTTGGTATTTGAGTGCGAGTTTTTTGAAGAACTTGCCTGTGTCTTCAAGTGAAATAGGTTGTTTTGCACGAGGTTTAACAGTTATTTTGCTTTGCCAAAGTGCCATTTTTTCGTTCTTTGGGGCTTGGGCTTGCCAGCAGTTGGACTTAAAGTTAACAACTTCCCATTCGCTTGGTTTGAGGTTGTGGGCCTGCATAACAATCTCGGGCGTAATTTTCTCGCCTTGGAGGATTGCGATGGTGCTTTCAAACACGCTTTCGCCGGTTTTGGCGTTGAAAGAAACGCTTTCTTCGGTTTTTTGCGGGATGCGAGCGTCCTTTCCGTCGAGGGTTTTTTGGACGGTTGAGTCAGGCTTTGCGGTGTTTTCGCCTGCGATTTCAACCATTCTTGACAAGAAGTCATCGCAGAGGTCTTTGACCTTGCGTGCGACCGCTTTTTGTGATTGGCCGTCAAACCTCTCAGAGAACATTTCGACGATTTCGGCGTAAGTTTTTTTGTCCTTAAAGCGGGCTTTGAGAATTTCTATTTCCCAGTCTTGATACAAATTTTTTAGCATTTTTTTCTCTCCTGTGCATAACTTAACACTCTTTTCCATTTTTGTCAATCATTTTTCAATCTTTTGCAAAAATTTTGTGCTTTCGCACTTCAATTTTTGGAAATTCTTTCGCCTCGTTCGAGGCGAGTGGGCTACTCGCCCACACCCCGCCGGGGGAAGCCCCCCGGAGGGCATTGGCAAGCTTTCAGCTTGCGGGGTG
>JAFYKO010000163.1 GCA_017537515.1 Clostridia bacterium | reverse complement strand
TATGTCAATATACGAAAACCTACGAAAATCTACGCCAATGTATGAAAACCTAGAAAAACCTAGAAAATCCTAGATTATCCTAGGACGATATACGGCCAAAGTAAAAGGCCGGATTTTTCTGGGGGCGTTGTGCGGCAACGCCGGCGGGGTTTTTGGCCGCTTAAAGTAGAATTTACTTGATGGCTTGAAATCCCGGCCACAGGCCAGCCCAGGGCGTCAGAGAGGGCCGCTAAAAGGAGAGCCGCCACCGCGGTTCAGGTTCCTATAACCGGCCCTTACACGCAGCCAGGGAGCCAGGCAGACGCCGGGAAGAATTTCAATAAAGGTTGTTTTTAATTTCAATAAAGGTTGTTTATCTTTCAATAAAGGTTGCTTTTCAAAAGCCTATACAATTAAAAAGAAAAAATATAAAATTATATATCAAGTATAAGCGGTGCCGGCTGACGCCGGCGGATTAAAATTGCCGGCTTTCGCCGGCGTTGGTTTATGTGGTATCGGCTGACGCCGATGTTTTGAAAAGCCGGCTAACGCCGGCGATTTTCTTTTTATGTGGTATCGGCTGACGCCGATTTAATTAAAAATCCCTGGGACAAAAGGCCGGTGCCACAAGTCAAGCAACTTTGTTTTTTATGGTTGCTTTTGGATTTAGACAATGATACAATGTTGTCATAATACTGTTGCCTGGGGATGAGTGTATGCCAAAACGAAAGCCGAAGATACCCGAAGAATTTACCACACAAAGCAAAGAATACCAAATCGCAGAACAACGCCGCTATTATGTTGTCAAGCATAATGACATCATTCAACAGAACAAATACCGCATTTCAAAAAACAACGGCAATTCCCTTTCCCTTATGGAGCAGAAAGTTCTCTTGTATGTTATCAGCCGCATAAAACCAGGCGATGAAGAATTGAAAGAGCAGATTTTTGACATCCAGGAATTTTGCCAGATTTGCGGCATCCAGGCCGGCGGCAATAACTACCCATACTTGAAAGAAATTATAGGCAAGTTGAAAGGCCGTGTTATGTGGTTAGTCGGTGAAGATTATGAAACCACTGTTTCCTGGATAGACAAAGCAACCATTTACAAAAATAGCGGTAAAATAAAAATTCGCCTGGATGAAGATTTGAAACCGTATTTACTTATGCTTTCCAGGAACTACACACAATATCCCTTACACGATATAATCAAAATGAAAACGAAATACGGCATTATGCTGTATGAACTTTTGAAGTCTTATGCTTTCATAGACAGTCCGATAGAATTTACTCTTACAGAATTAAAGGAAAGTTTAGATTGTCTGACTTACGAAAACTTTACGAATTTCAAAAATAAAGTTTTGTTGCCGGCATTGAAAGACATCAATACTTATTCAGAGTTAAAAGTTTCCGTTGATTATAAGAAAACCGGCAGGACTTACACATCCATAATTTTTTATATTTCTAACCTTGCGGAAAGTAAGTCCCTGGAAGATATGGAAGAAAGACAACGCCGTTTCTTTAAGACAGAAATGGAAATCCATCAAATGAGTTTGTTTGATAAAATGACAGACCCAGGAGGAAACAATGGAACAGACAACAACTGAAAAAGTTATTTCTATTTCAGAATACGCACAGGCCCGGGGATGTTCTGTTGCCGCCGTTTATAAAAGACTGGATGGAACCTTGAAGCCCTTTGTTAAGGTTATCAATAATAAAAAGTATTTGACAAGTGATGTCCTAGATTTGGAGGGTATTCAACCCGTTGAAAAGGGGTTGAAAGAGGGGTTGAAAGGGTTTAATCCAGGGTTGAAAGCCCAGGAACATCCAGGCAACCAGGAAGCAGACGCCAGGGAACAGACACCGCCGGCCCCGGCTGTGGGGGTCCTGGAAGCCCTGGAAGCCCTTGAAAGACAGTTAGCGGAAAAGGATAGACAGATATCCAGGCTACAAGAAGAAGCGGCAGAGATGCGGCAGGCCGCCGCCGCAAAGGATAAGTTTATCCAGGAACAGGCAAGCCGGCTGGCCGTGTTGCTAGAACAGTCCCAGGAACTACCACGCAACAATCAAATCTTGTTAGGACTAGCCCAGGGAGGAAAGCCAGGAACACCGGCCGAGGAGGAAGCCCAGGAACATCCAGACCAGGAGGAAGCACCGGCACAGGCCACCGGCACGCCGGCAACAGTTGCGGCAGACATCCAGGAGAACCAGGAGCCAAAGAAAAAGCCTGGTTTATGGAAACGGATATGGAGGGCCATAAATGAAGTATAAACTTTACAACAAGGCTTTTGACAATCTGATTGCCGCCGCCTATTACTTTACTTTGTCAGTCAATCAAGACCCAGATTGGAAATTGAAATTGAGGGATAGACAAAGAAAGAACTTGCGAAAGTTTCTTAATTCCCTCTTGCGTTGGGTGGATGAAGCAGAGAAAGAACCAGACAACGAACCAATTAAAGTCAAGGTAAAACGCAAAGAAAGAAATTGACATTCTACATTGTAGTGATAGAATGAGAATGGAAATATAAAAAAAAGGAGAAAAAACAATGCTGGAACTGATTAAAATGGGTAAGAACACCGGCAAGACTGAAATCAAAATGCCCGGTGAAATTAAAAAGGTATTTACCACTTATCTGAAAGCCGCACAATACCTGGATGAAAAAGCCTATGAAAACGCAACCCCCGAAGCCGTTATGGCCGCTTGGTTAAAGACCTTTGAGGAAAGCGAAGAATACAAGACCATCACCGAACAGGCAAAGGAAGCCAAAGCCACCGCAAAGGCAAAGAAAGAAGCCGACAAGGCCGAAGCAAAGAAAAAGAGAGCAGATGAAGCAGAGGCAAAGCGACTGGCCGATATTGAGAAAAAGAAAAAGGAACTGTGGGCCTTGGAGAACCCCGAAGAAGCAAAGAAGTTAAAGGAAGAAGAAAAGAAACAGGCAGAATAATTTTGCTTATCATAAAAGGGAAAGCCGGCATTGGCTTTCCCTTTTTACTTTATCAGAGTGTTTCCCTGGAACGAACCAGAATTGTAAAGTTAGAGTATAGCCTACTTTGCTTTTTAGAATATGTTAAAATAGGGTTGTTTTCTTAAATTCTTTATGTAAAGATATTGACAAAGACCCTAACTTAATATATAATATAGAAAAAGAAAAAAATACTTTACAACAAAGGAGCGTTTCACAATGAAAGTTTTCTATGCCAGAGTTAGCACCAAAGAACAGAACGAAGCCCGGCAGATTGAAGCCGCAAAAGAACAGGGTTGCGAAAAGGTATTTTTAGATAAGGCCAGCGGCAAGAACACCGAAAGAAAAGAACTGAAAGCAATGCTTTCTTTCGTGCGGCAGGGCGATGTCCTTTATGTTTCTGAAATCGCCAGACTTGCCAGAAATACAAAAGACCTTTTGGAAATCGTGGAAGAACTGAACGAGAAAGGCGTGGAGTTTGTAAGCCTGAAAGAAGCCATTGACACCCGGACGCCGCAAGGAAAATTTATGCTAACTATTTTCGCCGCTATCGCAGAGTTAGACCGGGAACACATTAGACAAAGACAGGCCGAGGGCATCCAGGAAGCAAAGAAAATTCCCGGCAAATACCAGGGCCGCAAGCCGACTGACATTGACAAAAAGAAATTTACTGAAATGTGTGAAAGATGGAGGGCCGGCGAAATCACCGCCGTTTCCATTCAAAAGCGGTTTGAAATTTCCGCACCGACTTTCTATAAAAGAGTTAAAGACTGGGGTTTATAATCCCAGTCTTTTTTCGTAGTCTGAAATCAAAAGTTGATTTGGTGGGAAATTTTACCACACTATACCCATATTTTGAAACAAAAAAATTTTTTTCCCGAAATTCAATATTTTATCCCTATGATTATTATACCAAAAATTTTTATGAAAATAAAGTAAAGGGGTATTGTGGCCGGCCTGGACGAAAACAGTAAATTGTATTAGAACATCCCCCACATACTATTGACGGAAAAAGTTTTGTGATACTTGGCTTTTTATGCCTGGGGGCCGGCATCCCAGGCACTTTTATTTTTACAGTATCACATTAACTTTTCAATGTTGGCCGTATGACGGTATGATTTTGATAATTAAAAAAATTTTTGGTAAAATTATGGAGGTAAGAAAAAATTGTCAATGGATGATTTATTAAGACAACAATGTAGGGAACTGAAAATATACCAGGGCGTCAAGTATTCGGAGATTGCCGACTACCTGGAAATCAAAAAGAACAGTTTTTATAACTGGCTGAAAGGACAATACACCTTTTCCCAGGAGCGACAGAACCGGCTGAAAGAGGTTATTACCTGCTTAAAGGAGGTATAACCAGGATGTCATAGTATCACACTATCCCAGGCTTTTCCCGATACAAGATAGACGCCGCCGGCAACATCCTGGATACGGCCACCGGCCAACACCTGGACGCCATTGCCGGCACGGAACATTCCTTTATGCTTTATGATGACGCCGGCCAGAGGTTGAAAAGGGGGTTGAAAGGGGTTTATAACCTGGTATTCAACCTTGAATTTAGCCAGGACACCATAACAGACTTACCAGGAGAACAATGGAAGCCCATAGACAACACCAGGGGGAAGTATTTCGTTAGCAATAAAGGCCGTGTTAAATCGTATTGCGGTTATGAAGCAAAGATATTGAAACCCTTTGATAATGGAAACGGCTACCAGTATGTGAAGATAGGCGGCAAGAATAGGTATATTCATAGATTAGTTTCTTTGTCTTTCCTGGGGGAGCCAGACCCGGAAAAGAATACAGTCCATCATAGAAACGCAAATCGGAAAGACAATGATTTATAGAATTTACAATTTCTTTCCCTGGCTGACAATGTGAGAGAAGCACACGCCAGGAGAAAAGAAGCAAAGGAAAACCAATGAAACAATATTTTATTCCCTTTGACCCAGGATGGAAAAAACCGAAATATAACTACATTCTTTATCTGTATTTAATTGCTGAATACAATACAGAAACCAAATTATACAATACAATTCATTATAAAAGCCTGGATGAACTAGCGGCCAGAATAAACGAAAAGGCCGGCGGGGAAAGTAGGGTATCAAAAGCAACCCTTTCCAGGTTCCTAAATGACCCAGGAAAAACAACCTTTTTTGAAATAGACAAAGACAGAAAGGTTATAATCTTAAAGAATGATTTCAAGAGAAAGAACAAAGAGGAAGAAAGCCGGCCTTTTGTTATTCTAAACGAAAGAGAGTTTGACTTTTTGATAGTTCAGAATTAGGACTTACTTACAACATACTTTCTTTATTTGCGGTATTATTGCGGACATTCCAAAAGTAAAGAGATAGATACCACGGCAAAACAATTTCTTGCGGCCTGGGGTTATTCTGTAAAGTCTGGAAATTATCTTTCTAAAATAAGTGAATACAATACTTTGCTTTCGTCAAATTCATTCTTGAAGATAAGAAAAGTAAGAGTAGGAAAAGAAGAAAGAAACTATTATTCTTTTTGACAGCAGAGAAAAACTTTTCTTTAACCTTGATACAAATGCTTTTGTATCAAGGTTAAAACTTTATCAAGGGTTTTATAAGACATACCCATTTTATGAAATTCCATTTACCAATGGATGAAACAACAATAACCAATTTTTGAAACGGAGGATTTACAAGTATGGAACAATGGGAGATTGAACGCCGGCACGATGAGGGACTATTGCCGGATTGGATGTATTATCAATTAAGCGATAAGCCGGCCTGGATGAAGTTGGAGGAACAGAAAAAGAAGTTCCTGGACTACCTGGAACGCCGGCAGAGG
>JAFYKO010000162.1 GCA_017537515.1 Clostridia bacterium | reverse complement strand
GTCTTAGAGGTTTAAGAATAAACACCATCAGCGAAGAATTGAACGGAGAAAAGATTGACCTTATTGAATACACTGATGATATTCTTGAATATATCGCTCGTGCTTTAAGCCCAGCATCTGTCCTCAGCGTAGAATCAAATGAAAGTTTAAAGGCATCTCGTGTTGTTGTTCCAGATGACCAACTTTCACTTGCTATTGGCAAGGCGGGTCAAAACGTGAGACTTGCTTCAAGGCTTACGGGCTGGAAAATTGACATTAAATCTGAAAGCCAAATCAACAAAACTATTGCAGTTTCTGAAACATCTTCTACAACAGCAAGTGAAATTACAGATTTTGCAGATTTTGAAGATTTCGATGTCTAGGATACGCAAAAAAAAGGAGAATTCAAATGAAGAATTTTCATACGCCAACCAGAATGTGTATGGTTTGCAGAACAAGGCACCCAAAATATGAACTAGCAAGAATTGTCAAAGATAAAAACGGACAGATTTTTTATGACAACTCTTTTAAAGCCGAAGGGCGTGGTGCTTATTTGTGCAAATCCAGCGAATGCTTGGCAAAATTTCAAAAAACTCGTGCTTTAAACAGAACTTTCAAACAAGAAGTTCCGCAAGAAACATATACAAAAATCTTAGTTATGGTCGAAAATGACCTAGATTAAATAAAAAAGGGGAAAATTAGGACTTGACAAATCAAACTAAAAATACTTTAAACAATTTAAAAACGGTTCATCAACTGCATACAAATGGAGACGTGCTTTCTTTCCTTAGGGAAGTTCGAGAAAGTATGTCTTCTGTTGATGAATTTTCAAACAAAATGAATGAAAAAATCACAAAACAAAACATCAAGATAGAGGAGAAAAAGCCTGAACCAGTTGCTCAAACAACAGTTGAGGTGAAAAAGACTGTTGTTCAAGAACTTTCTGCCGAAGAAAAGGCAAGACAAGAAGAATTGCAAAAACTTGAAGACAGAAAACTTTTCCAAGAACAGATGCAAAACTTAGTGCAGAAAAAGACTTCTCGCCCTAATTTTTCTCAATCAACGAAACCATTCGACAACAAAAACAGACAACAAGGACAAAGACCAAACAATCAAAGAGGGGATTCAAGCAAAAGGCCTTTTGACAACAAAATACATCAGGGGGCAAACAGCCAAGGCAAAAAACCTTTAAGCAAACCTTCAACTCCAACATTCTCTTCGACCAAAGCAAACGCTTTCAAAAATTTTGCTCCAATGCAAAACGAAAGAGTCGCACAATCAGAAAGAAATTTTGGAAACAAAAACAAATCTTCATTCCGCAGTTTTGACGAAAAACGTCAACAACAAAAACAACGTGGACAACGCAGAGGCTTTATTGACCTTGACGACAATAACGAAGAAAGAGTAACCATAAGAAAACTTGCAAAACCAAAGAAGAAAAACGAGGTTCATATTGCTACGCCAATCACAAACGCCATTATTACTACAGAAAGCATTTCTGTTAAGGCGTTAAGTGAAAAAATTGGCAAGGCTGTTCCTGATATCATCAAACAACTTATGCTTTTAGGTATGATGGCAACAATTAATAGCACAATAGATTTTGCAACAGCTGAACTTGTTGCAAGTGAACTTGGCGTAACTCTTGAGCAAAAAATCGAACAGACATATGAGGAAAAACTGTTTGAAACCACAAGCGAAGAAACAGATGTTGATGCAATCAAACGCCCTCCAGTTGTTACAGTTATGGGCCACGTTGACCATGGCAAGACATCACTCCTTGATGCTATCCGCAAAACAAATGTCGCAAAAGGAGAAGCGGGCGGAATTACTCAAAAAATTGGTGCTTATATGATTAACACCAATGGTGAACAAATCACCTTTATCGACACTCCTGGGCATGCTGCTTTCACCGCAATGCGTGCTCGTGGTGCAAAAGTAACAGATATAGCAATTCTCGTTGTCGCAGCTGATGATGGAATTATGCCACAAACAATAGAAGCAATCAATCACATTAAGGCTGCAGAAGTCCCAATGATTGTTGCAGTCAACAAAATGGATACACCAGATGCGAATCTTGATAGAGTTAAGTCTGGTCTTGCTGAAAATGGCGTTATGCCTGAAGAATGGGGCGGTGATGCAATTGTTGTTCCAATTTCTGCAAAAACGGGCGTAGGAATTGACAAAATAATGGAAAGCATCCTTTTGGTTGCAGAAATTGAAGAACTTAAAGCAAACCCAAATAAAATGGCAACCGGAACTGTAATTGAAGCCGAACTTGACAAAAACAGAGGGCCTATCGCAACAGTTCTTGTGCAAAGCGGAACACTCAGAGTTGGCGATAGTATCATGTCGGGTCTTAGTTTTGGTAAAGTCCGTGCAATGTTTAATGAAAATGGCAAGCAAGTCAAGGAAGCAACACCTTCAATGCCAGTTTCAGTAATGGGCTTTTATGAAGTTCCAAATTCTGGCGACCAAGTGTTTGCTGTTGATGAAAAACTTTCTAAAAACGTTATCGCTGAAAGAAAGAATAAAATCAAAGAAGAACAAGCCAAGAAAACAAGTGGCGTAAGCCTTGATGACTTTATGGATAGAGTAAACGAAGGCAAGTTGAAATCACTTAATATTATCATAAAAGCCGACACACAAGGTTCTGTTGAAGCACTTAAATCAACATTAACAGCAATCCGAAATGAAGAAGTTAAGGTTTCTTGTATCCATAGTGCACCAGGAAATGTAACAGAATCTGACCTTGTTCTTGCACAAGCAAGCAGTGCAATAATTATTAATTTCAATATTAAAGTATTGCCAAAAATCCAGACTCAAGCGGACAAAATGAAGGTTGAAATCAAGCAATATAACGTCATTTACGATATTGTCGAAGATATTACAAACGCAATCAATGGAATGATGACAGTTAAGTATGAACAAGTTGTAACAGGACACGCCGAAGTTCGTGTTGTGTTCAAACTTTCAACCAACGGCCTTGTTGCAGGAAGTTATGTAACCGATGGAAAGATTATCCGCAGTGGAATGGCAAGGCTGATTAGAGATGGGGAAATTATTGCGGACACAAACATTGTTGCCCTCAAAATTGTCAAGGATGACAAAGCTGAAATTCAAACTGGGTTTGAGTGCGGTATAAAACTTGGCGATATTCCAAATCTAAAAGAAGGCGACATAATTGAATGTTACGAAAATATCCCTATCAAAAGATTTTAAAATCTTAAAATTATAAAAAATGAGGTGATTGTATGAATAATAGAATGTTAAGGGCTGACGCCGAAATTCAAAAAGAATTAGCAGAAATTATTAAAAACGACCTAAACGACCCACGGTTAAACGAACTTATTTCAGTAACTTGGGTTAAAACAAGCAGTGATTTTACAAGTTGCAAAGCAGGGGTTAGTATCTATAAAGAAAACCTCGAAGACAGAAAAGAAATTCTCAAACTTTTGCAAAAGTCTTCTGGGTTTATTAAAAGAACTCTTGCAGAAAACCTAAATCTCAGAAATGTTCCAAATCTTGTTTTCCAACTTGATGATGGTGCTTTTCACGAAGAAAATATTAATAAAATTCTCGAAACATTAAATATTCCAAAGGAGTAAATGTTGGATAATAGTGGCATAATAGTTTTGAATAAACCAAGAGGAATGAGTTCATTTTTGGCGGTGCAACTTACAAAAAAAGCACTTTCCGCCAAAAAAGCAGGACATATGGGAACCCTAGACCCTCTCGCCGATGGGCTTTTGCTTGTGGGGATAAATAAAGGCACGAAGCTTTTTGATAAATTTTTGCACTGCAATAAGGTTTATAGAACTGTTTTTAAGTTTGGCGAAGAGACAGACACGCTGGACTCTGAAGGTAAAATAATTAATAAAAATAATGTCGTAGTAAACTCCGAAATGATTGAAAATGTTTTACCTAGTTTTGTTGGGAAATCTGCACAAATGCCCCCAAAATACTCTGCAAAAAAAATTAACGGACAAAAAGCCTGCGACCTCGCAAGAAAGGGGCAGGATTTTGAACTTAGCCCAAAAGAAATTGAAATTTTTGATGTCAAACTTTTGAGGCAAATTGATACAAACGTTTTTGAATTTGAAATTTTCTGCACGTCTGGGTTTTATGTAAGAAGTTTTGCAAGAGATTTGGCAAAGAAACTTGACACATTTGCTTTTGCGTTATCCATAACTCGAACAAAATGTGGGGATTTTTCTCTTGAACAAGCTCAGACATTGGAAGAAATAAAAGAAGGCAATGCAAAAGTTTATGTTATTGAGGAAGAAGACGGAATTCGTTTTGGTCCATCAGGCAACAGCCCATCATTTTTTGAAGCGGGTTATAAAACCAGCGTGGAGGCCCCAAAATGGCTAAAATCTGTAGGGTTAAATGCATATGAATACAGTTTTGGAAGGGGGTACACAATGTCTATCCCTACTGCAGAAAAAATTGGACAAGAAGCCGAAAAATATGGCGTGCGAGTGAGTATTCACGCACCTTATTATATAAACTTTGCAAACCCAGACGAAGAAATGAAAACAAAATCATTTGGGTATGTTCTCAAAGGATTGGAGTATGTCAAGGCAATGAAAGGCAATCACTTTGTCTTTCATATAGGTTCACAAGGTAAGCAAACGAGAGAAGAAGCAATAACCCTCGCAACAAACCGCCTTAAAGAGTTCTTGGAAACCGTAGATTTAAGTGCTTATCAAGATATTTACTTATGCCCTGAAACTATGGGGAAATACCTGCAAATAGGAACTTATAAAGAAATTATAGATATTTGCACCATTAGTGAGAAACTAATTCCGACATTTGATTTTGGCCATATAAATTGCACAATGAAAGGTGAGTTGAAAAAGGTTGGGGATTATTTAAAAATCTTCAATTATTGCATAGAAAAACTAGGGTTTGAACGTACTAAAAATTGCCACATACATTTTTCAAAGATAGAATTTGGGGACAAAGGCGAGATAAGACACCTCAACTATAACGACGAGCTTTATGGGCCTGACTTCACTCCACTTGCAAAAGCAATAAAACAACTCAAACTAAACCCAACAATCATTTGTGAAAGTCGGGATTTTATGGCAGAAGATGCATTAATAATGAAAAATATATACAAAAATATATAAAAAAACTAGACATTTAGCCTTAAATGTGCTAAACTTAGCATAGTCAAAAAATAAGGAGAAAATTATGATAACAGCAGGAGATTTTAGAAAAGGCGTTACTTTCGAAATGGAAGGTGCAGTTTATTTGGTGGTAGATTTTCTACACGTAAAACCAGGAAAAGGCTCTCCATTCGTTCGTACAAAAATCAAAAACGTAAAAACAGGTCAAACACTTGAAAGAACTTTCAACCCAAGCGACAAATTCAAAGTTGCAGTGATTGAACGTAAAGAAATGCAATATCTTTACAAAGAAGGAGATTTGGTGTATTTTATGGATATGGAAACATACGACCAAATCCCACTCAATAAATCACAAGTTGAAGACGCCCTCAATTTCATTACAGAAAATATGATGGCAACAATTCAATTCTACGAAGGAGAAGCATTCTCGGTTGAACCTCCACTTTTTGTTGAACTCAAAATCACAGAATGTGAACCTGGTATCCAAGGAGACAGCTCAAAAGCAGGTTACAAGCCAGCAAAATTGGAAACTGGATATGAATTGCAAGTTCCACTTTTCGTGAATGAAGGCGAAATCATCAAGGTTGACACTCGTGATGGTTCATCTATGGAAAGAGTTAAATAATTCTAAAGCCCTTGCATAAAGGGTTTTTTTATACAATGAGGGGGCCCGCTGATGAGTTAGG
>JAFYKO010000161.1 GCA_017537515.1 Clostridia bacterium | reverse complement strand
TTTTATAATTGCAGTAATTTGGAACGCATTCTTGTGGTTGTTGGAAGTGGTGCTTGGTCGACGGATGCTGTAACAAATTCAACCAATATGTTTTATGGTTGCACAAAGCTTCCAAACTTTACTTCTTCAGTGGTAGATAAGACAAACGCACATACTAACAGTGACGGTGGCGGGTATTTGAGGGGATATTACCCGGAATCTGGATAAGAATAAAGACGACGAGTGGCTTAAGTGGTGGGTATTTGACTAGCTATGCCCCAGAACCTTCATAGTAACAGGTATGGTTGGTATGTTTTATTGTCTTGGTGCACCAATTTGACTTATAATGAATTCTAGGCATAGCAATATAACAAACAAAGCGAATTTTTGATGTTCGCTTTTTTTGTTAATGCACATAAAACAACCCAATCAACGCAACAAACTTGACTATTTCAAAGAAATTTGTTAAAATGTGAGTAATGATTGCGGAAGTTATTGTTGATGTTGCTGTAAGTCAGGTGGACAGAGTGTTTGAGTATGCTGTTCCGCCTGGTTTTGATATCTCGGTTGGCGTGCGGGTGGTTGTTCCGTTTGGGAATCGTGTCATTGATGGGTTTGTGTTGAAGCTTAAAGAAAAATCTTCTTTGCCTTTGGGGAAGCTCAAATCTATTTTGAAAACCAAATCAAACAAGCCGGAAATCTCAGAAGAAATGCTGGCTTTATGCGATTTTATGGTTGAAAAATACAACATAAAAAAGGTTGAGGCACTCCGGCTTTTTATCTCTGCGGAGGTTCGCAGTGGTAAGGTAAAACCAAAATCCTTGACTTATCTTGCATTAAATCCAAACCTTTTGATTGAGGACTATGAAAAAACTTTAAAACGTTTGACGGAAAAGCAAAAAACACTTTTGGATTTCTTGAAAGAAAACCCCTTAAATTTGCAGACTGAACTGCGGAATAATTTTGGCACAAGCGTTGTTGATAAGTTCAAAAAAGATGGGTTGTTGCTTGTCAAGGAAATTAACGTGGACAGACGTCCAGACGCAATGAAGATAGAAAAAAAGTCCGTTGTTTTAAACCCAGAGCAAAAACGTGCGGTGGATACGATAGGTACATTCTTGCCTAAAACCTATGTGCTGTTTGGGGTTACGGGCAGTGGGAAGACAGAGGTGTATTTGACACTTATTGAAAAAGCACTTGAAAACGGAAAAACTGCCATACTGCTTGTGCCTGAAATTTCGCTTACACCACAAATGCTTGGAAATCTCAAAAACCGATTCGGAGAAACAGTTGCTGTGCTTCATAGCGGTCTTTCGCAAGGCGAAAAGTTTGATGAGTGGCATAGAATTTTGGACGGCGAAGCGAAGGTTGTTGTAGGAGCAAGGTCGGCGATTTTTGCACCACTTGAAAACGTGGGTATAATAGTTATTGACGAGGAGCACGAAGGGTCTTACAACAGCGAAACGAGTCCGAGGTATAAAACAATCGAGGTTGCGGAGTTTAGGAAGAATTTTAATAATTGCCCGCTTGTTCTTGGAAGTGCAACGCCGAGCATTGAGACGTTTGCGAAAACCGAGACGGGGGAATATGAACTTTTGGAATTACCGCACAGGGCAAGCAATTTTGATATGCCGAAAGTACAAATTGTGGATATGCTTTCTGAGATTCGTGCGGGGAATGGTGGAATGTTCTCCAGAGCCCTTTTATCCGAACTTGATGATTGCTTTAGGGCGAAAAAACAAGCGATATTATTCCTAAACAGACGGGGTTACACTTCTTTCTTGCGTTGTGCGATGTGTGGGTATATTCCCCGTTGTACGGATTGCGATGCACCGCTTGTTTACCACAAAGAGGATGAAAAACTCAAATGCCATTTTTGTGGGAAGAATTATAGGGTGTTGACGCAATGTCCAAAATGCGGGTCGAAGCACATTCGCCAAGGGGCGATAGGCACGCAAAAAATTGTGGCGGAAATAAAAGAGATTTTTCCGGATATCCCAGTTTTTAGAATGGATAATGATACTGTTTCGGGTAAAAACGGTCATCAGAAAATACTAGAAGAGTTTACCGCTGTTTCGCCGGCGATTTTGGTCGGCACGCAAATGATTGCAAAGGGCCACGACTTCAAAAACGTAGAACTTGTTGGGATAGTGGACGCCGACCAGAGTTTGTATCAATCGGATTATCGGGCGACTGAAAAGACCTTCCAACTCATAACGCAGGTTAGTGGCAGAGCGGGTAGGCATAGTGGCCTTGGCAAAACTATCTTACAATCCTATGCACCAAAACATTATGTTTATAGATTTGCGGCGAATTACGACTATAAAAGCTTTTTCAATAGGGAAATAAACATTCGAGAAACAACAGACTTTCCACCGTTTTCAACTATTGTAAGAATTCTTATAACCCACGAAAAAGAAAATTTGGTTGTAGACTTGACTCGGGAGGTTATGGCTGGCATAAAGGAAGTGCGGGGCAAGTATTTTGAAAGCTTTATTTATCTTGGTGCAAACAAAAGCCCACATACGAGGATTAAAAATAAATTTAGGTATCAAATCGTTATGAGGTTTACAAAAGGCAAGGAATGTGATATAATTAAAGAAATTTATGCGGTTGTCAATGGCTTTAAAGACCGAAAACCCAGCATAATTACGGAAATAAACCCAAGTAGTTTAAGTTAAAAAGGAGAAAATTATGGCAATAAGAGAAATAGTTAAGGAAGGCGACGAACTTCTTAGAAAAAAATCTAAGGTCGTAAAAAATTTTGATGAAAACCTTTGGTGCATTCTTGTCGATATGGCCGAAAGTATGTATAAAAACAGAGGTATGGGCCTTGCGGGAGTGCAAGTTGGAGTCCTTAAAAGAATTGTTGTTATGGAAGTTAACGGGGCGTTTTTTGAAATGATAAACCCTGAAATTGTCAGTATGCGTGGCGAAGTTGAGGACGAAGAGGCTTGCTTGTCAGTCCCAAACAGAAGAGGGGTTGTTGTAAGACCCGAAGAAGTTACGGTGAAATTTCAAGATATATTTGGCTATGATATGACAATTACGGGAGAAGGCAACTTTGCAAGATGTGTTTGCCACGAACTTGACCATCTGGATGGAATTTTGTATATTGATAAGATTATAAAAAAACCAAAAGGAAAAAAATGAGAATTTTGTTTTTAGGAACTCCGGAAATAGCAAAAACTTGCTTGGAGTGTATTGTTAATTCAAACAAATATGAGATTTTGGGTGTAGTTACAAAAATGGACAAGCCGGCAGGCCGAGGGAAAAAACTTGTAGAAACACCGGTTAAGACTTATGCCAAAAGCGTAGGCCTTGAAGTTTTTCAATTCGAAAATTTCAAACAGGACGGCGAAAAATTAATAGAGACTCTAAAACCAGATGTCCTTGTTCTTGTTGCGTTTGGTGTTATTTTAAGCGAAAAAATTCTATCACTTGCCCTACCAATAAATTTACACGGCTCTTTGCTTCCGCTTTATAGAGGCCCAAGCCCTATCCAAACAGCTATTTTGAGAGGTGAAAAACAAACGGGAGTTACGGTTATGAAAATGGCGAAAGAAGTTGACTCCGGGGATGTGTTATTGCAAAAGGTTGTGAATATATCTGAAAACGACACCTCAAAAACATTGTTTGAAAAAATGGCAAGCGTAGGCGGTGAAGCCCTTGTTGAGGCCCTTGATTTGATTGAGAACGGCAAGGCGGTTTTTGTTCCGCAAGAACATTCAAAAGCGACATTTACGAGTGTCTTAACAAAAGAAAACGCAAGACTTGATTTTTCAGATACTGCAAAAAATATTGTCAATAAAATTCGTGCATACAACCCAAACCCAGTCGCATATCTTGTTGTAGGGGAACTGAGGTTGAAGGTTTATTCTGCAAGACTCAAAGAACTTGACTTAAATCTTGACGATTTCAAAAATGGTGAAGTTGTAATGGCAAGCGGAAAAACGGGGCTTGTAATAAAAGCCTCCGACGGGTTTGTGGAATGTGTTGATTTGCAAGCCCCAAATGGTAAAGTTATGACTGCCAAAAACCTTTTAAACGGGCTGAAAATCCCGATAGGTATGGTCTGTGGAGGGTAAAGCCCCATAGACATAGCCTAAAAAAATATTAAAAAGCGAGGTAGAAAATTATGAAGGGTTTAGTTATAAAAAAACTCAGTGATAAATTCAGAGTGAGTGTTCAAGGCGAAGTCGTTCTTGCTTTTGCAAGAGGCAATTTGAAAGAAAAAGGGATTTATGTCGGCGATATTGTTGACTACAACCCAGAAACAAAGCAAATAGAATCTGTGTATGAAAGAAAAAACAAGCTGGTTCGCCCGCCAATTTGCAATCTTGACAACTTGTTTATTCTTATTGCAGACACACCAAAGCCGGATTTTTTGGTGTTGGATAAATTGTTGCTATTTTGCAAGGTTAATGACATAACCCCAATTATTTGCCATTCAAAGACGGATGAAAACAATGATATTTTACCTTATGTACAGCGTACATACGGGCGGTATTTTAAGGTTATTGACACATCAGCACATAAAAAGATAGGAATAAATGAAATAAAATACCTTCTTCTCAACAAAACTTCAGCGTTTGCCGGCCAATCTGGTGTGGGCAAGTCAGGCCTTTTGAATGCTATATTTGGAAAGGATATGACAAAAGAAGGCGTGCTTTCGGAAAAAATTGAAAGAGGCAAAAACACAACTCGCCATACAGAACTTTATGAACTTTCAACAAACACTTACATAGCGGATACGGCAGGGTTTTCAAGTCTCGATGAAAGCTATTTGCCACTTAACAAAGCCGAATTGCCTTACTATTATCCAGAATTTTTGGAGCATTTGCCTAGATGCAAATACAAATCTTGTGCACATATCAACGAGGAGGTTTGCGGAGTTAAAGAAGCCCTTGCATTGGGAAAGATTGACGAGGGCAGATATCAACGTTATGTGGAAATAAGAAGCAAATTGACTTAAATCTCATAAAAACAAAAAACATAACCATTTTGCGGTTATGCTTTTTTGTTAGTCTGAAATTTTTGTTAGGTTGAAATTGAAGTCATTATGCTGGTTAAAAGATTTTCCGAAATACACACAAGTTGATTCTATATAGAAAGTAACTTGCGGTGCAGTCAAGGCGTCATAATGCTGTAGAGTGAATTCTCCCAAGCGGAAAGAGTAGGTGTTGCCTTGTTGCGTAAGAGGAATAGTGTTTTGTTGAGCGTCCTTGGCTCCAGACATTGCAGTGTTAACAGAGTTTTGAACAACAACTGTGGTTGAACCAGGAAGTGTTATTTCAGGGTTGCTGAGTGTGAAACTCACTTCGAGGTCAGCGTCGTATGTGTAGTTCATAACGGTTATTTTGTAAACTATTGTGCGTTCTTCTTTTGTGAATTCAAGAACTGTGCCCATATTGAGAGTATG
>JAFYKO010000160.1 GCA_017537515.1 Clostridia bacterium | reverse complement strand
ACCGCAACCGCATCTTTGTTTTAAACAAAACCGACCTAGGAAAAACCCTTAAATTTGAAAACGAAGACGTTGTTGAAATCAGTGCATTAAGACACGAAAATATTGAGGCAATCAAGCAAAAGATTTTTGACAAAGTTATCGACAAAAAAATGGATATGTCCGGCCTCGTGCTTACAAACCTAAGGCAAATTGACTATTTGAAACTTTCAGAAACCGCACTCAAAGACGCAATCTCTAAGTGCGATACAGAAAGTGCGGACATCGTCGCCTTTCTTGTGCGTAACGTCTGGAACGAACTTGGGAAAATCACTGGCGAAACCGAAACAGAAGCCGTAGTGGATGAAATCTTTTCTAAGTTCTGTTTAGGAAAATAAAGGAGGTTAAGAAAATAGAAAAAACAAAATTTTATGCAATCAACAGCGAAGAGACACTGAAAAAGGTCAACTCTTCAAATGAAGGCCTGACGTCAACCGACGCCGAACTCCGCCTTCAAACAAACGGAAAGAACGAACTCCCAAGCAAAAACAAAATCTCAGTTTGGAAGATACTCGGCAGAGAACTCATAAACCCAATAATGATTCTGCTGATGTTCGCAACCCTGTTTTCACTTATTGTGGGCGAATACATCGATGCAATAGTCATCTTCTTCCTTATCGCAATCGACCTCACAATGGGCACCGTACAAGAAAAACGAGCCCACAGAATCGCAGGCTCCCTTGTCAATATGGTCAAAACCAACGTCAAAGTGCTGAGAGATGGAGAAAAAACCCAAGTCGACGCAAAAAACCTCGTCGTTGGAGATATCGTATTCTTAGAATCCGGCGACAAAGTCTCCGCAGATATGCGAATCCTCACCTGCTTTAATCTTAAAGTCGATGAATCACTCCTCACCGGCGAAAGCACTCTCGTAGAAAAACAAACAGATATACTGCCCGAAAACACAAGCCTCGCCGACAGAAAAAATATGCTGTTCGCAGGAGCATCAGTTATGACCGGTCGAGCAGTCGCAGTCGTCGTCGAAACAGGCATAAACACCGAGATTGGCAAAATCGCCGACACCCTCGACACCGTTAAAAACGAAAAATCACCTCTGGATATGCGAATAAAAAAATTCTCAACGCAAATCACCATCGGAATCTGCATCGTAGCACTAGTGATATTTATCGCACTGTGGTTTCAAGGCAACGACTTCAACACAATCTTCCTGTTCGTGATAGCTATGGCAGTGTCCGCCATACCCGAAGGCCTGCCCCTCGCAGTAACTATAGCCTTGACAGTCTCTTCCAATAAAATGTCAAAGAAAAACGTCATCGTCAAAAACCTAAAAGCAGTCGGAAGCCTCGGCAGTTGCACAGTTATCGCCAGCGACAAAACAGGCACACTCACCTTAAACGAACAAACCGCAAAAGTTATTGTCCTCCCAAACGGAGATAAATACGACGTTACGGGAAGCGGATACAACGACAAGGGAAAAATCTTACCCCTCAAAAACGCAGATATATCCTACGCAAAAGAAATCGCAAAACTTGGAGCAATCAACAACGAAGGCAAACTTTACAAATCCAACAACGAATTCAAAAACTTTGGCGACAGCATCGACGTCGCATTCCTTGCCCTAAACTTAAAGGCAAATAAAGGCAAAACCGGTGTAAAAACCCTTAAAATAATCCCTTACGAAAGCGAAAAGAAATACTCAGCAGTGTTTTATGAAGAAGACGGACAAGAATTTTGCTCTGCAAAGGGCTCTGTTGAAAAAATTTTGTCTCTGTGTGAGTTTATGCAAGACGGGGACAAAATTTCAAACCTTGCCCCCAAAAAACTGCTCAAACAACACGAAGAACTAGCAAAAGAAGGTTATCGCCTCATCGCAGTTGCAAAAGGCGAGGCCAAAGGCGACAAAACAGAGGAAAATATTTCCGGCCTAACCTTCCTTGGATTTGTGGGATTTATCGACCCAATCCGCCTTGAAAGTAAAAGTGCAGTCGAAAGTTGCCACAACGCCGGAATCAAGGTCTTAATGATAACCGGCGACCACCCACTGACAGCATTCGCAATCGCAAAAGAAATAAATATCGCAACCAAATTCGAAGAAGTCGCAACTGGCAAAGAAGTTGAAGAACATTTTGCAAAAGGCTCAAAAGAGTTTGTTAAGTTTATCAGAGGCAAAAAAGTCTTTTCAAGAGTTACACCAACAGACAAACTCAACATCGTCAACGCTCTCAAAAAAATGGGCGAGTTTGTGGCAGTTACGGGCGACGGAGTAAACGACGCACCCGCCATAAAAACCGCACATATCGGCATAGCAATGGGAAGCGGAACAGACGTCGCAAAAGAAACAGCGGATATGATTATCGCCGACGACAACTTCTCTTCAATCGTGCAAGGCATAAAAGAAGGCCGAACCGCTTACAGCAATATCCGAAAAGTAACTTACTTCTTGCTTTCGCAAGGCATCGGCGAACTTTTCTTCTTCTTTATCTCAATTCTGTGCGGGCTTCCACTCCCACTCGTCGCAATCCAACTTTTGTATTTGAATATCGTAACAGACGGCCTCCAAGACTTTGCTCTTGTGTTTGAAAAGTCAGAGGAGAATATAATGAAACAATCTCCTCGGTCCACAAAAGAAAGTCTGTTCAGCAAATCACTTTTCAAGGAGTCCATAATCTCCGGCCTTGTCGTAGGCGTGCTTGTGCTTGGCGTTTGGATATACCTTATTAAATGCACAAACGTAGAGTTAGAACTTGCAAGAACCATCGTAATGACTCTTATGGTGTTCTTGCAAAACTGGCATACACTCAACTGCAAAAGCGAAACCGAATCAATATTCAAAACAAATATATTCCAAAACCCACTTGTGTTTATCTCCATTGCCCTTGCAATCGGCCTGCAATTCCTTATTGTCGAAGTCCCACCAATCGCAACCGCACTTGGACTTACAAGCATACCAATCACATACGTTCTCGCAATGCTAGGTATCGCAATGGTGATACTAGTGGTTATGGAAATATACAAATACTTTGTGCGACGCTACCGCAAAAAACACAACATAAAAAGAGCCTATTAACACAAAGAAAAACAACAGGAAAAACGCATTCCCGTTGTTTTTTTTTATTATTTAAAGAGTTATTTGTTCTTGCTTTTTTAAGCCCTCAACAAAAATTGCCCTCTCTAAGCTTTCTCCAACCCAAATTTTGATAAACACCGCCGACAATTCAGACTTCAAATACCCTTCCACAAAGTTTTTTATTGTTGGAAACTCTTCTTCTGTGCAACGACTAAGTGCAAGAACAAGTGCATATTGCTCGTCAACTTTTTTTGGTATGTCATAAATTGTAAAACTCTCATCCAAAATATCTTCAATAGTAAGCGTATCGCTTTCCGCAAACGCCATAAATGCATTTGCAATTTCCTTCCCAACCTTATTCTCAATCATCTCTCGTGCGAGAACTCCGTCGTTGTCATAAATTAGGTCCGAAACTTGCTCCCAGCCACGAGGGTCGATTGCAAACTTTGGTGGCTCTTCGCTGTCGTAAGGCGAATAAAACACTTTTTCTCTATAAGTCGCCACAAAACTTGCCACAAGCGGGTGAATTTTAAACCTGCCTTCGCCCTTAGAACTCATTTCGGTGCCCCACTCCAACCACGAAGACACATCCGGTTGGAGTTCTATATGCCCCTCAAACCGCCTAAAAAGTGGCTCCGGCATATTGTACGCCGCCTCGCTTTCTTGTTTTGTGTTGCCCGCCGCAACAACCACCACATTTTTCGGAAGCTTGCCAATATTTGGCCCAATAGAACGAGTGAGGACAAGATTATACACCAAACTTTGCTCGCTTGGTTTTACGTTGGTTATTTCGTCAATAAAAAGCACGTGATTTTCATCTGGCTCTTCTTCACACTTTTTGCAAAGATTTGTATACCACGCCGGAGGCATCCAAACGCTAGGCCTTGAAGCGCCGCCATTTGGATAAATAGTCTTGCCAATAACCTCTTCCGGAAGCATACCATTCCTAAGCACAATTGAAACAAAATCCGAGTCAACTTCTTCAATACGCCTTGTTTTTCCCACGCCACTTGGACCGTGAAGCATAAACGACTTGCCCTTTTCAATATATAATTTGATTTGTTCGCTTGTCGTCATAGGTTCTTTTAAAACCTTAACACCATACACATTTTTCTTTGCCCTAAACTTCTTTTTTATGCCCACTTCAAAATCTAAAGCCTGCTCAATAAAGCCTCTGCCTTCAAAGTTTCCGCCATTTGGGGCAGGCAGTTCACCTAAGTAATATTCACTATCTTCTGTTATATTATTGACGTTTATGCCATTAAGATAAGCCCTTATAGAGCTGTTTTGCCAATATTGGTTGTTGCGGTCTTGCATTAAAGGATAAAAAGGCAAGCCAGAAATAATTGCATCCTTTGTTTGAAGTTCTATGTATTTTGCAGTTCCGTCTCCAAGGCGATTTATTTCCTTTGGAAGTTTATCCCAGTTGAGTATCTTCCAAACAATTGGCTCAACATTACAAAAATAAAATTCGCCTTTCATAGGAGGTGTGCTTGTTCGGGGGGTTAGGTTGCTTGAAAGCCTAATGCTTTCGTCATAAGGATAAGCATACACAACAGCATACTTCTTGCCTTGTCGAATAAGTTCTTTGCTTCTAACTACAGTATTTTTATCCTCTTTTATGCGTGAAAAATACTCTTTGCCCGTATTTTTAATATCCCCGCCATATCTTAACATATCTCCAAGTTCACGTAGAAGTTGAGGGCCGACGTAACTCTGAGGATACTCGCCGAATTTCATTTTTTTGTCGTTTCCGTCAAACAAAGTCTCCATTTCGGAGTATGGTCTAAAAAACTCCAACGCCCCTTCTGTTGATAAGATTTTTTCTATATCAAGCCTAATCATAGGTCGAACACAAATCGACCTTTCTTTCTGCAACGAATCTTTCAATCCACCTTTCTCATTTAGCACATGAGTGGTGTTGATTGTTGAAAAATCCCTAAGCCACGTTTGTGCAGAATGGGTAGAAATCATACTCTCACTCGTAACTGCACCATTCAGCCTCGCATAGTCTGTTGCCTCAGCAAGCCTATAATCTTTTTGCCCCTCAGGGTACATTCCTTTTTCTTTAATTTCTCTATAACTTGGTATAAACACCATATCTGGCAATTCGCCATTCTTTTTGTCGCCACGATAAATAAAATCTTTTATTTTCATAGTTTTTCCTTTTTAATATTTTACCACACCTTCCTCTTTTTGGCAATACCCCAAAATTTGTGCGGGCGATTAGCTGAATAAAAGTGATTGAATAAAAAATAAAAAAAATTGAAAAATACTTGACTTGTGGTGTTTTTGGTGTTATAATGCCGATGTGTAAATTTGGTAGATTTAGTCTTATTTTACATCTCTTTTATGAACCGCCTTCCAGCTCAGAGGCGGTTTTTTATTATATATACATACAAAAAAAGCATTACTTTATCCAGTAATACTGTTTTTAATATTATCGGAAGTTGTCGTCAAGCACCCCGAAGGGGTATTTGACAGCAACTGATGATTATTCAAACTGTGATGCCTTGATTTTAATCAAGGGGTTTGT
>JAFYKO010000159.1 GCA_017537515.1 Clostridia bacterium | reverse complement strand
CAAGCGTTTCAAGAAGATTTTTGTCTTTAAGCCTTTTTTGTAGTGATTTCCACTCAATTCCTAATTGCGTTTTGTTGTTTATGCCAACAACCACGCCCCCAACATCTGTTTTATGACTGACTTCCCTGCTTGAAATTTTAAGCACAAGCGGATAGCCTACTTTTTCAGCAAACGAGTATGTCTCCTCCAGTGTTTTTACGAGTTCAAACTTGGCAAGAGGTAAATCAAAACATTTGAAGAAGTTGAGACTATCGTAAGTCGTAAGCAAACTTCTTTTCTCTTTTTTGTAGGTTGCAATAATTCTCTTTGCAGTTTTCGTGTCAACCTCAAATTTTGGCTCTGTATAGGCCTCATTAGTTCGTTTTTGGTAATACTCCACAAGTTTTTTAATTGGTTTTATCGCATCAACGCCGTATTTAAAGATAGGAATACTAATATTTTGCTCCTTCAACTCCTCAAAAAACTCGTCTGTGGTTTGGAAAACGCCCACAATCGCTTTGCTTGGATATTTTTCCCTCAACTTCTCAAGTTCTTGTGCAAGAGCAATATCATTTTTTTGCGTGATGTAAAGATAAATCACCAAAAGCGTATCTATTTCATCAGACTTTAAGAGAATTTCAGCGGACTTTACAAACTGTTCCAAACTTGCTGATGCAATAATATCAACCGGATTTTTTACGCTTGCTTCGGCGGGTAAATTTTCTCGTAAGCTGTTTTTGGTTTCCTCGCTTAAATCCACAACTTCAATCCCAACATCGTTTGCGGTGTCTGTTGCAATAATTGCAGGCCCCCCGGCGTTGGTTAATATCCCAAGCCTATGACCTTGAACATCGGAAACGCTATTAAACATTTTTGCAGTGTTTATAAAATCTCTTAGATAATACTCCCTTATCACGCCGGCGGATTTAATAAGTGCATCCAAAGCAACATCATCTCCCGCAAGGGCTCCGGTGTGGCTTGCCGTCGCACTTCCGCCTTTTGCACTTCTACCAGATTTTAACATAATTATTGGCTTCTTGCTTGAAATTCTGGAACAAACTTTTTTAAAGCGGTCGGAGTCTTCTATGCCTTCCACATATGCTAAAATAATTTCAATATTATCGTCGTCTTCCCAAAGTTCAAAAAGGTCCAAGAAATCTACATCAGTTTGATTGCCAATGCTTACTATTTGCGAGCAGTTTAAGTTTTCTTGCTCCATAAGATTGATTATCCCACACACAAGGGCCCCGGATTGCGAAACAAAAGCAACCTTTCCCGCTTTTTTGGGTGCAACGGGAGAAAATGAGGCGTTTAAGTTGTTGTGAAGATTCAACACCCCTAGGCAATTTGGTCCAATAAGGGCCATTTTGTTGGTGTTAACTATGTCTAAAAGCTGTTTTTCAAGCAATGCACCTTCCTGCCCAATCTCCTTGAAACCCGCACTGATAACAACCACACCACTGATTTTTGCCTTTGCACATTCTTCCACAACTCCTAAAACCGCTTTTGCGGGCACAACAATAACTGCAAAATCAACTGTTTTTTTAATATCCAAAACACTTTTGTAGGCTTTTTGACCAAGTATTGTCTCATATTTAGGATTAACTGGAAAAACATTACCTTTGAAACTCTCTAAGAGGTTTTTTGTTATTTCACAGCCCACTGAGGACTCTTTTTCACTCGCACCGATAATTGCAACGCTTTTGGCGTACAAAATCTTTTTCAATATTTCTTTTTTTGAAGGCTCTGCCTCTTTCTTAATTAAGCCCGCAACTTTCTTTAAAACTTTAGTAACTTTATTCAAAATCTGACTCCTTTTTTATAGTTTAACACTTTTTGGATGAATTAGTAAAGCAAAATCACAAAAAATTTTAAAAACCTTTTGACATTCACTAAATATTCATTTATAATATTGATATGTCAAAATTTGTCGAAATGGTTAAAACTAAACCTTTTATATTTATAACTGCTCTATTGTCGTTGGTTATTATTGTAACCTTGGCATTTGTCATTACACCAAATGCACAACCGAAAAACCCCGCTTCTGAAATAAATTATATCAGCAACAGCGAGATTTTCAAGTCAGGGAAGAAAGCCGATGGAAGCTTTGAGGTTTACACTATCAGCTTTAATGCCCCACAAGGTTTTTCATCTCCAGTTGTAAATTATTCTTACAATGTAGATGCCACAATCACCAAAGGCAAGTTTGTGGAAGTGGAATTTAACATCACGCAAGGTGCAACGTTTTGGATAAGTATTTCCAGCAAAAACTATAAAACCAAAAAATTTCATTTCGACTGCACGCCATATATTCAATCACTAAATATGAAATTCAACCTCAAAGACAGTAATAACAGAACTTATACCCTTTCAAACGAAGGAACTTCGGAATACAAACTTCTTTACCTCACAAAGTCTGCAAACTACCAACAAGCAATTTTGGATAAATTCCCTTCAAAAGTTTCGTATTCAATCTACTCAAATGCAAAAGAGTTTGAAGACAGATTTTCTCTTACCACCAACAACAATGTTTTAAAAGTTGAAAACAACACTATCACTCCACTTACAGTCGGAAAATGTTGCATAACCCTCACAGCAACTGACGACTCAAACTTCTCGCAAAAATTGTATTTTAGCGTGTGCGAAGTGCCAGTTGCAAGCATTTCAAACTTACCAACTGAGGCAACAATAAACATCCTCGAAAGCACAAGCCTCAAACTGCAAGGATATGAAATTTTCCCATCTTACGCAGACGTATCGTGCTTTGATTATGAAAACGACATTGTCAAACTTACAAATATGACAATCCAAGCCAAAAAGACTGGCACCACTACACTTGTTT
>JAFYKO010000158.1 GCA_017537515.1 Clostridia bacterium | reverse complement strand
TTCTACTCTATTATTTGCATTTTAACAAACATAATTCACAAAGTCAACTAAAATTTTACTTTTTTTGATAAATTTTTTGAATTTTTTTTTATTTTAGTAAAAAAGCAGGTTGATTGCATTAAAAACGCGGGCGAAAGCCCGCTCACTGCAAGGTGCCTCAGGCACCCAATAAAAAACAACCTCGTTTAAGGTTGATTTTTATGTAATTTAAAATAAATCATCGTCTTTTTTGTCTTTTTCTTCTTGTTCGATTGCAAACAAATCTTCAAAACTTGGTTCTTCTGCGTCATAATCAAACTCGTGGTTTTCAAATGGTGCAAACACATCTTCCATTGTTACATTTTCGATGTTTGTTTCAAGCTTTGGTTCTTCTGCAACCACTGGAGCAACCGCTTCTTTTCTTGGGCGTCCACGCTTGCGTTTTGGTTTTTCTTCTGCGTTTTCAACTGCAACCAAAACTTCTTCTTTTTCTTCTGCGTTTATTGCTTCGTTTGCGTTTGCAATCAATTCTTCGGCATTTGCTTCTTCTTTCGCAACTGGTGTTGGTTCGGTTTGTGCCACTGCAACTGCAGTTTCATCAGTGTTGTTTCCGTTTTTAAGTGCCTTAATTGCATTTTCGCATTCTTCAATATCTTCTTTGATTTCTCTGTTTTGAGTAACCAAAATTCTATTTGCTGTTTCGAGAATTGGGTATCTGTCTTTGTTTGATTCCATAACCTCTTCGCAGTGTCTTACAGAAACTTTAAGGCCGTCGAGAAGGTCGAGGTCTTCTGCGAGTTTTTGTGCTTTTTCTTGGTCAATATCTGTTATGTTGTTTACGCCATAAAGCATAACTTTTTGTTTTGCAACCAGTGCTTCTCTGCGACGAAGTTTTTCTTTGTCTTTGTCGAGATTTTTGCGTACACGTTTGAGTGGCAGGAATTCTTTTTTGTTTGCTTTAAGCTCTTTTTCGTTGACTTTAAGTCTTGCACGCAAAACTTCAAGGCGGTTTTCGTATTCTTCAAGAGAAAGGCTTGCAAGAGGCTTTTCTTCCATATTTTCTTCAGCATCTTTGTAAAGTTTTTCAAGGTCCGCTTTTTCAATTTCCCATTTTTCTTCGTTGTTTTTAGATTGTTCTTTCAAGCTTTCATAAAGAGATTTTTGTTCTTCGAGTTCGTTTTTAAGGCTTTCAATTTCTTTTTTAAGTTGTTCTTCATATTCTGGGTTTGAACCAGCAACCGCAGCAGCAACTGTTGCAGGAAGAATAGGAAGAATATCACTTTCTGCAATCTTTTCAGAAGATGTTTCTTCAACCTTCTCTTCTTCGTCAAAAAGTTTATCGAAATCGAAGTTGTCGTTAAAGTTAAAGTCCTCATCGTCATTAAAAATTGCGTTGATGTCTTCTTCAAAAACATCCTCTTGTTGTTGGTCCACGATGCCAAGCGACTCTCTTTCTCTTTGGGCTGCGTCGTAGTCCACTGCAACAGATTCGTCATCCATAACAAATTTTTCTTCGCTTACGGTTGGTTCTTCTTCCAAAGTGAAGGCTTGTTGTTTTTCGAGGGTTGGCTCTTCCGCTACAACCTCTTCAACCTCTTCAGAATCTTTTTCTTTGCGACGAGGTTCGAGGATTGACAATAAAAGGTCTCCGAGGAAAAACACCAAGAATCCTCCCGCAACAATAATGCCTATTATGGCAAGTACATTTAGGAATGCATCAATAAAAGTCATTGTTTTTTCTCCTTTATAAACTGATTATAAATTTGTGATTATTATAACACATATATTAAAAAAAGGCAATACCCTTTTTCAAATTTTTTCTAAATTCCATATCCCGGACCATCAATCTCCTTTAAAAAAAGGTCTTTTCTTCGCTCAAAAAGTGCATTTGCAACTCTTTTGTAAGACTTCTTTAATGGTTTTTGGCGAACGCTTTCAAGGTTTTCAAGCTCTCTTTTTATATTTATGTCCAAAATATTTTCAACATACCTATTCATAGCCCTGGACTCCTGCGTCGCCTCGTGAATTTGCCTGATATTTTCTTGTTCATACTCAAGCGATGGGATTTGTTTTAATGGGAAATGGTAATTTGACAATAAGTTGGAATAACCACACCCGATTTTGTCTAAGCTTATAAATAGTTGATTAAACTGATTTTCTTTTGCAAAAGACAGGCAAAATCCATT
>JAFYKO010000157.1 GCA_017537515.1 Clostridia bacterium | reverse complement strand
TTACACACACCCACGTGTTTGCGAGTGGTCGTAAATAAAAAAATCGCTAAACGCTTGAGTTATTATACACAAACTGAATGCGATTGTCAATAGTTTTTTAAAAATTTTTTTAAATTTTTTTTGGACGTAATTTTTGCTTATAATAATATGTTATATATTATATATATTAAAGTATATTTATAATACTACAATTAACCCTTTATTTTGCCTCGTTTACGCTGGTGGGTCGAAGAATGCGTACATATTAATAAGCTGAGCTACGCACATCACATATTGAAATATTTTTTGCACGACTTCACTCTCAGCCTTAATTTCAGAGAACAAAACCCCTTGCACAAGTTTGAATTTGTTAATTTGAATAACACTTGTTATACAATTTTTAACATCATTGGCGTTGAGCAAATAAAGGTCGTTCATATACTTCAAAACGTATTTTTTATCAGAGATAATATAACCATTTGGCGTTTTGTCAATAAAACAATAAAGGTTTTTGCCATTTGGCAACACTGCACCAGTTTTTATTTGCAAACTTCCCGGCTTGATTTCCTTTACCTCAAAAGCGTTATTTAAAAGGTTTTTAATGTCCATATATAATCTTTCCTCTGTGCATAGTTTAACACAAAATACAAATTTTGGCAATTATATTGACTAAATTCATAAAAAATTGTAAAATAACATTATGATTAAAATAACAAAAAATTGGCTAGAAATTATCGGCGAAGAATTCCAAAAGCCTTATTTTGCAGAAATTCAAAGCTTTTTGGACGAAGAATACAGCAACCACACCATTTACCCCAAAATGGAAAACATTTTCAACAGCATGAATTATTGCAAATACGAGGACGTCAAAGTCGTGATTATCGGTCAAGACCCTTACCACGAACCCGAACAAGCAATTGGGCTTTCTTTTGCAGTACCTAAGGGCATCAGCCTTCCACCTTCACTAAAAAACATATTCAAAGAAATTGAAAGCGATTTGGGTATAACTTGTGAAAACAACGGAGATTTAAGAAGATGGGCTGTGCAAGGCGTTTTGCTTTTGAACTCAGTTTTGACCGTAAGGCGTGGCCAAGCAAACTCACACAAAGGCAAAGGCTGGGAACACTTCACAACCGCAATAATAAAAAAGATAAACGAAAAGCAAACGCCCGTCGTTTTCCTTTTGTGGGGCGGAAACGCAAAAACATTTGCACCACTAATCACAAACCCAATCCACAAAATTCTCACATCCGTTCACCCAAGCCCCCTATCCGCCTACGCCGGCTTTTTCGGATGCAAGCACTTTTCAAAATGTAATGAATTTTTAAAACAAAACAACTTGAAAGAGATTGACTGGAAGTAAAAAACCGCATTCCATTTCCGAAATGCAGGTTTTTTTATTTACGCAAGATTTAGGACAAACGCTGGACGGACGCCGTAAGAAGTAGATGTTACTTTACGAGAATTTGCTATATACCCCATATCATCTACAGCATACGCACAATCGATTTTATTATAAACTCCAGAGCGAAGCCAGTAATATGCTGAGTTTTTACCAATAAAATTCATTATCTTTTGATTGCTACTACTAGCCCTTCCTAAATAATCCTCTATTATAAAACTTTGTTTTACATAAGAAGAGTAATAACTGGTGCCACTACCTACTTCTGTATTCATCCCATTATGAGTTGAAAGTAAAAATATGTTATCTTGTATGCTATCATTTGCATCTCCACTTAAAGCATTACCTTGAAACGATGTTTTAGATATAACATTTTGAATAAAATCATTTTTATAAGCGTTTAAACCACTAGTAACAAGAAATTCACCATTAAGCCAATTTCGCAAACTACTATCACTCCAATTGCCATCCGAATCATCAAAAGGCATATTAGTTAACGTTTGCTCACTAAACAATAATACACAACCACTATCTATCTCTGATTTTACTGCTGGGCCTGTTAAAAGAGTCTCTCCCATATTTTTCCCAATCACTATCCAGCGAGCAGGTATATCTCCAGCTACAGATTTAAACAAAGAAGACTCTTGAATGGTATGATTTTTGAATTTTACATAAGGCCATCCCGCAAAAGCATCATAAACCACACTAGCCCCATCTTCCATTACCTCTGAAGGCGGAGTCTCCGAACCTGTTCCTGATATATATCGTCCATATGTCCATGGATTCACCTCATTTAATATTACTCTTATGTTTGACTTTACATTTGAAAGCGTTAAAATACTTGAAACAACATCATAAGTGGAGTTACAAATACCTGTTACATCAGGAACTCCAGCTGATGTCCCTTCTTCTAAAGATTCTAACTTTATATTTACGCTTCCGTTTTGTATAACCTTATTAATATTAGGTATTTTTAAATCACTTGAAAAAGAATATTCTATAAAATAAAACGGTTTTGATTCTTCAAATTTAATATTTATAATACTAGAGACGGCAGTAATGCTAATTTCTCCAGGGGCTGGAGTTCCACCACTATTAGAATAAGATGCTAAAAAAATTTCATCCGTTTCTACACCAATTCCACCTATCGTAGCTTTTATAATATTACCTGAAGTTGCAACAGTTGTATAGTTATAAATTTTTAAACCAAGTTCGCCACCTAAACCTGAAAAATTTTTATTTAAAGTTAAAGTATTCCCCGAAATTGAAGACCCTTGCCCGACAAATAAAGTTTGATTATTTAACGTTGTATTGCAAAATAAAACAT
>JAFYKO010000156.1 GCA_017537515.1 Clostridia bacterium | reverse complement strand
TAGGCGGTATATCTCTATACCGCTCAAGCGGTGTTTTTGGTCAGGCTGAGAGAACGCATTGCCCAACACTTAACCTTGCATCAGGTGGGGTTTACATGGCACGCAGAGTTACCCCCACGTCGGTGGTCTCTTACACCACCATTTCACCCTTACTTCGCACATAGGCTTACGTTCACGGAACTGGCCTATTATCTCTTAAAAAGCGATTGTTAAGCGAAGCGGTATATTTCTGTTGCACTTTCCTTAAGGTCGCCCTCACCGGCAGTTAACCGGCACCCTGTTCTCTTGATGCTCGGACTTTCCTCGAATCAGCCCTTACGACTGACTCGCAACCATCTGGCTAACTAACAAATATATTATATGCCAATTTCCAAAAAATGTCAATACTTTGAAAAAATTTTTGAATTTTATTTGTTTTAGGGCCTACAACGGGGCGGGCGAGACGCCCCGACGCCTCTCGGCGTGCCGGCGTCTCACTCCGCCCCCAACAAAAAAAAGCAGACTGCTTTGAAACAGCCTCGCTTTTACAAAATATACTCGTTTTGATTCTCTGCACTTGCACCATCATCACCCATACCCTTGCCCTTCAAGAACTTGTCAGTCATAGATATGTACGCACGTGCTCTGTTGAAATCAATCCTCTCTTTTTCGAACTTTAATTTGTCAAGATAAGCGTCATATTCTGGACCATTTTCTTTCAAACAACCAGCAATGTGATGCAAAAGCTCGATAGCACATATGTCGGGATAATCCACCTTAACCCCATCACTTCCGTGAGTTTTTCTCACAAGTTGTAAATGCAACTCACTGAAAGGCGACGCACTTCGGTCGGTACAATCCGCCAAAACCAAATATTCGTCGTCGTTGAGTTTAACTCGTGTCTCAGCATCCAAAAGTTCAATAACTTTCTCAACGCCAGCCTTGTCGCCGTCCGTCAAAAACTCATCCCATTGCACAAAATACTCAAAGTTTGACTTCGCCTCCCTGCTTTCACTAGCAAAACTTAACGCCTTTTCGTATTCATAGTCAATAAATTCACGAAAAGCGGGAATATCCAAAAGTCCTTGAAAAACACGATTGTTGCGTTCTGTTTCGGCGTCGATTTTGAGATTAAACTTCTTGTTTGACACACCAAAGCCATCACGCAAAATAGCGTCTTGGAATTGGCAATGGTTGTCAATTTGCATAAAGACATCGCCCTTAGCATAGGCAAGTTTGATACTCACGTGTCTTGAAACATCAACTTTAATTTTTCCTTTTTGTGCAAGCACATAAAACAATTTTTTCATAAGTGAAACCTCTATTACAATATTTATGGATAGTATTATACCTTATTTATTTAAAATTGTCAACAAATTTAAATTTACATATTAAGTAAATAGACCAGAATAATTAATTGCAATTGTCTTTGCTGTTACTTTTGTCCAATCTGTCAAAGAAAATACAGCTTTTTTGCCAATACCTAAACCTGAAATATTAGTTACATTGTCGATTGCAAACGAGTAGCCACCTGAACTAACACCAGTAACACTTCCTAATGACGAAGCGAACGTTCTATTCAATGTAGCACTTTCAAAGGAGACTGCATCGCCATAATATGCAGTTTTTGTTTGCAGATTATTTACAAT
>JAFYKO010000155.1 GCA_017537515.1 Clostridia bacterium | reverse complement strand
GTAAAAACCCTTATTTCATCAGCCATTTTCCTCGGGGGGGGGGGGGGGGTATTTAAGCCTTCTTTTAGCCTCTAAAAATCACAACTCCAACAATGAAAAATTAGGCGGTTTCGCCTCTGTTTATAATACAACTTAATAAATAATTAGGCACTTTTTTCGAAGTGTCTGTTTTTCGTTGTATTGTAATGTTTATGTAAATATTTGAAGTATTTAAAAAATTATTATTTTTAACAAAAAAGTCTTAAAAATTGTTTTAATTTGATAAATAAAAGTGATATAAATTAAATATACTAAAAACACAAAATACCTAAATTACATATCCAACATATTAAAAACATAAAGAGTAAAGGAGAAATCAAAAAATGACCAATAAAAGAAAAACGGCTTATGAATTAATTATTGTAGGATTATCAATAATTTTGTTGGCCTTATGTGCCTATATGGGCATAACCGCAGTACAAAAGTCGATGCGGTTGAATATCAGTTTTTCTTCAACGCCAAGCATTAAAGTCTTGATTCAAATTGAAGACCCGCAGGCTGATGGCGGTTATAGGACGATATTCCGAAACGACGCAAACACCCAAATCGGCGACGGATTGAGGATTTCCGGAAACACGCTTTCATTCACTGAAAGTTTTGCAAACGCCGAGCCAAATATTGGTGCAAGTTTTGTTTTGAAATTCACAAACCTTATGACAAACACCGGACTTAAAGTCAGTGAAGTTGGTTCGAGTGCAAGTGCAGACCCAACATACGTTACAATGAAAGCAAGTGGCACTGGTTTAAACACCGCCACAATGACAATCTCGGGCAGTGAGGTTTCAACCTTGCAACTTATGTTTAGTGAATATAATACCTATACTGTGTCATTCAGTGGCCCAAGCGTGTCAAATGCGACATCAGAGGCTGGAAGCGGAGACGGTTATTCAACAACACTTAAACCTAAAGAAGTTTACAATATACCATCTTCTGTTTCGATAACGGTTGTCGGAGTTGCAATAGATAGCAACTCATACACCTACACCCCAAGCACTGGTGCTTTGACAATAAATGCAGGAGTAGTAAATGGGGATGTTGTTATAACAGCGACAGCAACTGCAAAATCTTACACAATCACATATAATTTGGCTGGTGGAACAAATCACGCTTCAAACCCTGCCACTTATACAGTGGAAGATACAATAACTCTCCAAGCACCGACAAGATTGTTTTATGAATTTACTGGTTGGACTGGGTCAAATGGCTCAACACCTGAAACTTCAGTAACAATCCCACAAGGCTCAACGGGGAATAAAGCCTATACAGCAAATTGGACACTTGGGAATTATACTCTTATGAAAGGGCAAAATTTGAATGCTAAAATAAAACAAACAGCAAACACATCTACTTCGGACAGTACAGTAAAATCAATCATATTTGGTAAATACTCTACTTATGCAAGCACTGTTGGTACTTGGACTGGAGGAATAGCCGTTGATATTGATGGAGACGAAGACGGGAATGCTGATGGCTATATTAGAATGTTTTTAACAAACAGCAATGCAAACTGCTATATCCTTTCAGACGGAAATATTTATGCTAATGCAGATGCGTCTTCTATGTTTGTTCAGTTTAGAGGCGTAACTTCTATAACTTTTGATAATTTTAACACTTCAAATGTAACAGATATGAATAAGATGTTTAATTATTGCACTAGTTTGACAGAATTAGACCTCCGCAGTTTTAACACCTCAAATGTAACAAATATGAATAAGATGTTATATATTTGCAGTAAGTTGACAAGTATTACATTTCCAAGAAATTTTGGAAGTGCTGCCACAGATATGAGTGATATGTTTTCTAATTGCACTAGTTTGACAAGTCTTAATGTTAGCAATTTTGACACCTCAAATGTAACAGATATGGGTTCTATGTTTTTTGCTTGCAGTGTTTTGCAAACCTTAAACCTAGGCAATTTCAACACCAAAAAAGTAACAGATATGAGTTTTATGTTCTCATATTGCCCTAAATTGACAAGCCTAGACCTCAGCAATTTTAACACCTCAAATGTAACAAATATGACTCAGATGTTTTCTGAGGGCAGTAGTTTGACAAGTTTAGACCTCAGCAATTTTAACACCTCAAATGTAACAAATATGAATTATATGTTTTATGGTTGCAGTGGTTTGACAACCATTAAAACCAAATATGCAAGTTCGACTGCTTTTGCTGGGAGTGCTGATGCTACTAATTGGTTATCTAATTGCCCTGCCACTTGGGTTCAAGTTTCGTAACATACAACAACCACATCTTTTTGGTGTGGTTGTTTTGTTGTTTAAGTGGCGGAGTGGGTGAAGCGGGCGACGGAGTCGCAGGGCGAACCCGCCCGCCACTGGTTGGGATTTGCAGTCAGCAATTAAGAAGCGTCAGCTCACTGGAATGGTGGCACTGCCACCCGCCACCATTTGCCGGTCAGTAAAACTCGCTTTCGTGCGTAAGATAACCTTATAACCACTATAGTTTAACGACCGTCCTATGCAAGATGCCTCAGGCATCCGCCACCGTTGGGGCTTGTACTATATTTTGTCAAATTAGTTTCCTTTTTGTCAAAAATGTGTTATAGTATATGTGTTGATATATTTAAGCGGTATTTCTGTGAGGCGTTGCAAAAAGAAAAAATGAAGCAAAATGGTGAATTTTGCGGGTGTGAAAAATTTGCAAAAAATTATTGCTTTAAAATTTAAAAAATATTGCACAAACGTCAAAAAATGCTATTATTATTGTATTTTTTAAAAATAAACAGAAATATTTCTTAATAAATTTTACATAAAAGGAAGAAGATTATGGAGTATTTTTATGTTGACCTGATTGCACTTGGAATTATTATTTTAAGTGCAATAATTGGTTTGAAAAAAGGTTTTTTCGCAACCCTTTTATCCCTTCTTGGGTTTGTTGGTACTTTCATTTTGGCGTATTTTTTCAACGACGAAATTATGCTGTTGTTTGAAAAGTTGTTTGGTGTCAAAACGTGGCTTGTCAACACGCTTGGCGAATCAGTGGGCGGAATTGTCGGAACAATCGCTGCAATTATTGTAACCTACATATTGATTCGTATTTTGGTGTTTATTATTAACCACACAATTGGCAAGCTTTTCAAAGGCAAGGTTTTGGGCGGAATTAATTCGTTTTTGGGCTTTTTCTTAGGCCTACTCAAGGGTGCGGCTTTTGTTCTTATTGCATTGATTGTGCTAAATATTGCATCACTAATCCCAAGCGTCAAGACGTGGGCGGATGGAGTGTTTAATGAAACATATGTGATAGGTTATGTTTATGATTTTGTTGGAGATTCTATCGGTGAATACCTAAATCCTGACGAAAAACCAGCCGACGAACCACCTGCTGACCCTGAAGGCAGTTAAAAATTTTGTCTTATTTTAAAATTTTTTAAGCATTTCGCAAATTAAGTTGATTTTTTGATTTTATTTGTGTAATATATATCTATCATTTTATTTTAAACTTGGAGGAAAAGTGAATTCTAATAAAAAGAAATCATCTAAGATATTTTATTATCTATTATTCGGTTTCGCACTGATTTTAATATTGTTTGCTTTTATTGATACAGATTCAAACAAAAAGAAAATTACTTATCAAGAGGCGAGTGCTTATTTTCAAGAAGACAAGATTGAAGGTTGGTATGTTGTCGGCAAAGACAAGATTGTATTCAAACTCGTAGAATCTGCTGGCTCTGTTATTGAATCTAAGGACTTCCCAAAGAAGTATGACGTTTATATGGCTTATGACTCACAAGCGTACGACGACTGGTTTGAAAACCAAAAAGACATTTATGCGGGCTATCAAGCTCCGGCCGAGTCTATTTGGGACACAATCTTCCCAATCATTATGATTGTGCTTTCACTGGTGTTTATATTCCTTCTTTTCAGAATGTTCAGTTCGAAAAACAACGGAACTATGGGATTTGGAAGGTCTAGGGCAAGAGTTGCAACAAATATAAAAGTCAAGTTTGAAGACATTGCGGGGGCCGACGAGGAAAAAGAGGAACTCAGAGAAATTGTTGAGTTCTTGAAAAACCCAGCGAAGTTTACGGAACTTGGGGCGAGAATCCCTAAAGGCGTGCTTTTGGTTGGGCCTCCGGGAACGGGTAAAACCCTCCTCGCTCGTGCAGTTGCCGGCGAAAGCGGTGTTCAGTTCTTGTCAATAAGCGGTTCGGACTTCGTGGAAATGTTTGTCGGCGTAGGTGCGTCAAGAGTGAGAGACTTGTTTGAACAAGCAAAGCATTCAAGTCCATGTATCATATTCATTGACGAAATAGACGCTGTTGGGCGTCAACGGGGTGCGGGGCTTGGTGGCGGAAATGACGAAAGAGAACAAACGCTTAACCAACTCTTGGTGGAACTTGACGGATTCGAGGCAAACCAAGGTATTATAGTTCTTGCAGCCACAAACCGTTCAGACGTACTCGACCCAGCATTACTTCGTCCAGGCAGATTTGACAGACAAGTTTATGTTAATCGCCCAGACGTGAAAGGACGTGAGGGAATTATACGTATTCACGCTAAAAACAAACCACTTGACAAAAATATTGATTTTAGAAACCTTGCGAGAATTACTGGCGGGTTTACCGGTGCAGACATCGAAAATATGCTCAACGAAGCGGCTATTCTTGCAGCAAGAGAGGGCAGAAGCAGAATTTTAATGGTCGACATAACCGAAGGTATAAACAAGGTTATTATGGGGCCACAGAAAAAGAGTGCAGTGGTTACTGAAAAAGATAGACAAATCACTGCTTACCACGAGGCCGGACATACTATATTAAAGAAAAAACTTAAATACTCCGACGACGTGCAAGAAGTGTCGATTATCCAACGTGGCGGAGCAGCGGGCTACACTATGAGTCGCCCAACCGACGACACAAACCATATGACTTACAATCAACTCAACGACCTTATCGCAGAATTTATGGGCGGACGTATCGCAGAGGAGATTGTATTCCAATATGTTGGCGTAGGTGCCTCAAACGACATTATGCGAGCTTCAGATATTGCAAGGAAAATGGTTACAGAATGGGGTATGAGTAAGAAGTTCGGGTTTATTAGCTTCGGAGACAGCCAAGACTCAGTTTTTGCACATAGAGACTATGAACAAAAGAATCGTGTAAGCGAAAAAATCGCCGGAGAAATCGACGACGAAGTTAGGGCAATTATGGACTTCAACTATTCAAGAGCGAAGAAGATTATACTCGAAAACAGAGAAGCCCTTGACGAAATCGCAAAACTCCTTCTCGCCAAAAACACAATCTACACCGAAGAAGTTAATATGATTTTGGAAGGTAAGAAGGTAGAAGAAATCGTCGCAATTATGGACGAAAGAGAAAAGATTTTATTCCAAGAACTCGAACTTGAAAGGCTTACAGCCGAAAAAGAGAGAAAACTCAAGGAAATTGATGTTAAACTCAGAACCAGTGAAGTGTTTATGAAACACGGAATTATAAACGAAAAAGAGTTAAACGAACTCAAAACTCTTCGAGATAATCTCGAAAAAGATATCGACGCACAAATTGCGAAGTATCAAGAGGAAAAGAAGTTGAGAGAGGAAGGTAAGTTGCCAGCAGAGGAAAAACCTGAGACGGACGCTCAAACCTCCGACGGGGAAGATGCCGAAAAACCAACTGAAGAAAAAACCGAAGACACAAAAACAGAAAAAGAAACAAAAGGAGATAAAGAGTAATGTCTAAAAAATTAGGTTCAATTATCGCACTTGGGGTTATCGCACTGCTTGCAGTTGTTGTTGTGGTGCTTTATCTCATACCAGTAAATTATGCACCAAAACTAAAAAACCCAAATTCAATCATAGTGCAACAATCAAGCACTCTAAACGCAACTGTTTTGAAGGAAAACGACAAGAAGATTTACAACAATCTTATGAACAAATTCGAAGAGTCATTGACACGCAGTTTGCTTTCTGCAATTTTTGCAGGGCAAAGTAGCGGTGGTACAAACGTTACCGACAACGGGGTTTTACCTTCAACCGCTTCAATACCAAATGCCGAAGTTCAAATAGTATTGACATACAACGCCCAAAAGCTTGTTATTGACGGAAAAGAGCAACCAAGAAAAGTTACGAATGTTATTTATCAATTAAATGATACAAAAACTTACCAACCAGCAACTATCTACTTCCAACAAGAAGATGGCAGTGCATATTATGAATACAAAACATTTGCGATGCAATCAAACCTTTAT
>JAFYKO010000154.1 GCA_017537515.1 Clostridia bacterium | reverse complement strand
GCGGTTCTAACCGCCCCGCCTGCCATTGAGCTATCGCACTAAAAAACTAAAAGCGGAGCTTAATGCCAACGGGGGCACCCCCGTCCGCCTTGTAATAGGATGGTTGTTTGGCTGTTGTGGTTATTTATCTGCAAAGTATACGAAAACTAAGTGACTAATGCCATCTTTTACATTGTTGATCTAAAGGTACAGCTTTCACTAACATTGATTGATTCTGCAACATCTCCCCAATTAATATAAACTGTCATATTAATTTGGTCTTTTATACCTCCCATATTACTACCCGTTTGGTATTTAGAAAGCGATAAACTGGAATAAAAGCCATTTACGTATGTGGTATTACAAGTACTACTACTAAGAGAGGGATACTTTATAAAGGCCAATCCTGTTTGAAACGACACAGAACAAGAGTTAGAAGGATATGTTATAGTTGAATTTGCTGTAAATGTTTTTGACTCGTTTGTTACATATAATTCTATTGCTACTTGAACCACATCTCCTGTAACCATGCAAGTAATCTCCACATCTCCTGTAATTGCATTTATTGTAAGTGCTGCAGAAGTGTCGCTTGTTTTTGTGTATGTGAATCCGCTTGTTAAGGATTCTCCACCCATTGTGATTGTTATTGTGTTGGGTAGGTTATAATACTCTGAAGCAGAAAAAGTGGTAGAATATGAATTTCCTTCAATAACACTGCTTTTTCCACTATAAGTATAATTTTCACCCGAATATGATAGTGAATAGGTAACAGGAACAGAAAAACTCAACACCGCATTTGTTACACCCGCAGAAATAGTCAAATTTAAAACCTCACTTGGGGCGTTTGTTGAATACGGGTCTATTGTAATTGTATTTCCGCTTACACCTGTTCCGCTTACTGAGACTTGCAGATATGAGGTGTTGTAGTTATATATTGTCAAAGCAAAAGTTTGGCCAATAGATAAAAATTCTTGAGTGAATGTTAATTTATTTCCGCTTAGAGTGTAGCCGTTTGCAACCTTAATGCCAATACTATCTTTTGTTGTATTGCAAAAGATTGTTTCCCCGCCATAGTCAATTCGTATTTCATGTGATGGGGTTATGTTTACTCCTACTTTCATATTCATGGACCTTTGCACTGCCGTGATACCCATATACGCACACAAGGACATTATTGCTATACATAGTGCAGTAATCAATATTTCATAGATTTTTTTTCTTTTTTCTGTCATTTTTTCACCCCGTTTTTATTATATTTATAGACATATTACCACATAAAAATTGGCAAGTCAATAAATTTATAGACTTTTTTGTATGCATCTTTATAAAATTTTTGTGCATTTTGGGGTTTAGTATCCTATTATGGATGGTTAAAAGTTTGCTAAAATTGGGATAACGATAAAATAAGGGAGAAAAGGCGTATGGAATTGAACGAGATTATTGAGCGGATTAGCAAGCTTAGGACGAAGAAGGGGCTTTCTGCACGGGAGTTGAGTCTTAGGATTGGGAAGAATGCGTCGTACATTAATCGGTTGGAGTACCGCAAGAATTTTGAGCCGGCGATTTCGGTTATTAGTGATATTGTTGAGGCGTGTGATTCGACGATGGCGGAGTTTTTTTACTATGATATGGATGAGTACAAAAAGGACCAAGAAATTATTAAACTTATCAAGCGTCTGCCCTCTTGTAAAAAAGACGCACTCTTAGAGCTTTTGCTCTAAGTTTTTTATTTTTATTTTTTATTTTCATTTCTATTTATTAATAAAAATTTTTTCGCTTTGCGGAAAGAATTTCCAAAAAAAAATTGCCCTTGCGGGCAAATATTTTTTATTTTTTTAATCAACAAAAATTCTTTTGCTTCGCAAAATTAATTTTTGCAAAACTATTTCGCCCCGTTGGGGCGGTTTCGTGGGCTACTCGCCCACACCCCGGGTGCCTGAGGCACCTTGCATAGGACGGTCGTTCGGCTAAAATACTTGTAAGTCTGATTTCGTACGAAAGCAAGTTACAATGACTGACGGTTCTAACCGTCCCGCCTTGCCATTGGCAACCACAAGTGGTTGCGGGGGTAGTACACCATAAGGCAACTCAAGTTGCCCAATGAGAGTGACTCTTGCCACCCCCGGAAGGCAGTGGCAGACTTCGTCTGCGGGTGTATTACAGCTAATTGGCAACGAAAGTTGCTTAATGAGAGCGCTTCTAACCATCCCGCCTGGTAAGAATTGCTAATCATTGTAGTTCGCATTCGTACGTAATGCATATTTATACTTACTAAAACTGAACGACCGTCCTATGCAAGGCGGGTCACCCGCCCGGGGATGCAACGAACGTTCGTTGCCCGCCGATAGGCGGAATATAGCCCCAACGGGGCTAATAATTTCCCCAAAAATTGAAGTGCGAAAGCACAAGATTTTTGCAAATAAATAATTTATAAAAATATTTGCCCGCAAGGGCAATTTTTTTTGAAAATTTCTTTCCGCAAAGCGGAAAAATTTTCATTAATTAAACAAAAAAACGCCGAACGGCATTTTTTACTTTCTGCTATAATCCATCTTAATTTTTTCGTCTCGCTCTTTGTCTTTCTTGGCATAGTGCTTATCCAAAAGCTTGTCAATGATAGGGAATGTCAAAAGCGTTACTAGTTGCCCGGCAATAATGTAAAGCCCAAACACAGCGTTGTAGAATAACGTGATTAAGCCCATCACGATAGGCAAAAACACCATCATAAACTTGTTGGTCTTGACAGTTGTCTGGTCCGCAGGGTTCGAAGAATGTGTTTTTTGCACCATTTTACGTTGCATAAGCCATTGGCTCAAAATAGCAGTACCAACAGCCAAAATCGTAATGATAAAATAACCATTAGGTCCGTTGCGTTCTTCAAGCAAAACGCCCATCGTTTCGTTGTAGTCAGCCTTAAACTCGGTCAAAAACACCTCTTTGTCAGCTTTGTCAAGCTTGTTGATTTTTATGTTTTGGTCATCTGCACTGGTTTTAACCTTGTTGCCAACTATTTTCAAATACTCGTCGAAAGTGAACACACCATTACCGAACGGCGTGTCTGAAACCCAAACGTTTTTAATCCATAAGAACGAAGAACTTCTTTCGTCGTAAGCTTTCAAAACTGCTTGACGACCAGCCTCGACCTTGGCAGTTTCATCGCCGGATTCAGCGTTGTAAGCAGTGGTGTAAGCGGTGCGGTAGTTTAAATACTCGGCTTCGGTGCGGTAAGGTGCCATAGCGTTGAGGCTTGTGAAAAGCGAAATAAACACGACCATTGTTACGACCAAATATACGAGCATAACAAGGCACGAGCCACCGAGATTAAAGCCATTTGCTTTGTAAAGTTCGGTTGTTTTTTGGTTTAAAAGGTTTCTGTCGTGGCCGTATTGTTTTTGGAGTTTGGCCATTTGAGGACCGAGCGTTGCCTGCATTTTGGCGTTGTCTCGTGAGACTTTTTTGTTCATAAAGTCTAGTGGCGAAAGCACGAGTTTGATTATGATTGTAATCAAAATAATCGCCCAAGCGTAGTTGAAAACAAAGTCAACAAACGCGTTTATGATTGTTGCCCAAAGCCCCGTTGGTGCCGAAACTAAAAGATTTGTCATAAATCCCCCTTTTTAAAGTGTGTAAAGACTATAATAAACCATTCAAACAAAAAAAGCAAGCGTTTTCGTGATTTTGTGTTTTTTATTTTTTTATACTTTTATCAACCAAAATTTTTTTGCTTCGGGTGCCTGAGGCACCTTGCATAGGACGGTCGTTCGGCTAAAATACTTGTAAGTCTGATTTCGTACGAAAGCAAGTTACAATGACTGACGGTTCTACCTGAGGCACCTTACATAGGACGGTCGGGCGGGATGGCCCGCCTGCCATTGAGCTGTCGCACTAAAAAACTAAAAGCAGTTAGAAACGGGAGTCATTGGCAAGCTTTCAGCTTGCGGGTGTATTACACCTAGCCGGCAACACAAGTTGCCCAATGAGAGTGGCTCTTGCCACCCCCGGATGGTATTAGCAGACTTCGTCTGCGGGTACAATACTCTGAACGCACAAGATTTTTGCAAAAAAAATATCAATAAACTCAGAAAAGGAATTTTTCGGGGCCACGAAGATTTAGAGGCACCGGGTCGTAGCCACCTAAAGCCTTGGGCGTACAACGTAAAAGACGCTTAAACCCTATGAAACAGCCTTTGTAGAAATGAAAACGCTTTATAGCCTCAATCATATAAGTTGAACACGTCGGCAAAAACCGACAAGTCTTCGGCTTGAAAGGTGAAATAAAAATCTTGTAACACCAAACCGCACCAATGCAAAGATAATCAAAAGGCAAACAAACAAGATTAAACACCTGCTCCGTAAACCTCTTAATGTGGAAAACCATAACTACAAAAACCCTTAAACCCTGATTTTATTTCACGAAACATTGTGGACAACTTCGACTTTAAACCCAAGTTTAACACGAGAAAAATGAAAAATCAACCAAAATACAAAAGTTTTTTTAAATAAACCCTAAGACTTAAACCACAAAAGCCAAAAATACAGTATCATTTACCAAAAACACAAATTAAGGCTTGCGGCCTTGTGGAAAAGTTGTCTACTTATCCACAAAAACCCTTTGCACAAAAACACAAACTTTAGCTTTTGTGCAACAAAGTTATCCACATTTTCACGAAGGTGGTGAGAACCACTCTCATTGGGCAACTTGCATTGCCGGCTAGGTGTAATACACCCGCAAGCTGAAGGCTTGCCAATGACTCCCGATTCTAACTGCTTTTAGTTTTTTAGTGCGACAGCTCAATGGCAAGGCGGGTCACCCGCCCGGTAAGAACTGTTAAACATTGTAGTTTGCATTTGTACGTAATGCAGATTTATACTTACTAAAACTGAACGACCATCCTATTTAAGGAGCCTCAGGCATCCGGTTAGAACCGCCAGTCATTGTAACTTGCTTTCGTACGAAATCAGACTTACAAGTATTTCAGCTAAACGACCGTCCTATGCAAGGCGGGTCACCCGCCCGACCGTCCTATGCAAGGTGCCTCAGGCACCCGAAGCAAAAGAATTTTTGTCTATAAAAAAAATAAAAAGACAAAATAAAAAAACAAGCACTAGGCTTGCTTTTTTAGAAGTCTGCTTATGAGCGACGCCATTTCATTTTTTGCTTGAGTAAACGAGAGGTCTTCAATGCCAGGCTTTGCAACAAAAATAAAATTGAAGCCTTTTGGCAAGGAATCTCCCAAGAGCACAAAACTAGATTTTAAATACCGCTTAACTTTACTGCGGACAACACTTTTGCCGACTTTTTTACTGACAGAAAACCCAACCTTAAACGGCTGAATTTTTGTCTTCGCATAGACAAGCGTAATAAACCTAGAGTGAACAGTCGCTCCTTTGCGATAAATGTACTGAAAATGCCGATTCTTCCTCAACCGATGCGGTTTGATTTTCATATTACACAGCCCCTCCCCAATCAAAAATCTTTAAATGCCGTCCGCCAAAAAAACAATTAAGCGTTAACAGTAAGTCTTTTTCTACCTCTGTTTCTACGACGTTTAATCACATTGCGTCCACCTTGCGTTCTCATTCTTTCACGGAAACCATGAACTTTGTTTCTGTGACGTTTCTTAGGTTGATATGTTCTTTCACGCTTCAAGTCCTCCTATATTTGTTTTTAACTTGAGTATTATACGCCAAAATTGCCAATAAGTCAACAATTATTTTTCGATTTTTCAAGAAAAACCCAAAAAAGCCTCAAAATCCAGCCTACTTTTTGCCTTTCCTCGCACGCACACGCACGCGTTTTTTATTATATAATATATATTAATTTATTAATCGTAGTAGTAGTAGGGGCTGTGGAAATGTGGATAACTTGCCGAAAAATGGCGTTTTTTGTTGCTAAAACTCCCTTTAACCACTATTGAAAATAGTGGTTATTTATAATATACAAATCTCGCAAAAATTGTGGATAACTATGTGGATAACCTGTGGATAAGTCCAAAAGTTATCCACAATACACTTTTTTCAAAGCCTAAAATTCACACCTAAAAACAACAGCAAAATACCAAACGTGCTTTAAGCGGTATTTAGTTTAAAAAAGCCGAATATAAATACTCTGTGATAGCTTTAGTTTTAAACAAAAAAAGTATAACAGTTTTACTTGTCGTGGTGTTGGCAACTTCCGCTTTATTCGCTTTAAGCACAGTCTCCACTTTCACGCCAAACAATCCATACACCATAGCCATAGACCCAGGCCACGGTGGAATCGATGGCGGAAGCGTGGGAGTAAGTGGTAAAGACGAAAATTATTTAAACTTGCAATACAGCTTGTGCTTACAAGAAATACTCACAAAAGCCGGTTTCAATGTCGTAATGACAAGAACAAATCTAAACGGATTATACCCAGCCTTTTCAGAAAACAAAAAAATCGACGATATGAAAAAACGAAAAGAAATTATAACAAAAGCAAAAGCAGATATGGTGCTGAGCATACATATGAACAGTTTCCCACTCAAATCCGCAAGAGGTGCCCAAGTCTTTTACAAGAAGGATAACATCCCAGGCCAAAAACTTGCAGAGAATATCCAAGACGTGTTTTTAAAAGTTTTACCAAACGCAAAACAATCACCTTTAGTGGGAGATTATTATATGCTAAACGAATTCCAAATCCCAAGCGTCATTATCGAATGCGGTTATATCTCAAACAAAGAGGAGGAAGAACTGCTTCTTCAAGAGGAGTATAAAAAACTTGTGTGCTACTCTGTTTTTGCAGGTGTAGTAAAATTTATGTCATTGTAAAAATATACAAAAAAATTAAAAAGTAAGGCCAAAAAATTAATTTTTTACCTTTTTTAATTATTTTTTTATTAATTTTTATTAAAAAAACACCTAAAATTTAATAATTAACACCCAAAAACAATCAGAAAGAACACACAACAACTAGAGATTTTAAACGAAAAGCCCTGACTCAATAAAAAACGCAACCAAGATTTTTGTTTTGAGACCTTTTTTTATTTAAAATAATAAAAAAATAATAAATTTAATTATTTTTAACCAAAAAGCCTGTTTTTATTTTTTTGGCAAATCTTTCATAGCAAAAAAAGAGATAAAAATGAAACAAGATTGAAACTATGATTTAAAAAGAAATCAAAACAAAACTAAAAAAACAAATCAACAAATCCACAAAAGTTATCCACATTTCCACAAAAGCTTTGTGGATATATATGTTATTATTACTACTAATATAGTATATATATAATATATATACATAAAAAGCTAAAACACTAATTCCTTTAGCTGGGTTAATATTTTTATCAAAATTGTTGCTTTTTGCTTTTGAGTTTGGTATAATATTTGCGACGAACTTAAAAAAAACAAGACAAAAAGTCTTGACAAGATATAACTTTTGGAATATAAAAATTTATTAACCCCCAAAAAAGACTCATAAAAAAAATAACTTTTGAGTTTTTTGAGATATTAAAAGGAAAAATATGGTTTTAAAAAACACATTAAAGCTTCTTGGAAGTAATTTTATTTCAGTTTGGAAAATTTTAGTTTACAAATTATTGGTTTTAGGCATTATCGCTGGCTTGTTTTGTACAACTCTTGGGTACTTGACAAAATTGTCAGAATTTGATATACTCTTAAAATCAATCGTGAATTTGTTTTCAACATTTAGTTTCATAACTGCTCCACCAGATATAATGATAAGCTTTTATGAAATTATAGTACACTTATTTACATTTATAGGGCAAATTGCAACCACTTCACCATTTATTCTTATATTTTTAATCTTCTTGTTTGCGATTCTCTTGCCTTATTTATGGCATCTTTCAGATATTGCTGTAAACGAAACATTATTTGGGTTTATGGCAAGCCAAACAAAGTATGGATTTACAAGCAGTTTGATAAGAAATTTGGTAAGTGCAAATGCTTATTCTTGGCTTTACACGTTGGTCGCATTGCCTATCAACCTTCTTGCAATATCTCTTATTTTGGGTATAACAAAACTCGCAACATTGAGTGGCGTTATAGCACTGTTTGCACCAGTTCTTGCACTTATAACAATACTTGTATTTTTCTCGCTTAAATTTTCACTTCTTAGCGGTTGGGCAAGTGCTATGACAGTAACAAACGCAAATGCTTTCAAAGGTTTCACATTAAACCTTAGAGCCATCGGCAGAAAATTTATGAGTGTATGGACATTGAATGTGATTTTAGTTTTCACTTTTATGTGCGTAACTTTATTGACTGGAATGTTTGGGTTTGTGATTCTCTTACCTCTAATTTGCTTTATGAATTCACTTTTTGGAATTGTGATGTTCTTCGAAAATATGGGGATGAGATACTATATCGATGTTGACACAATCAGACAACCAAAAAAACTTGAACAAACAGACAAAATTCAAAGATTGAAAAATATTATTTAGGAAAAAATATATTTATAAAAACCTAAAAAACAAAAGTTTTTTATTGTAAAAAAATAAATAAAAAATATTTATTTTAATAATAAAAAAAGCAAAAAAATACTTTATTTATGCTATTTTTTAATTAATTTAATAAAAAAGGAGAAAAATTATGACAGAAAATAAAACAGACGAAATGGTGTACACAAACAAAAAAGTGTTCAACATTCAAAACCAAAAACAAAAAACAAAAACACCAAGAAATTATTCAAAAAATCAAAAATCGGGAGGGGCCAAAGAGAAAATTTCAGGACCAAATGTAAAAATATCTTTCCTTGGAGGCGTTGGCGAAATTGGAAAAAATATGACAGTTTTTGAAACTGAAAAAGATATTGTAATCATCGACGCAGGGTTGACTTTCCCAGGCGATGACCTTCCAGGAGTGGATATTATTGTCCCTGATATTTCTTATCTTTTGGAAAACAAACACAAGGTTCGTGGAATAATAATCACCCATGGACACGAAGACCACATTGGCGGACTTCCTTATGTTCTTAATGAATTAAAAATTCCAGTTTATGGCTCAAAGCTTACTCTAGCACTTATTGAAAGCAAATTAAGAGAATTCAAAGGTGTTGAGTTTCAAGGCGTAGAAGTAAAACCAAAAACTATAGTCAAAATCGGAAGCGATTTCAGTGCTGAATTTATTAGGGTAAGCCACTCAATTTCAGGTGCATATGCGATTTGTTTAAACACCCCTGCGGGAAATATTGTTCATACAGGCGATTTTAAGATTGATTACACCCCAGTAAGAGGCGACATCATTGACTTAACACGTTTTGGTGAACTTGGTAAAAAAGGTGTCAACCTCCTTATGTGCGAAAGCACAAATGTATGCAGAGAGGGATACTCTATGAGTGAATCAAATGTGGGCAGAGTTCTTGAAGAGGTTGCATTCAAAAAACATCCAGAAAAACGCTTGATAATCTCAACATTCGCAAGCAACATCCACAGACTTCAACAAATTATGACTCTTGCGGAGAAATATAAGAGAAAAATTGCCTTTACTGGCCGAAGTATGATTAATGTAAGCGAAGTTGCAATGAAAGTTGGTGAGCTTTACTTCAAAAAAGAAAACATTATAGATATCGACAAAGTGGGCAAATACGCCGACAGTGAATTAGTGCTTGTCTCAACGGGTAGTCAAGGTGAACCAATGAGTGCTTTAACAAGACTTGCAGACGACGAATTTAAAAAAGTTAAACTCACCGAAAATGATTGCGTTGTTCTTAGTGCATCGCCAATTCCAGGAAACGAAAAGAATGTTTATAACGTCATAAACAAACTCATCAAAAAAGGAATTGAGGTTATTTTTGATGAAATTGCTGACGTTCACACATCTGGACACGCCTGCCAAGAAGAAATAAAAACCATCCATTCTCTTGTGAGACCAAGATTTTTCATTCCTGTGCATGGTGAATATCGACACTTGAAGGTGCATAAAGATGTTGCAGTAGCAATGGGAATGCCGGAAAGAAATGTTCTTATAGCTGATTTAGGAACACAATTTGTTATGACACCAACCGTTGTTAAAAAACTAGGTGAAGTGAAAGCAGGAAGTAGGATTATTGACGGAAAAGTCATCAGTGATTACAACAGCGTGGTTTTGAAAGAGAGGAAACAATTAAGTGAAGACGGATTTATTGTCGCAATCACTAAAATTTCAAAAAAGACCGCAGATTTAGAAGAAGAACCACTTGTTATTACACGAGGATTTGCGTATGACAATGAAGGCGGGCTTCTCAAACAATTAAAAACCAATATTGCAGTTTGCGTGAAAAAATATGATATAAAAGAAACAGAGCAATCTTTCCTCAACAACGAACTTCGAAAATTTATTTCAAACTTTGTGTTTAAACGTACCGGAAGAAGACCTATCATTATTTCAACAACAATGATTGTTTAAGATAAAAAGGTAAAAAAGTATTATGGAAGAAAAAGAAATTAAGTTTGAAAGTAGCACAGAAAAGAAACCCGAAAAACACTCGGGGATTTTTCTTTACACTCTTTTGATGATTTTTATTGCAGGTTTGATTGTGTCAAACCTGAGTGCATCAAATGTTTATTACACACCAATATTTATCAGTTTCTCAGCGGCGGAGTTTATATTCCCAATAACATATATCATAAACGACCTTTTGAATGAATTTTTTGACCTAAAAAAGGTTATTAAAGTTACATTAATAGGTATCCTAATTACGTTTGTTTCGATGTTGATATTATACCTCACAACGCTTTTGCCAACTGGCTACTCTGAATATCAAAACGTGTTTGGATTTTTTGGTAGCGGAGTTATAGGAATCACAATTTCAAGCTTTATTGCAATCGTTGCGGGTTCACTTGTAAACTCTGTTGTTATGGGCAAATTCAAGAAAAAAGACAAGGAGAAAAAGTTTTATAAACGTGCAATTCTTTCAAGTGTGATTGCAGAATTTGTGGATAGTTTGGTGTTTATTACCTGCTGTTGTATATTTGCTTCAAACTTCTATTTTTGGGACAAACTCATCCCACTCACATTGACAATATTTACAATAAAAATCATTGTTGAAATTGTTGTTTCTCCAATAACAAATTTCATAAGAAAAAAAGCAATTCAAAAGAAATGGGCAGAATAAAAAAAGGCTATAAATTATCAGATTTTTGAGGTGAGGCCTCTTTTTTTATTTTTTGTAAATATAGCCTTGAAATTTTTTCAATAATATGCTATAATAAAAAATAAGGAGGTCAAAGTGGGAGACAGCAGAAAAATGCCAGAGTCTGATTTTTATAGGCTTATGAGAGAGGCAGAAGACAGGAAATTATCGAAAATGACCGAAGAGGAAAGAGAAAAATACTTCGAGCAAAAAGAAAAAGAGGCGATAGAACTTGCAAAAAGATTGCAACTAAATGTTGTTAAACTTAAAGCCCCTTTAAAACCAGGAGGAAAAAATGAGTGAATTTACTCAAATCCCAGTAGTGTGTTTTGACACAAATATCCTCATACAAATGAAAGGGCTTGTTACAAACAACCCAGAAGAAATGCGTTCTATGAGAAAAGCGGGATTTACAAAAAGTATTCAAGAACTTTATAGACTTGTCAAACACGGGAAAATCATTCCAGTCATAACCCCAACGGTATTAAAAGAAGTCTTGCACGGCGTGTCATACTATGGATATGACCTTGTGGATTTTATTCGAGACAACAACTTCCTTGTTTTTGAAGTGGATAGAGAACATAGGGATTTTTGGCGAAAGCAAACAAATCAGCTTGCAAATTCTTATTGCACTAAACTCAATTCAAGCGAGATAAAGTGCATTCGAAAATTTATAAAAGATGAAAACTCAAGAATCGTCAAAACAGTATTCCCAGTGAAAGAAATTTCAAACTAAAAAATTGTGCCAATCAACGATGCGAGAATTATGGCAGAAGCAACTTACGTTGGTCTTCCGCTTATTACCAACAACGTAAAAGACTTCAGTTATGACAATAGGGCAAATGTCATTTCTTATATCAACAAGAAAAAGGGTTTTAAGGCAACAAGCAAGCCTTACACCAGTCAAGAGTTTTTGGAGTATTATCACGACAGAAAAGTGTTCCCAAAACTCAGTAAAGCGATAGAAAAAACACTTATTTCAAGTGAAGAATGCGAATTTTTGTTTTAATTTGCTTGAAAATTTTAAATTAATGAAAAGGAAAAGATAAAAATGGAAAAAGAAAATGAAAATGTAGCAGAGTTCTGCGTGGACTCAAGCGTAATTATGGATATGTATTACCTACACAAAAACAACAAACAAAGAATAGTCAGCACTTTGACAAGACAAAGAGGTAGCACAGACTATGTGCCAAAAATGTACAGCCTCTTAAAAGCAGAAAAAATCAGACTTTATGTGCCTTATGGTGTGCTTGGAGATTTGTATTATCAACAAGATGAACCATATGAAGAAATACAAAAATTCTTGGAAGAACACAATTTTATAAATATGAGTTTGCTTACCTTCAAAAACGAAGAACTTGGAAGAACTTCAAGCCTTCTTTCTCACAGATACTGCACAGTACTTCCTGAGGGCCATATCGAATTTTTACAAAAAAGAATCAACGATAAAGGCGTCAACTTAAATCTCCACCGCCCAGCGTTTGAGAAAAACAAGTTGGGAAAACCAAACAAATATGCCAAAAATATGGCCGAATCTGCAACCGCTGGCCTCCCTTTTGTTACAGTCAACGACCAAGTTTATATAAAATGCAATAGAGTTGACTTGATTGAATACACAAACAGAGGCGTGAAAGGTGTTGACAGAGATGCAAAACCAATTTCACCAGACTATATGTTTGTGCTTGCGGAAAATGAAAACAAACCTAAAATGTCAAGAAAATTCAAAGAAGCGTTGAAAGCGTTAGGCACCGATTTAAGAAGTTTTGAGTTTAAAACCTTCCAAGAAGAAATGGGAATGGAACTATAAAACCGCCTTTAAAAAACCAATAATTTAAGGATAAAAAATGCCAGAAAGACATCCAGTGTTTAGAAATAGCCGAGTTGAAAAAATAGTGCCAGAATTTTGCGTGGACACTAATATTTTGTTGCAACTTTACGCTTTTTACATCAACAACATTCCTGAAATTATTGATATCACAAACCAAAAAAGATACACAAACAATTATTGCGTCAAACTTTTACAAATGCTTCGTGAAAAGAAAATCAAATTGTACGTGCCAAGCGATGCATTAATAGAATTTTTTGGATATAAGAAGAGAAGGGATTTTTTAAGAAAAAAGGCATTTTTAGAAGATTTGGGCTTTAAAAGGGTTTCTTTTATGCACGCTCCCAAAAGTGAAATGATAAGTTTTTACAGCAAAAAAAGAACTCTCTTTGAAAAATATTGCGGTATGTTTCCAGAAGAAGGCATTAAAGCCCTTACAGAAGACCCAAAAATTCACATTGACAACCCAAAATTATTGCAAAGGCCAGTTTTTTTTCCTACAAGCAAAATTGATGCAAAAATAATGGCGGAGTCGTCAATCCTAGGAATACCACTAATAACCCTCGACAGAGACCATTTTTTGAAAGGGTATCACCCTGAAATGATTGTCTACTTAAACAAAAACACCAAGGGTGCAGGTTCCTTTAACTCAACAAGACCTATATCTCCAAGTATGGTTTTCACAATGTTAAATCAAGGCAGGTATCCGGCATTATACAAGAAAATGCATAAGGTTATGTACGACAAATCATATCCTCTTGAAAGTTTTGCATTTTGCAAGAAACAAGTGTTGAGCCATAGTATACGAAAACACAACAAAAAACAACTAGAAAAAGAATTAGATATGAAATAACAAGAGATTGAATTCATTCTCTTGTTTTTTTAAATATTTTTCAAAGACTCTCCAGCACCGAGATACAACGTTATATACTCATCCGAGATTGAATTTAAAAACCTTTTTACTTCATAAATATTTTGAAAGTAATGCACAGAGTCAGGGCTGAAATAATTCTTCAAAGCCTTAAAAATATCAAACCCCGTTGCACCTTGAATAATTTTTTCTCTTGCGGAAAATGTTTCAAGAATTCCAACGCAATCAACTTGTGAGAGAATTTCAACAAACTCTGAAAAGAACTCTTTTGTCCTAGAATACGTGTGAGGTTGGAAAACAATACAAAGTTTTTTCGGGGATTTGCTTTTTAATAGGTGTTTGTTTTTTTGTGAAAAGTATTGTGCCTTGACAGAATCTACAACCGCTT
>JAFYKO010000009.1 GCA_017537515.1 Clostridia bacterium | reverse complement strand
TCGTTCCTTGGTGGTACATAACTTTTAGCCCGTTTTCCAAATCACCTTTCCAGATTTCGCCACGCTTGGTTATTCGCCCTTGTCCATACAATGTGTAGTTGACTAGGTAAAGCGATGGTGCAAGAACTTTTAAAGAAAAATCCTCCACTCGCCAGTTATCTTTTGTAAAATCGTCCTCATCTTCTTCTGCGTAGCGTTGTTCCAAATAATCAAGAACGAATTCACGAGAATAATCACATCCGCTTGCACTTATTTCAAAGTAGCCTTCAGTTGTTTCGCTTTCGACGTCCGCTCGACAATTTGTGAATTCCCTGTGATGAAAAATAGGTTCACGATTGTAAATATACTCTGCAATTTTTTCTATTTCTTCCATAATGTCTCCTTTATCTTAAATTTCTAAATCTTGACATAATTTATCCATATTGTCGCAATGCTCTTCGGTTGTATGCTTAAACCCAATATCCAAGCCACGAAAATACGGAATAAAAATTGAGTTTCCCCCAACCTCATAACTTAGTTCAATTTTTTCGGTGTTGTAATCAAATTCAATACGCTGTGCCATTGGGTCAACCAGCACCCATTTACCCTCATAAAAGCACTCGCAAAACGAATGGCCTATATGCATCATACTATCCCCACCGGTTTTAAGGCGTTTGAGCCAGTTGTATTCGGCTGTGTGCAGAATTGTTGTAGGATACCCAAGTTGGCGGGCAAGTGTGGCAAACAGTTGTGCATAATCTGTGCAACCTGTGGCATTACCGCTTTCCCACATTTCTTTGGCGGTTCTTTGGAATTTGTTTGCGTTGCGAAACTCACCGTCTTGTGAATAAGGGACACAATGTTGTATCCAATGAAACAAGCTTTCGAGTATGGTATAATTCGGATGTTTTTGGATTTTGCTGTTGTAATCAAGCATAACTTTTTCTAAAATGTAATCTTTATCTAAAAATGGCCTTGTCAACTCTCCTGAATTTAAATAAAATTCACAATCGTTTTTTGTTAGTGGTTGCATAATTATCTCCTCTTTTTATGACTTGATAAATTATATCATAAAAAACAAGAAAAAACAAGCCAAAGGGCTTGTATAAAATAATAACCTTACAAGTACGGGCAAAACTGCGATTTTTTAAATCGCAAGTTTTCGTTTGGCCCGTAGAAGGCGGAAAACAAGCCCATCAGAGCGATGCTTTTTTCGTAAGAAAAAACAAGCCAAAAGGGCTTGTTTTCCGCTATGGTGCGGTTAAAGGGACTCGAACCCCCACTCTTTCGAACTAGATTCTAAGTCTAGCGCGTCTGCCAATTCCGCCATAACCGCAAAAATAAAAGGAAATTAAAAAATAACATTCTTATTTTAATACCTTTTTTGACTTTTGTCAAGCGTTTGATTTATTTTTTCTTAGTTTTTTTTAATTTTAATTAAAAATTTATACTTGTCTCTCTCAAAAGCGAGCAAGTTTTATTGGTTTATGTTTTGAAATTACTACATCTTTACAAAAAAAAAGCAAAGAAAACTTTTGTATTTTCTTATGCTTTTTTGTTCAATTCACATAGTTCCATTATGGCTTTTGTGTATGATTCGTTTACATTGTCTTTATGCAAAACTTTTATATTTTTTATATAGTTTTCAAAATATGTGTGGTTAAATATGTTTGACGCCACCAAGTCTCGCAGGTCCGTTGGCTTGTCCAACAAAAAACAATCTGCGTATTTTTTTATGTATCTCACATTTGAAAGTTCTTGCTCTGCGAGGTTTTTGGTTGTAATAAGCACTTTGCTTAAGTTTATTGTCTCTATTGCCGAGTTTGCACCGGCTTTTGAAACTATGCAGTCCGCACGTTTCAAAAGTTCGAGTTGTTTTTCGTCGCTTACAAAACCATAAACCTCCACTTTTGTGTGTTTGAGTTTTCTGTTCTTTTTTAATTTGTATATCAAGCGTCTATACATCTTGTATTTTTGCTCGTCTTTTCCGTTAATGAGGATAATATTCACATCCAAATCCGCCTTTAAAAGGTGGTGCACTTGTGTTGTAAGCCCCATAAAGGCACCTGAACCGCTCATAATCAAAAGTGTCAAACACTTGTCTCTATCTCTCGGTAAATTTTGAGCGTCGATTTTGCTTGGAAATCCCAAAACTTCAATTTGCTTTTCTGTGTATCCCACATTCAAAAAGTTTTCAACATATTCTTCTGCTGGGATAAATATCTTATCTACGCTTGTGCAACACTCAAAGTATGGAGTGTAGGCAAAGTCTGTTTCCATTGTTGCGACGGGTGTTTTTAATAACCCTTTTTCTTTTAGTTCGGAAAGCACTATTGCTGGAAAAAAATGTGTGCAAAAAATTGCATCTGGTTTGTATTTTATTATTGTTTTCATTAATTGTTTGTGTTTTCCGGCAATCATATAATTAATGAATGGTGGGTTTTTTCTTGCTGGCTTTTCGACTTGTGCTTTTTTAAATGATGCGTTATAAATCGGCAAAGCGTATTTCACGCTCAATTTATATCCATCGTCTACAAGCCAACTTTTAAACTTGCTTGGATAGTCAAGGTACATATCTACAATTTTTACATCAACATCGTTTTTGTATTCTTTGTATAAGCAATCCCGAATCGTTTTTGCAATAATATTATGACCATTTCCAGCAGTTACGGTGAATATTAATATTTTCCTCATCGCACATTTCCTAATAATGTTATAAAATAGTATAATATTAGTTTGGCCATTTGTCAAATAAATTATTAAAAATATAGTATTTTGTTATATTTTGCCTTAAATCAATGCGGTTAAATTTCGGAAATTATTTCCCTTAAATCTCTAATTTGTGGAAGGTCAAGATAAATGCACCGTCCGTCGTATCTTTCGCCATAAAGACGAATCAAATTGAAGCCTTGGCATTCTTCAAGTCGAAATAATAGGGATTTAAACAAAAGTCCGTCCTTGTCCATTTCTGAGTTATAGTTCAGTTTTAGCCACTCGCCTTCTTGCATTGCTTTTGTGGTTTCGTCGTGGAGGCTTACGCCAAAAGCGGGCATAACCCTTGCTTCGCCGAAAAGGTCTTCAAGTTTTTGGAATACGTGCTTAAATTCTTCTGAGTTTAGTTTTTTTATTTCTCCGTTTTGAATCACCTCGATGCTTTCAAGGTGTTCAAGGGTGTTTATCATAGTCATAAAATAGTTTTGTTGATATAACATTTTTCCTTATCCTTTTTGTGGGTTATATATAATATTACCATTTTTATTAAAAAAAATCAAGATGCCTGAGGCATCTTGCATAGGACGGGGTGGCAGTGCCACCATTCCAGTGAGCTGACGGGTGGCTGAGCCACCTTGCATTATTGCTGACGCTTCTTAATTGCAGGGTGCAAGTCCCAACCGGTGGCGGGCGGGTTCGCCCTGCGACTCCGTCGCCCGCTTCACCCACTCCCCCCCCGTCCCACCGTTCCCAAACAAAAAAAAGAAGTGGAATCAATCCACTTCTATAAAATTTATGCACTTGTCAAATACCACCACTGTTAGTATGTGCGTTTGTCTTATCTACCACTGAAGAATTAAAGTTTGGAAGCTTTGTGCTACCATAAAACATCTTGGTTGAATATGTTACAGCTTCCGTTGACCAACCCGAACCAACATAAATTTTTGTCAACCTACTGCAACCATAAAACATATTAGTCATCTTTGTTACATTTGAGGTGTTGAAATTGCTTAGGTCTAAACTTGTCAAACCAGTGCAAGCCCTAAACATAGAAGTCATATTTGTTACTTTTGATGTATTAAAACTGCTTAGGCCTAAACTTGTCAAACTCTTGCATCCATTAAACATCCCACTCATATCTGTTACATTTGAGGTATTAAAATTGCTTAGGGTTAAACTTGTCAACTTACTGCAACTATAAAACATCTCTGACATATCTGTTACATTCGAGGTGTTGAAACTGCTTAGGGTTAAACTTGTCAAACCACTGCAACCACTAAACATACCATCCATATATTTTACCTTTGAGGTGTTAAAGTTGCTTAAATTTAAACTTGTAAAACTACTGCACGCCTCAAACATAGAAGTCATAGTTGTTACATTTGAGGTGTTAAAGTTGCTTACATTTAAACTTGTCAATTTACTGCAACCATTAAACATATTACTCATCTTTGTTACATTTGAGGTGTTGAAATTGCTGAGGTCTAAACTTGTAAAACTACTGCAATCATAAAACATAGAAGCTATACTTGTTACACTTGAGATGTTAAAACTGCTTAGGTCTAAACTTGTCAAATTACTGCAATTAGAAAACATAGAACCCATATCTGTTACATTTGAGGTGTTAAAACTGCTTAGGTCTAAACTTGTCAAATTACTGCAATCAGAAAACATATAACGCATACTTGTTACATTTGAGGTGTTGAAATTATTAAAAGTAAAAGAAGTTACACCTTCAAAGCTATAAAACATATAATTATCAACACCACTCAACTCTTTATGTGCATAAATATTGCCTTTACTTAAGATATATTGAGTTTTATTATCTGTTGATGAGAATAACTTTATATTGCCACTGCCACCATCATCAACTGAGATTGTTCCATCTGCCCAATCCCCAACAGTTCTCGCATGTACTGAATATTTGTCAAATATGATTGATGTTACTGTACTGTCCGAAGTATAATGCTTTGGCGATGAGTATCCCAGTTCAGTCTTGATAACCACATTCAAATTTTCACCTTTCACAAGCGTATAATTTTGCATTGCTATCCAATTTGCTGTATAGGTTTTATTTCCTGTTGAGCCTTGTTCAATATCCAACACAATTTCAGGTGTAGAACCATTTGAGCCCGTCCATCCATTAAATTCGTACCCATCTCTCGTTGGCACTTGAAGTGGCACTTCATTTTCAATAGTATAGGTTGTAGGGTTTGAGGCGTGATTTGTTCCACCAGCCAAATTATATGTGATTGTGTAAGATTTTGCAGTTGCTGTCGCTGTTATAACAACATCCCCATTTACTACTCCTGCATTT
>JAFYKO010000153.1 GCA_017537515.1 Clostridia bacterium | reverse complement strand
TATTAATTCTCCTTTTTGCAATTTATGTATTGTAACTTGCAGGCTACACTACATAATACCACAAAAAAGAAAATTACTCAACGGTAAACCTCTTTTGAACCACCGGACTATCCGGTGGTTTTCTTTTTACAACAAAAAAACAACAAAAATATGTTGTTTTCGTGTTTTATTCATCTTTGTTGTTTTCGTCTTTTTGTGCGAGATGACTCAAACTTTCCTCTAATTGTTTATTTAACTGTTGTTGATGTTTTGCAAGTTTTTTGTTTTCGTTTTCAATTTTTTTGTTTAATGCTTTAAGGTCTGAGTCAACTGTTTTTTTAGGACGTCCTCTTCCACGTTTAGGACTTGTAGTCTCTTTTGTTGTTTGTTTTTTAGGTCTTCCCCTTGATTTTTTAGGTTGTGTTGGCTTTGTTTCAGTTTTTTCTTTCTTTGGTCTGCCACGTTTTTTTGCTGTTTTTGGTTTTTTCGCATCTTCTTTCAACGCTTCTTCAAGGCCTTCAACCTTAACTTTTTTAGGGCGACCACGTTTTGGAGCTTCTTCTTTTTTGTCTTGTTTTGATTCGGCTGGAGTATCAAATAGTGTGCTTAAATCAATCTTAACTTTCTTTGGACGGCCGACTTTTTTCTTTGGTTCGGCTTTTTTAACAATTTCTTGAGTTTCAGAATCATTTTCAGACTTACCAATCAAGTCATTGAGTGCCTCTTCAAGGCCTTCAACCTTAACTTTTTTAGGTCTACCCGCTTTCTTTTTAGGCTCTTGTTTTGCAACTTCTTCCGTAATTGGTTGTTCAACATTTTCAGGTGCTACTTCAGCCTTTTCCTCATTTGCTTCGGCTTCATTTAAAACCACCTCTTCTGGATGTTCTTGCGGTTGGGCTTCTTTTTCAATAGGAACATCAAAAGTTTCTTCCTCGTCTGCAAGAAGGCCCTCGCTTAATGCAAATTGTGCTTTGAGGTTTTCAATTTCTCTTACTGCTTTTTCTGAAAGAGGTTTTCTAACAACTGGGTCAACTTCTGGTTCTTCAATAACTTCAGGCTCTTGCTCTACAGCCTCTACTTCTTCTTCAAAGCTTGGTTCAAGCAATGCACCTTCGTCGTTTTCTGTTGTATCATTTATGTCAGTTTCGCTTTCGGTTTCAAAATCTTCGTCAAAGACAAAAACATCTTCATCTTGAACAGGGTTTAAAGTTTCTTCAGTTGTTTCAACAGTGCCAAACTCGTCTTCAAACTCTTGGTCTGCGACTCTGTCAATGTATTTTTCTTCTTGGATATCAAGATACGCATCTCCAACTGGTTCTTGTCTTCTTTTTGCAATTCTCGCCATTGTCCTATCTACTGGAGGGTGATAGGTCGTCCCATCTTCTTCAAACCAGCCACCATATTCATCAAAATATCTGCCTTCTGGGTCAAAGTACGCACCATTTTCGTAGCGGTAATATCCGTCTTTATCAAACCAACCGCCGTCGCCACCATACTCACGATATTCTTCATCAGTTGTAGGGTCGAGATATTCTTCCACGCCATCGTAATAGAAACTGTCATCTTGGTATTCTTCTGGTTCGTGATAAGTTATACCATCTTCCTCATACCAGCCACCAAATTCGTCGAAGTATCTGCCTTCTGGGTCGAAGTAGGCCCCGTTTTCATAGCGGTAGTATCCATCTTTATCAAACCAGCCACCATCTTCACCATATTCACGATATTCTTCTTCAATAGGTTCGATGTCTTCATAAGTTTCAGACTGAGGCTCGTGATATGTGATTCCGTCCGCTTCATACCAACCACCGAATTCGTCAAAGTATCTGCCTTCTGGGTCAAAATACGCTCCGTTTTCGTAGCGATAATATCCATCTTTATCATACCAACCGCCGTCATCACCATATTGAACTTCTTCTTCGTAAACTTCTTCTGGTTCGTATTCGACTGGTTGTTGGATTTCTTCTTGTGCAGGTTCTTCAAAAGTGTTGAAGGCACTTTCGTCAATTTCAAGATTGTTTTGTTCTTCTATTATATTTTGCTCTTCTTTGACTTCTTGAACTTGCTCAACTGGAGTTTCGGGAGCAACCGCTATTGTTTGTTCTGCGGGAAATTCTTCGGTTTTGACTTCAGGTTCAACCTTAACTTCTGGTTTTTCGTCTTCTAATGCTTCTGGAGGTGTGTAAATCAAATCCTCGTCGCCGTCGTCAAGTTTTTTGTTTTTCTTTCCTCTGCGAACACGCTTGCTTTCTTTGCTTAGTTTTTCACTATAGAAGCCACCGTTTTCGGCAACAATAATATGGTTCTTTTCAAGAATTTTGTGAAGTTGTGCGATTTCGTGGTCTTTCTCGGTGAGTTTTTGGTTTGCCTTTTCAAGCTCTTCCATAACTTCGTCTTTCATAGAAATAAGCTCGTCTTTGTCAGCTTGGTTGCGTTCTTCGGCAATAGCATAAACGCTTTTGTACATTTTTGTTGAGAATGTTTGGTATTCAGCTTGCATTGCTTCTTCAACATATTTACGTTTTTCTTCAAGCTCGGTTCTGCGATTTTCGATTTCGGTTGTCAAGCTTTCAATTTCTTGATTGAAACGAAGTGTTGCATTGTCATTGTCTTTTTCAAGTTGTTCTTGCTTTTTGATTTCATCCGCTTGTTGTTTCTTTATGTAGTTGTTTTCAATACGGTTTGTTGTTTCTTCTTGTTGTTTTCTGAGACGGTCAACGTTTTCTTTGCTGACTTGCATTTTGCGTTGATAGTCTTTTTGAGTGTTTTCGTAATTTCTTTTAAGGCTTTCAATTTCCTCTTCAAGTTGTTGTATTTCATTCAACAAACGTGAACGGATATTTAAATAAGTTTCAGTTTCTTTCATCGCTCTTTCAAGCACAAGGGCACCATCAATACCGGTTTCCTTGAAGTCGAAACTCTCGTGTTCCATAGCATTAAGACGTGCTTTTTCAAGTTCTTCTTGTTCTTGACGAGCACGTTTTTCGAGATATTCATTAAGCACAGGAATACCTTTTTGGATTTCTTGGCGTGTGAATAACACTTCAAAGTCAACGTACTCTGGCATGGTTGTAACTGCTCTATCCAAAAATCTATTAAAATAATGGTGGTATTGGAAGAATGCACTCAAGTTTTGGTTTTGTCGCATACGCATAATCATCACAAAAATTATGGCAATAAATGACATAACAAATGGAGCAAAGAATGCTTTTGCCAAATTTCCAAATGTGAGGTCAGCACCAGAAAGCCCTGCAAGCCCAAAGAACAAGAACAATCCCGCAAATGCAATAGTTGCACCGATATATGTTTTGATATTGCTGAGGTATGAACTTGTTTTTAAAGGTTTTTCCACAAGGTTGTAGGCACTCATATAATGGCTTGGGTCTTTATCCCGATTGAGCATATATTGATGCCAATGATAACGCATAAGTTTTGGGGTTTTCTTCATAAGATTGTTGAATTCCACCAAATTGTTTGCGTTGATAAAACGATTGCGGTTAAGCCAGTTGTTTATTTTCAACAATCTGCGTGTCATACGCATTTCATAAGAAAAATGCGATTTGATGATAAAAAAGATTGCAAGCAAAACTTCAAAGCCTAGGCCAATAAAGAAGATATAGTCCCAGCCTATGCTTGTGAAAAGTTCGCCTAAAAATGTCAAAAGACCGTTTAGAATCATAATTTTCTACTCCTAATTTTTCTTTAATGTTTATATTATAACACATTAAAAGGAAAATAACTAACATTTTTTAGGACTTTTTTTAAAATTTTTAAAATTTTTTTAATTTTTTTTAAAAAAAGGGTAAATTTTGGGGTTTTTTAACCCAAAAATAGTCATTTTGAGGGTTTTTGCAAAAGTTTTTTTGTTGATTTTTTGTAATTTTTGTCAATTTTTTATCAGTTTTTCATAAAAATGAGAAAGGCGACGGGCCTTGAAAGACAAAATGCGAGGGCCTTCGCCCTCGCATCCGCCCTTTTTTAGCCTCCGTCGCTGGTTTTAAACTCAATATTAATAGGGTTTATGCCACATCCCCACAACTTAAAAGACTTTTATCAACTTTCCTTTGTTTATGTGCAGAATGTATGTTTCATCAACAGATACATTTAGTGCATTTTCTGTGGCTTTTTTGTATAATTGCAATTGTAGTTCGTATTTTTTGATTAACTTATCGTCATCATTTTGAGTGCTTAATTTATAGTCAATAAGTATGTTTTTCTCTCCTAAAATCAATAAGTCAACAATACCTTGCACCAAGATTTCGTCATTGCTACCTTCCTCAACCACCTCAGAGTGTGGTATATTCATTACAAATTTCTGTTCTTTCAATATATTTGATAAGTCGAATTGTCTGAGAAGTTCGATGCATTTCATTATTTTAAAAACGTCGATTTGTTCTTTGTATTGCCCATAGCGTGTTCTAACAATTTCTTCTACATCTTCTAATGTAGCACTTTCAAAATCAACTTCCTCCAAAACAGAGTGATAAGCCGTACCGAGGTCGCTGAAACTTATTGGGTTATGCTCATTTGACAGCAAACTTTGAGGAGAAGCATTGCTACTCACATAAGGCGATTCGGCTTTCAAAATAGAAGAAACAGAATTTTTGGATGTAATATCTGTAGGATGAGGATACTTAAAATGAAAGTATTCTGAAATTTTGTCCATTTTTTCAGCATCATCAAGAGGAGGAATAACTCTTTTTTCCAAAACCTCCATAAAATCCACTTCGGCTTTGTCGTCAATAACTTCAACGGAATATTTCTCATTTTTGACGCTTTCTCCATTGTTTATTTTTGCAATTTCTTCTTTTGATAGTGAGTTAATTATGAGATTAAGATAAGAATTTTGCCTCATAACATCAAAGTCGGATGAGATTTTTTCAAAATCTTTTTTTGCTGTTCCGACAACAATTAAGTGGTTTTTGGGTCTTGTCAAAGCAACATACAAAAGCCGAAGTTTCTCCGCAAAATTTTCATCTTGGTTTTGATTTAGGATTGCCTCCAAAACAACCGAGTTTGACTTTTCTCTCTTGTCAAAATCAAAAAAGTTGAGACCAATTCCTAGTTTCGCATTGAATTGTACGCTTTTTTCATCAGGTTCTTTATTGAGGTCTTGCCCAGCATTAACCAAAAAGACTATTGGAAATTCAAGTCCTTTGCTTGAGTGAATCGTTGTTACATTAACACAATTCTCTCCATTTGCAAAGTTTGGGGATTTTATATCATCTTTATTTCGCTTTGCATAGTCAAGAAAATCTATTAGATTATTATCGAAGTTGTTGGTTAAGAAGTCGTTTAAGAACTTTTTAACCTTTTCAACTTTTTCCAAACCGTCAGATTTTGCCAATAAATAGCTGTTGAAATTGTATTTGTTTATAACCTTATTAAGTGCATAGAATATTCCTGTGAATTTAATTTTAAGTCTTAACTGTGAAAGCATATTAAAAAATGCTTTGAGTTTTACTGCGATTTCATCGTCTTTGTTGTAAGCCTTTGCACATTGATAAAAAGTTGCTTTTTTATCTTCACAGGCCAAGCGAATTTTAGCAAGTTCATTGAAAGAAAGGTTGCCAAACACACTGTGCAATACAGCAACAAGTTCAATGTCATTGTTTTCGTTTACACACAAGGTGAGAAGGTTCAGCAAAATTTGAATATCGCTATCATCATACAACGGTTTGTTTGTGTTGGCATAAATTGGGATTTGGAATTTTGATAAAACAGAGCAGAATTCTGCGAGGTAACTTCCTCGGCCCTTCAATAAGATAGTGATATCCGAAAATTCAATATTTTTTTCAACATCTTGGCTTGGTATGTATATTTTTTTTCCTAGAATATCCCGAATTTTACTCGCAACAACAAACGCTTCAAGTTCTGCAGTTGTGTAGTTTTTTTGCGAGTTTTTATGCTTTGAAATTCTGTATATTTCTGTTGGCTCGGGTTTTTTCTCCTCTTTGGTCTTTCTTAATACAACAATTTCAACTGGGGAAAGTTCTTCAACCTTCTGATATTTTGCTTGCCCGTCAAGATTTGATGTGTTTTTGTAGTCAATCTTGGCTGTCTTCTTTGTCATAATCTCGCCGAAGATTATATTAACAAAATCCAAAATAGATTTTTCGCTTCTGAAATTACAATTCAAAAACTTAACATCGCTTTGCGGGTCTTTTGCAAAAAATGCTTGATTTTCTAGGAAAATATCTGGTTCTGCCTGGCGAAATCGATAAATACTTTGCTTTACATCACCCACCATAAAGCGGTTGTTCGGCTTGCAAATAAGCCTAAAAATCTTTTCTTGCACTCTATTTGCGTCTTGATATTCGTCAACATAAATTGAAGAATAAGACTCAATAATTTCGTTTCTAATGTTCTCGTGTTGTAAAATTTCAAGCATATATTTTTCAAGGTCATCATAATCCATTGTGTTGGCCTTTGTCTTAACATCAGAAAATTTTTGTCGGTATAGGCTTGTCAAATCCAAAAGCGTATGAATAATCTCCGGCATAACCTTCATAGACTTTTCAACTACTAAGAAGGTGAAATTCCACTTTTTAATTTTTTCGCAATACTTTTTGCTGGCTTTGACAAGGTCTTCAAGCTCTTTGGTTTCGTCTGGAAATTGTTTTTCTTTTTTTAGTTTACTATCAGGTAGATTGTTGAAGTTTATTATATTCTCAAAAAAATACCTAGACGCTCTTTTAGTTCCTTCAAACATCGACAAATAGCCATTGCAAACATCAACGAAATAGTCAAGTCCCAAATTTTGGCATCTTCTTTGCAGAGACCTAAATTTTTCAACAAAAAATCGAGAAGTTTCAAAAAGTTTGTTGTTTACAATCTTAAATGCAGGGTTGTTTTCCGTATCAAGATTGTAAAGGCTTGTTGCAATATTTTCTTGCCACTCCTTTGGAGATTCCAGCGATTTGAGAAAGGTGTTTAGTTTGAGAATAAGTTTTTTAAGAGTCTTGTCATTTCTCGATTTCCCAAAAATATCCATAACTTTCTCAAGTTTTTCCGGATAATGTTCACCAAATTCTTCAATAACCAATTCGAGAGCTTTTTCTTCAAATTTTTTAATAAGAGATTCATCCGCAATAGAAAAGTCCGGATTTATGTCAATAGCATTGAAATATCTTTTGATTATTTTTTGAAAAAAACTATGTATAGTTGAAATATCTGCGGTCGCAAGGTCATCAATTTGACGAATGCAGTTTGGGTTTTCGCCCGCTCTGTCATAAAGTGCATTTGCAAGTTTTTGTTTCATTTCATCTGCGGAAGCACTGGTGTATGTTACAACAAGAATCTTTTTAAGGTCGACACTTCTTAAATCGATATCCTCGATTATCTTTTGAATCATAACCGTTGTTTTACCACTTCCCGCAGAGGCAGAAACAATAAGATTTTTCCCTTGGCTGTCCAAAACCTCTCTTTGTTCTGGCATAAAGTCTTCTCTATTCATTTTCTCCTCCTTTAAAATCAAATGTCGGGAAGTTGTCGTAATCCCTCGGCAAAGAATAAACGCTTTTTCGCTCCGTAACGTTTTGTGGCTTTTGACAAATAGCAAAATAAGGACACGAGTTGCAAGCGTTTTCACGAGGGCTAGTGCTTATATCCCCCGCCAAAATTTCTTCTATGGCAACCTCAACCATTTTTTGTGCATAGTCAAGAACAACATCAAGTTCTTCTTTGTTTATTGAGCCCGCTTTGGCGAGTGTTAAGTCTGCTTTTAAAGTGCAAGGGGCAAAACAACTTTGTTTGTGATTTATGTCAAGAGTGTGGTCGAAAATCTTAACAAAATCTTCATCCCTAACAAACCGCCCAAGCATTTTGTAAGGATTTTTGTTTTGGTCCTTATACTCATTTGAAATTGGGAAATAGAAAACACCCATTGGTTTTTGCCCCAAGAAATTTTTTAAGGCTTTTGCATAAACAAAGATTTGAATTTTATCTCCATAATATAATTCGCTTACGCCTGCATTCCCTGACTTGCCCGTCTTGTAGTCAACAACAACAAACATATCTTGAAAGACATCCACCCTATCCACAACTCCAACAAGAGTGAACTCCTTGCCTCCTACATTTGTTTTGAGTGCTGGGAATTTTTCACTACCAAAATAAACCTCCACAAACTGTGTTTTGAAATGTGTTTTTTTGCTTATCTTGTACAAATAATTGCAGAGGGCAAGACTTTCTTTTTTTACTATCTCATAAGATAATTTGTTAATTTTTAATAAAAATTTCTCAAAAAATGCATTTTTTTCTGTGTTTTTTATTATTTTTTGAACTATTTTATCTAAATTATTTTCATTTTCAGAAATTTTTTGCAAATAACCATACTTGGGATTTAAGAATTCTTCGGCAACTTTATGAAGGAAATTACCCACATCATTTTGATTGACTTCGGCTTTTTCCTTTTCAAAAAGTTTAAGTCCATAACTTGAAAAATGCTTGAAAGGACAAGAATAAAATTTTTCTATTTGCGACACTTTAGTTTTATTGTTTGGGAAACACAACTCTTCAATGCCTTCCACTTCTTCATCACTTAACGCCTTGACGCTTGCTTTTCCGTTGAAATAGTTTTGCAACGCTCTTATCTCATCGCTTGGGGCGGTTGTGCTAAAATTCTTAAATTTCAAAAGCTTGTCTTCCGCCAAGTTCTCACTGCCCAACACACTCAAAAACTCGTCAAAATCCAATTCTTCCGCTGATGGGGTAAACACAGCATTTTCATACGCCTTAACATTTTCTTTTTCTGTGCAGAAGATTTTTTCTAAATCTTTAACAAAAGAACTAGCGAAGAGTTTTTCACCGTCTTTCCCTCCGGTGTGATAAGAAACAGTAAGATTCTTTTTTGCTTTCAAAAGCAGGTCAAAAACCTTGAATTTGTTTCTTCGGTTTATCATTCTAACTGTTGGAGAAATCCTAACTTTCCCTTCAAGCTTTTCAATGACATCATCGTTTACAATTGCTGTATCGCTTAAATATCTTGGAAGCAAGTGTTGATTTGCAAAGGCAACAAACAAATAATCCACTTCTTCAAAAAAACTTGAAGTTGCATCTCCGACAAACACAGCATCCGTCGTCAAAGGTACTGTCGAGATTTGTTGCTGTGAAAGATGATTTGTAAAAATCTCGAAAAATTCATCCGGCAATATTTCTTCATCTTCAAAAATTTTCTCGAAACTTTCAAAAACCTTTTCAAGCTTGTCAAAAATTTGCAAATAAACTTTTTCTTGTTTTTCCATTTTTTGCGACGAAAAATACAAAATCAATTCTTCGTTTTTTTCTTTTAAAGAAAATTCAGAAATAACATCTTTTAGGATATTTAAATAATAATTTATGTATTTTTTATTATTCTTTATATTTTTTTCGCTATTTTTTATTATTTT
>JAFYKO010000152.1 GCA_017537515.1 Clostridia bacterium | reverse complement strand
TGCAGTCCAAGGTGCGGAAATACTGGCAAATTGCATAAACGAATTATGGGAGAAAACAAAATGAAAAAAGTTGTTATATTAAGATACGGAGAAATCCACCTAAAAGGAAAAAATAGAGGCACTTTTGAGAATATGCTTCTTCAAAACCTAAGGCACGCATTGGAAGGAATCGAATGCAAGGTTTCAAGAATCGCCGGAAGGTATTTGGTTAGCGAATTTGAGCAAGAGCATATAAAAAAAATAACCGACATCTGCAAAAACGTTTTCGGTTTCGTTTCATTAAGCGTTGCTTACGAAGTGGAATCAGATAAGGAAGTTATTGAAAATGCAGTGCTAAAACAAATTGCAGACATAGACGACGGAAAGGAAAAGGCTTTCAAGGTTTTGACCAAAAGGGCTGACAAAAATTTTCCGGTTAGGTCGGATATTTTTTCAGCAGATATGGGCGGGGTTATTCTTGAGAAGTATCCAAACTTTAAAGTGGATGTTAAAAATCCAGAAATTGAGATTCGTATAGACATAAGAGAAAGCGGAAAAACATATATTTCAAGTTCTGTAATTCAGTGTGTGGGCGGTATGCCGGTTGGTTCTGCAGGAAAAGGACTTTTAATGCTTTCGGGCGGAATTGACAGTCCAGTTGCGGGGTATATGATGGCAAAAAGGGGGATGAAAATAAGTGCTGTACATTTTCATAGTTATCCATACACCAGCGAACTCGCAAAAGAGAAGGTTGTCAGCCTCGCAAGGATTTTGACCAAATATAATGGACCTATCAAATTGCATTTGGTTTCGTTCACAAAGATTCAAGAAGAGATTCACAAAAACTGTGATGACGCTTATATGATTAACATAATACGTAGAATTATGATGAGGGTTTGCGAAAGGTTATGCGAAAGTGAAGGATACAAAGCTATTCTGACGGGCGAGAGTTTGGGGCAGGTTGCAAGCCAAACAGTAGAGAGTATAACAACCACAAACAATGTTGTAAAAAATATACCGGTTCTAAGACCGCTTGTTGCGTTTGATAAGACGGAAATAATCAAGATTTCTAAGGAAATAGGGGCTTTTGAGACTTCAATTCTTCCTTACGAGGATTGTTGTACTGTGTTTTTGCCAGACAGCCCAATAATCAAACCAACAATCAAGCAATCGGAAAAACAAGAGAAATATATCGACGTTGAAGGCTTAGTCAACGAGGCAATCGCAGGGGCGGAGTATGTTATTATTTCGCATCGGAGTTAACGGTTAGGAGTGAGGAGTTAAGGTTTAGGCGGGCTTTTAGCCCGCTTATTTTAATACATCAACCCGTTTTTTTTGACGAAAATAAAAAAATTTAAAAATTTTTAAAAAAAGTGTCGAAATTTAGTTGACTTTGTGAATTTTATTTGCTAGACTGAAAATAATAGAGTAGAAAGCTCTATTTTGGGTTACCCAAACCGGCAACGCAAGTTGCCCAATGCTTGGCGGTTCTAACCGCCCGGGCGGGCGTAGGTTCCCTGACAACGTCGTGGGCGCAGAACCTACACGCCACCCGGGGCTTAACAGCCCAGTTAGTAGTGAAGAG
>JAFYKO010000151.1 GCA_017537515.1 Clostridia bacterium | reverse complement strand
CTCAAACAAGTCATAAACCAAATCCCACACCCAAACGGCGACCACCAAAAACCACTAAAAGCCCTCATTTTCGACAGCTTTTACGACAATTTTAAAGGTGCAATAAGCCTAATCCGAGTGTTCGACGGCGAAGTTTCAGCCGGCACAAAAATCAAAATGATGGCAACCGGCAAAACTTATGACGTAACCGAAGTCGGAGTCTTTACCCCATCAATGAAACCAACAACAAAACTCTCCGCCGGTGAAGTTGGCTACCTCGCAGGCAGTATTAAAAACGTCGCAGACACCAAAGTCGGCGACACAATAACCCTAGCCGAAAACGGTGCATCAACCGCCCTCGCAGGCTACCGCCAAGTCCAACCAGTAGTCTTCTGCGGTATATTCTGCGTCGATGGGTCAAAGTATGAAGACCTCAAAGAAGCACTTGAAAAACTTAAACTCAACGACGCATCGTTGGATTATGCTCCGGAAGTGTCGCAAGCCTTGGGCTTTGGCTTCAGAGTTGGATTCCTCGGACTTCTGCATATGGAAATAATAACCGAACGCCTAGAACGTGAGTTTGATTTGGACATAATCACAACCGCACCGGGCGTAAGCTACGACGTTTACAAGACAAACGGGGAAGTCGTGCAAATCTCCAACCCGACAAACCTACCTCCGCAAGTGGAGATTGACCATATCGAAGAACCAATGGTCAAACTCAACATCTTCACACCACCGGATTACGTCGGAAGCATTATGGAACTATGCCAAGACAAGCGAGGCGTCTACGAGAATATGGAATACATTGACAAACGCCGGGTGCGGTTGCTTTATCGCATACCACTCAACGAGATAATTTACGACTTTTTCGACAGTCTTAAATCTCGGACGAAAGGTTACGCAAGTTTGGACTACGAACTCGCCGGCTTTGAAAAATCTGCACTTATTCGTTTGGATATTTTGCTTAACGGAGAGATATGCGACGCACTTTCGATGATAGTGCATAAGGACAAAGCGTATTCGAGAGGCAGGGCGATTGCGGAGAAACTGAAAAAAGTTATTCCGAGACAGCTTTTCGAGGTGCCAATTCAAGCGTGCATAGGCTCGAAAGTTATTGCAAGAGAGACAATCAGTGCGATGCGAAAAGACGTGCTTGCGAAGTGCTACGGCGGGGATATAACCCGTAAACGCAAGCTTCTTGACAAGCAAAAGGCGGGCAAGAAACGTATGCGACAAATCGGAAGCGTCGAGGTCCCAAGCGAGGCATTTATGAGCATCCTCCGCCTTGATAATGACGATTAATATTCCGCCTCACTGACGCTCGGCGGAAATAAAATTAGCAATTAGAAATTAGCAATTAGCAGTTAAGGTTGGATTTTGTAATGCAGAAATTGAGGTGCGATAGCTCACTGCAAGGTGCCTCAGGCACCCACCCGCCCCGAGGTTGGATTTTGTAATACAGCAATTAAGAAGCGACAGCTCAATGCCAACGGGGGCATCCCCGGGGGTGGTGTCGCTGACCTCAGCGACTCGCCTCGAAAGAGGCGGAATAAATTTTTGAAAATGAATTTTGCAAGGCAAAAGAATTTTCATCTTTTGATATATAAAAAATTAAAAAATGCGAATATACGTTCATATACCATTTTGCGAGAGGAAATGCAAATACTGCAATTTTGCCTCGGGCGTACACCCCGAGGCCACACAAATTGCGTATTTTTTTGCATTAAACAACGAACTCCGAATCGCCAGCAGATTCATAGCCCAGCCCGTCGAAAGCGTCTACATAGGCGGTGGCACCCCGTCATCAGTCAACCCAAAACTGATTGCGGAAATTATGCAAACAATCAAAACCCACTTCCAAGTAAACAAAACCACCGAATGCACAATCGAAGCCAACCCCAACAGCATCACCCCAGAAAAGCTTGAAATTTACAAAAACTCAGGCTTGAATCGTATCAGCTTCGGGGCCCAAAGCTTCGACCCAAACACATTACAAACCCTCGGCAGAACCCACACCCCCGAGCAGATTTTTGACGCAGTCAAATCCGCCCACGACTCGGGATTTAACAACATCAATGTGGACTTGATTCTCGGCGTGAAAAAATTTAAAAACCTCAAAACCAACGTGCAGAAATTAAAGGAATCAGGCCTAACCCACATCTCCGCTTATATGCTAATCCTAGAAGACAACACCCCACTCAAACACGAAGTTTCTTTAGGCAAAATTCAAACCCTAACCGACGACGAAAGCGTTGACGAATACGAAAAAGCAAAGACCATATTTGAGGACCTCGGCTTTAATAGATACGAGATATCCAACTTCGCAAAAAGCGGGTTTGAATGCAAGCACAACAAAGGCTACTGGCAATGCGAAGAGTATTACGGAGCCGGCCTAAACGCACACAGCTACGTGGACGGAAAACGGTTTTACAACACCGAAAATTTGGAAGAATATATGCTCAAATTCGGCGGGGGTGAATTAAATAAAAATAATGAAAAAATTAAAAAAATAAATAAAAAAATATTAAAAAATACCGAAAAAATACGTTTTTTTAATAAAAAATACAAAAAAATCACTAAATTTAATAATTTTTTTAAAAATAATACAAATAAAAACAAAATATTCCAAACCCTAAAATTTAGGTTTGCAGGGGAGCGGATTTATCAATTTGCCGAAGCCGTAGAACACTTGACAAAATCTCAAAAAATTGAGGAGTATATAATGCTTGCCCTAAGAACGGAAGAAGGCATAAACCTCAACCACTTACAAAAACTGGGCTGTGATATCAAAAAAGAAAAGGCCGAAGAAATCAAATTTCTTCAAGCCCAAAACGCCATAGCCTTGACGCCAACGCATCTCAAAATAGCCCCGGCCTTCTTCGGCGTCCAAAACCAAATAATTTTGAAGTTGATTTAGATTTAACCCAGTTCTTTCATAACCAAAAAGTCTTTAAGTTTTATGTGTTTAACAGTGCTTGTTGAATAGTCTATATCATCATTTGTGATAATAATTTTCTGACAAAGATTGTCAATGTTTTTAAAGGCGTCAAACTCTCTTTTATACGCCTTTGGCTCAACAACACTATACGCCACTTGAATATAATAACTCTTATTGCCTTTTTGTGCAAAGAAGTCAATTTCTTTACCTTTATTATCAAAAACAAACAACTCATAGCCCATATATTTCAATTCGTTGTAAACAATATTTTCCAAATTGTGAGTAATATCAAATTTGTTGTCAAGACATCGAATAGAATTGAATGCTACGTCTGAGTTGTATATTTTTTTATAATACGCCAACTCTTTTTTTGTCTTTGTTGAATATTGTTTGATTGATTCAATAATATACGCCTCTTCAAGATATCCAAGATATTTAATAATAGTGTTGAGAGAGCAGTTTGCATTTTCGTGGCTGATATAATCCTTAATAGATTTTGCAGAATAAATCCTTGCGTTTGACCGCAAAATATAGTCTACAATGCTTTTAAACAAAGACTCTTTTCTTATTTTGTATCTATTAATCAAATCATTTATAACAATAGTTGTGTCCAAATCATTTAAGTATTTTAGTTGAGCGTCTAAGGTGCTGAATTCAAATCTTTTAGGGAATCCGCCCCAAATAAGATAATCAGTAATACTGCAATCTTTTCCGAGTTCTTTTGTGTATTCCAAAATCTCCTTAAACACAAAAGGTCGAATTTGAAAAGCAACATACCTGCCACTCAATTCTTTCGTAAACTCTTTTGACAAAAGTTTTGAGTTTGAGCCAGTAATAAACAACGAATTGTTGTCAAGCCTCAAAGTTCTGCAAGCGTTTTGCCAACCATCTAAAGTTTGAATTTCGTCAAAAAACAAATAACACAGCCCCTGTTTTTTGTGTTCATCAACATACTTGATTAAATCCTCAGCGGTTTTAATATTTGCACTAACTCTTGCATCCTCAAAGTTTAGTTCAATAATATTGTCGGTTTTTCGGGAAATTTCATCCTTAATTTGCCCCAAAATAACAGATTTCCCGCTTCTTCTTATGCCAGTAATAATCTTAATCAAATCGCAGTCGTAAAAATCTCTTATTTGGGCGATATAATGTTCTCTATTTATCATAATAATAACCTCACTTTAGGATATTATACTGAAACATTTTGCAAAAGTCAAGCAAATCTTTCACTACTACTGAAACATTTTATCAAATTTAGTAAAATCTTTCACTACTACTGAAACATTTTATCAAAGATAGCAAAATCTTTCATTACTACTGAAACATTTTGTCAAACTTAGCAAAATGTTTCAGTAGGGGCGGGCAACACGAGGGCGGGGCGGTTAGAACCGCCAGTCATTGAGCTGACGCTTGAAAGAAGTAATGCACCTGCGGGCTGAAAGCCCGCCAATGGCAGGCGGGCCCTCGGGTGAGTTAGCAGGTAGGAGTGAGGAGTTAAGGTTTTATTTTAATGCTTTTTTTTACAAATTCCAACCTATTTCACAAGATACAGTTTGTTTTGCACTTCGCTTGTTTCGGCGTCTGGACAGCCTCAATTTTAATAAGATTTTGAGGCAGAGGCGACACAAGAAGGTTGTCCGCTAAGGTTTCTTGCGGACGTTCTTCTTGCTAAGCATATGCCCAAAAGATATTAAAAGTGAGGGAAACATTCCGCCGGTTCGGTAGAGAGGAGGAATATCAATAACTCCTCACTACTAACTGCTAACTCCTAACTTTGATATATCCCAGCAAAAGTGTCAAAGGTTCGGCGGGAGATTATGCCTTCGGCGATATGCCGAAAACTTGCCGGAAACTTGACAGATATCCCGCAAGAAATATTAAGGTGCCTCGGCGTGTTTATAACCACAACCGGCACGCCATAAGATTCAAGCAAATTCGCAAAACTTAACGTCTGCGTCCTCGCACGAAAAACTGCAACTAAATACATATTTCATCTCCAGTATGCCTTGCACAAAAGCAAGGTGTTTTCTCATATCATAGTATTATAATTAACTTTTAGGTGTTACAAAATTCAAACGTTAAGAAGGCAAAAATATGATTTATTTAGATAACAGTGCAACAACTTTCCCAAAACCTCAAAGCGTCCAAAAAGCGGTTTGCGAAGGAATTGTAAAATTCGGTGCAAACCCAGGCAGAAGCGGGCATTCTTTCAGCCTAAAAACCGCTATGAAAGTGTTTGAAGTCCGAGAAAAACTAGCAAACTTCGTCGGTGCGGAAAGTGCAGAAAACGTCGTTTTTACTGGCGGTTGTACAGAGGCTTTAAACCTCGCAATTTTGGGTAGCATAAAAAAAGGCGGACACGTCATTTGCTCTGTCAACGACCACAACAGCGTTTTGAGACCTTTGCATTATCTCGCCGAGGAAAAAATTATTGAATTGTCGATTGCGGAGCCTAAGGGTGCAAGGCTTAGGCTTGACGACATCAAACCACTTGTACGCCCAAACACCTATATGGTGTGTGCAAATCACGTTTCAAACGTCGACGGAATGGAAGCAAATTTATCCGAAATAGGAAAGTTTTGTTTCGAAAATTGCTTGCTTTTCCTCGTCGACTCGGCTCAAAGTGCCGGCCATAAAAAAATCAATATGCTGAAACAACATATTGATATGCTTGCAGTTGCAGGGCATAAGGGCCTTATGGGAATTATGGGCGTCGGGGCGTTGGTTGTAAGCTCCAAAGCCAAACTCATTCCCTTAAAGTTTGGCGGAACGGGTACAGACAGTGCAAACCTCTCTCAGCCTTTGCATTTTCCAGAAGGTTTTGAAAGCGGAACACTCCCAGTGCCGGCAATTATCGGCCTTGGTGCGGGCATCGACTTCACAAAAGAAAACTTCTCCGAAACCGAAAGAAAAATCGACGACCTTTCGACTTACCTCAACTATGAACTAAGGCAAATTAAGGGCGTTAAAGTCTACACCCACCCAGACAACGCAAACGGCGTGTTGGCTTTTAATATCGGCAAAACTCCGTCGAGTGAAGTTGCAGAGATTCTCGACAAAAAGTTTGGGATTCTTGTCCGTAGCGGTCTTCACTGTGCACCCCTTAAGCACAAGGCCCTCGGGACTCTTGAACAAGGAGCCATCCGGGTGTCGCTTGGGGCGTTTACCAAATTTAGCGACGTTGAAAAACTGCTTAAAGCGGTCCGCCGAATCCGAAATTAAGAAAACTCTTTCATAATATTCCCAACAATAGCAGGGTCTAGGTCTTTTGCAGTTTGAAGTGCGGTTTTGATTGTCGCAATTTCCTCGTCGGAAAAAAACAGCTTTTCGAGGCTGAAATCCTTGACCAGTCTAATTCCGCCACCAAGCCCGACTTTTGACTCAACTTGCACACCGACAAACGACAACGAATCGATATACCTCAAAATTGTTCTTTGGCTTACCTCAAAATGATTTGCAACTTGCTTGGTTGTAACCCAATCGTGATGTGCGAGATAAACCAAAACGCCGACAATCAAAAATGGCTTTGCTTTTATATGTGCTTTTTTCATAATATTCTCCTTTTTCTTGTTTGCTTAGAATATTTTGGCTTGGTTTGTTGCCAAATAATTTGCCTTTTTCTCTAAACTTGGGGTATTATAACACAAGATTTTACGTTTGTCAAACAAATGTTCGAATTTTCTTTAAAAAATTTTTTGGGTAATAAAAAAAAGCAAAATGATTGCTTTTTTGGAGTGAATTATTCTCTATCTTGAGTGAAGTAGATTGCTCTGCTGTAGATGGCACTGAAGATAAGCCACAAAGCACTGATGCCAACTAAGATGTAGACAATTTTTGCGAGTGCTGCGATTTGTGAGCCTGCAATCATTGCGACGAGGTCTGCGTTGAAGAGACCGAGAGTAAGCCAGTTGAGACCGCCAATCACGAGAATAATAAACGCAATGAGATTTATAGTTTTCATCCGAATTTGCCCTCCTTTATGTTTTTTATTCCCAACTAATAAAAAATTATTCTTTTTTATTTTTTTCCAATAATAAAAACATTTTCGCAACGCAAAATAGACTCAAAAATCACTTACCGGCTAGGCGGAGAATTAAATCCTCAACATAGTCCACGTCTTTTTTGCTTAAAGATTTGAAGGCTTGCAAGATTTCCATATCTTTTTCATAATTCTCAATATCTGCATAGAAAAACTTTTCGGTTGTTACGCCAATAATTTCCAACATCTCCAAAAACGTGTCAAGGCTCATACTCATTTTTTGTGATTGAAGCCTATAAAAATATGTTTTTGCGTGTCCAAGTTACAAACTTAATTGAAACGATGACATACCTTTTTTATTTTTCAAAAACGCAATTCTATTTAAAATATCTTCTCTATTCAAGTTTTTATCCATACTCTTAACCATTAAATTACAATCCGACTTTGTCGGCAAACTTAACTCCTCACTCCTCATTCCTAACTCCTAACTTACTACCGCAATGGCCGTTGCGATATATTTAGTGTGCGATATTGACACATCCATTTGCGTGAGGCCCAGGCTTTCAAAAAGGGCTTTTGCCTTGCCACTAAGCAGTGCATACGGACGGTTTTTGGCGTTATGACAAACTTCAATGTCCTTGAATGGGATAGAGTCAATCCCTTCGCCAAGGACTTTCATAACCGCTTCTTTAACAGCAAAAAAACCCGCAAAATGTTCAGCGGGAAGCGAAAAAGAAGTGCAGTAGGCAATTTCATTTTGCGTAAACACCCGCTTTAAAAAATTTGTGGACTTATTTTCAAATCTTTCAACTTCAACAATGTCAATACCTGTCCTCATTTGCCTAGTCCTCCTCCAATTCTTCCATTATCTTCCTAACCGTCGGCATAATTTCATCCAAAGAAAACCCCTTTGAACTCAAATGCCGAATGAGTTTTTCTTTGAGTTTTGGGTCATTAAGCTTAGCTTTGACAAACTTTTGAGCAAGGGCCTCGATAATGTCGGTTTGGTCATCCATTTCTTCAAGATTTTGCTGAATGATTTTCTCGTCAACGCCCTTTTGCCTAAGTTCAAACATAAGTGCCTTTTTGCCTTTTTGTCCGCCTCGATAGGCGATATAACTCTTGACATACTCGTCATCGTTTATATACTTATATTCAAGCAGTTTTTCGATAGCATAGTCAATAGCAAACTGAGGGAAGCCCTTTTTTTTGAGGTAGTCCCGAAGTTCTTTTTCTGTTTTGTGGTAGGATGAAATATAGTAAAGTGCAGTGTTAAAACAAACTCGGTCTTGGCCTTCAAAAATAATCTCCCGAAGCGTTTTTTCGTCATAATCTGTTTTGGTGTCAAGGTGTTTGAGAACAATGGTTTCATCCAAAACCACGCCCCAAAATTCGTCTTCAACATACACTTTGTATTGCTCGCAACATGCGATTTTTTTAAATTTGGTTATAAACATAATTTCCCCTTATGAAAACGGTTTTTATCTTATTTTTCGCTCGACAAACTGCGAGAGGCACTTTGTATGTACGCCCGAACAAGCCCGCCGGCTCCGAGTTTTATTCCCCCAAAATACCGCACAACAAAAATAACTTTATCTTTTTCCCCACGCTTTTGCAGAACGTTCAAGATTGGACGCCCCGCAGTGCCCGAAGGTTCTCCGTCGTCAACTGCTTTTTCAAGGTGTGGTGAAGAGAGAATATAGGCATAAACTATATGCGTTGCCTTTTGGTGCAGTTTTTTGAGTGCATCGAAATAAAAACCCACGTCTTCGGCTGTCTTTACATCAAAGGCATAGCACCAAAACTTGGATTTTTTTATTTCTAAAATGTCAATTTCCTTAATCTCTTGCATTATTTAAGCACAACCCGAACGAAAAACTTCTTGCCTTTTTTAAGGAGTTTTCCGTCAACTTCGTTTATGTCGTAAATTTTGTTAATATCTGAAACCTTTTCTCCCTCGACAGAGAGTCCG
>JAFYKO010000150.1 GCA_017537515.1 Clostridia bacterium | reverse complement strand
CCGGTTTTAATTTTAAAGGGTTTTTTCCTCTCCCTGCGTTCCCTTAAAACTTCCTCGGGGTATCTTCTTTCACACCAACATTGTGGGTTTTTAATTGCTTTTTTTCGAGCGGAATTTCGCTTTGAATATTTCGATTTTTGGGTTGTTTGATGAAATTAATTCGAACTGAAATTCTTTTCCACTGATGTTTGTTTTTATTTTTTGCAACGTTTGCTTGGCATTGATTTGAATCTCTGATTCTGTCGAATCGGTTGTAATTTTGAGAGTTGTTGCTTGGCTGGTTTTGATGTAGATTTCTTTTAGGACCTTATTTATTTCGGGTCTGTCTAAGTCGATTTTGACGGACTTCCACGAGCTTTCGAGTGCTGTGTCGAAGAGCTTGCCCGAGTTGTCAAGCATTCCGAGTTTGTGGCTATGTTCTCCGTTGAAGCACGCAACGACGGTTGACAAGTTGCCTGAGTTTAGGCTTAGCATTGAGCGGATGTCTACGCCTCTTGTGATGGTGAGTTGGTTTGTGTTTAGGTCGATGGTTATTAATGCGTTGTTAACAAATCCATCTGCGTAGGCTTCGGCACCGATTTTTTTATTGTCGTCGAAGTTGAGTTTGCAGGCCAGGAAGTATTTTCCGTTTTGGTAGCAGGCTGTTGCGTTTGCGTTGTCGTTGACGTTGAGCAATTTGTTGATATCGAAGTCAAATTTTTTGGTTGTTTGGCCGTTGAAGTTGTAGATTCCGTCTTTTGCCATAAACACCACGAAGTCGCCACATTTTGCGACTGTGTTTGGGTAGATTTTGGCGGAGGTTTGGAACAAATTGCTTGTTGAGAAGTCGTCTGATGCGGAGTATTTTGAGATTTTTGTTATGCCGTAATCTCTGAAAGCGAACAAATAGTCGTCGAAAAACATCAATTTATTACAGCGTCCACGTTCGTCGGTTAGGTCGAGGGTGTTTTCGAGCAGTGTCCATTCGGTTGGGTCGGGCTGGTCGTTGCTGTAAGTGATTTTGTTGCGTTTGCCTTCGTTGATTGCGTAAACTCCGCCGTAAGCGTTTGCCATTGAGACGAATTTTTTCAGTGGCAAGTCGTTTTTTATGGTTTTTGTGTTTTGGGTTATTTTGACGACGCCGTTATCGTGTGAGAATATCATATAATCGACGTCGTTTATGGTTAAGTTTAGGCCGGTTGGTGGGTTTGGTATTGGCTCTAAGTCGTTGATTTCGTAGCTTGACGGGTCGTAAGAGAACACTTTGCAATACGCCAAATAGCCGTCGGCGTTAAACCAGAACAGGCGTTCTTGTGGTTTGTTTGTGGACTCGTCGTAGTATCTGAAGTGCCACAAGTCTAGGATTGGGCTTTGTTCGTAAATCTCGATTTCTCGGGTTGTTGCTGTTGTTTCCGTTTCCGGTAGCTTCAGCACTGAAAAGCCGTAGCCTGGTTCTAGGTTTCCGCTTGTGCCTTTGAAGTTATAGCTCGATTTCGTTTGGCGTTCGTCGACCACGTTGTCGCTTTCGTCGCTGTTGGCGTTCGTCTGGAATCTGTCGAATGTTATCGTCTCTTCCGTCGTCGCCCCAGTTCGTATCTTGTTCGCTATAAACACACTTCTCCTCCTTAATTTGATTTTAATTTTTTTTATGTTTAATTCCGCCTCTCTACCGAACCGGCGGAATGTTTCCCTCACTTTCAATATCTTTTGGCGAAATACTTTGCAAACGGAACCCCCGTAAGGAATCTTGACGGGGAACCCGTTTGCTTTGTCTTTCATCCAAAATCTTATTGAAATTGAGGCTT
>JAFYKO010000149.1 GCA_017537515.1 Clostridia bacterium | reverse complement strand
AATCAAAAAGAACTTAAATATGAGGGATACATTCCGCCGGTCCGTTAGGGAGGCGGAATACCCCCCCCTCTATGCTGACGCATAGAGGAATTTTTATGAACTTAATCTCCTAAATAATGTATGATACAACTCAACAAATGTCTCGCCGATATCATTAATAAAGTCGCCAATATCGTGCAAAATGTTTCGGTTTGTCGTGATTGTATAAACCCTTTTGCCTTCTTCAAGCGTGGTTTCGGCAATTTCGTAAACCCTATACTGCGAAACACCCACTTGGCATTTGGTATGCTTTGGCAAAACGCCCGTTATTCGGTAATACGCCACCCCGTTTATGTAAACCAAACTCACCGTCTTGACTTCGGTGTATTTTTTTGTTGTGGAGTCATAAAGCGAGATTTTGGACGCCGGGGCAAAAGTTCCGTTTTGCATAAGGACGTTGACGTAAATCTCAGAACTCATCCCCGCACTTGCTTCCCCCACGGCGTCGGCTGAATTTTTATCCGAGTTGTCAAGATTTTCTTGATTATTGTCGAATTCTGTCGAATTTTCATAGTTGTAGAAATCGAAGGAGATTTTCGTATCCCCCGCTTTTCGGATGTTTGTTATGCAGAAGTTTGCACGCTTTTCTAGGACGTAATAAAGCGGATTGTTTGCGTTGCCTACAACATCTCCGCTTGAAAGCAGGCAAGAATTCCCATCGTAGTGATAAGGACTTGCCCCAAAACTGAGGATAAGAGCCTCATTTGAGCTTTTTGCGTTTATGTTTGAATGCAGTTGCTCGTTGATTCTCTGCACAATCAAAAACCTTGCACCGTCAGGGAATGTACGCTGTTCTGCAAGGAAGTATTGAGAACCATACTCGCCGAATTTGTAGGCACTTATGCCCCCGATTGTGCTTGGGAGGTCAAGGGTGTAGGTCCCTGTTTGGCTTATGGTTTCAATGTCGGTTGTAACTCCGTCGTCAAAACTGCTTGTCTCAAACCAGCCAAGTTTGGACTTGAAGTATGCAGATGTTTGCGTAAGGTTGCTATTGGACATAACGTCGGTCAATCCGACAAAGTTATTGAGACCAAAAATGCCTGTGTTACTATAAAGGTCTGGCAGTCCAAGAGTGTGGTAAAGTTCATGACGGAATGTCGCTGTGTTGTTATTTAAGCTCAAAACCGCGATAGGTTTTGCAGATTGTGGATAATAGATATGTGGCCAACTGGTTGTCTTTTGTTTTTGAGAGTTTAATTCAGAAAAAAGCAAGATTCTTGCGTCAGGGTCGCCGTTGTCATTCAGTTTTGTGTGGGCCATTTTTTTGCACCTATCATAAAACGTTGCTTCATACATATAGTCGCATCTGTGGTTGACTACATCACGTTCTGATTGTCCGCAGTTACTTATGAAAAGATTGAATTTCATTTGGAGTTGGTGTTTACTTTCTTCCCAAAAGAAGTTTGCAATGTCTTCAAGTTTTTGCCTAACAGAGTCGTATGTGGCTTCAGTGAAAGATTCTTTGTTGAGGAAGTTTACGCAAATAACTTCGTAGATAATGACATCGTCCTTAAACCAATCTTGGTATTTCCAACCGTCGTCGACATCGCCACCGCCCGCACTGAACATAACGCCAGCATCGTCAACAAAATAGACTTCGTTTTCAAGCGGTGTGCTTGTGGAATAAGCGTGGCTTTCGGGGGCGTCAATAAACGCAAACTCCGCCTTTTCAGTCTTTGGGGTGAGTGCGAAATAAAGCACTGCCCCGAGAACCAAACCAACGACAACAACCGCTGTCCACTTCAAGTACTTAGCCATAACCACCTTCCTTGTTTTGGAGATTATAGCACACCGAAAGGCGTTTGTCAACGCCTTCGGTGAATTAGGAGTTAGCAGTTAGGAGTGAGGAGTTATTGTTATTCCGCCGGTCCGTTAGGGAGGCGGAATAAAAATAACTCAATTCCCCGACAGAGTCGGCGGAATTCACTCTTCCAAACTGCTCGGATTTAGGAGGAAATATGTTAGGCCAAGAATAAGATAGCCCTTGTCAGTGCGTCTTGACTTTATATTTTTCTCAACAATAATAATTTTCTTGAATGAGTCGTCGGTATTGTCAAAAGATTTGGTTTCTTGGCTCATTTTTTCTTGCGTTGGTAAGTCATAAGCGGATTGAACATAGTATCTTTTGTTGCCAAGATTCGCCACAAAATCTATTTCAAAATATTTTCTTTCTGACTCACCATTATGTGATTCTCGACTTTCCACAACGCCAACATCGACGTTGAAGCCTCGATACCTCAATTCGTTGAAAACAATATTTTCCATAATATGAGTATTTTCTATTTGCCGAAAATCCAGTCTTGCGTTTCTTAGTCCCACATCTTCAAAATAAATTTTGTAAGGTGTATTGATGTATTTTCTGCCTTTGACGTCGTATCTATGGACCTTAGACAACATAAATGAGTCTTGCATATGGTCGATGTATTTATCGATAGTCGCTGAACTTACTGAAGTGTTTTTAAGTGTTTTAAAAGTATTCGCAATTTTTAGCGGATTGGTAAGCGAAGAAATACCCGAAGCAATCACGTTCAAGAGTTCTTCAAGGTTTTTGTCGGCTTTGATGTTATGCCTTTCCATAATATCCTTGAGATAAACATTTTGTATTTGTGCTTTGAGATAAGTGGCTTTTTGCTCGGGAGTTTGCATTTTGGCTACTGCCGGCAAGCCACCATAAATCATATAATCTTCAAGGGCATAATCCACATTTCCGCCACAAAATTCAAAAAATTCAGAAAACGACAATGGCAAAACGTGGACTTCATCCCCACGCCCTGCAAACTCTGTTAAAACATCCTTTGACAAAAACTTGGAGTTACTTCCCGTAACATAAATATCCAAATTGCCCTTGCGTAAGTATCCATTAAGCACAGTTTCAAACCCGTCAAGGTTTTGAACCTCATCCAAGAGCAAAAAATACATCTTGTCGTCTTTGATTTGGCCAGAAACGAACCCAACAAACTTCTTCGGGTCAACTTTTTTCTTGTTTTTCGCTAGGTCCTGAAGGTCCTCACCAATAAGCAATAAATCCTCTGCCGAATCGAACGCAAATTTAATAATATGGTCCCTTTCCACTCCACTGGTTAAAAGATGTTCATAAAAAATATTGTTCAAAAGATAAGATTTCCCGCACCTTCTTATGCCGGTTATAACCTTGACAAAGCCATTGCACATCCTAATTTTTAACATATCCAAATACTTGTTTCTCTTGATTTCCATTTCATTGCCTCCTTATTTCGAGGTTAATTATAACAAAGAGTTTTGGAAAAATCAAGTGTTTGGCGAAAAATTTTTGGCAATTCTGCCACTTTTTTTTCGCAAGGTACAGTCTTCAGAGAAAATTTTGTTCTTCCGGGAATTAAATTTTATAATTGAAATTATTTGCTCGTGATTTCATAACTTCTATTTCTAACCGCAATGATTCTTCCCCAGTCGAGTTCGTAGATAGCGTCGAGGCCGTGGAAAAGCGAAACGGTTGGCGTAAGCACCCAGCGTCCAAGTTCAGAGTCAAACTTCAAAACCCGCTTCACAACGTGCGAGCCGTCAAGGGCCGAGAAATAAACGTTCATTTCCCCCGTCCTTACGTGCAACGGATTGACATACTTGCTTGTCGTCGCCGTCTCCGGGTCGTGCGAAGGCACATTTGCGTACTGCAAATAAGCGTTGATATTCTTCCCCCGCCCAAGCCAAATCATATAGCTTGCGTTCTTCTCCGGCAAGAAATAAATATCCCCCGTCTTATGCAAAAGCACATACCCCGACTGCTCCGAGAACTTGCCCGCAATCTGCGGTCCGTTGTCAACGACTCCCCTCGCCTGCACAAACTCACAAGGCAACGCCTCGCCATTCAGCGTAATCTCCTCGCTTGCGTTAAACCTCTCCCGAGTGCAGATAAACGCCCTGTTCTCGTAAGTCGTCCCGCAATAGGTGTAATAATCGCTTGTCTTCTTGTTGGTCGGTATGACAAACTCTTGCGTACAGCACCTCGAAGCGTCGTAAACCACGTCTTCGCACAGCACGTAAACATAGTCATACTGCGTATTCCCGCACAACAGCCGAGAGGTATCCCGCTCCAGCCCGAGAACGTCGTAAACAAGCCCCGTCGCAACCTTCCCCGAAGACAATGTGTACTTCACTTCGTGATAAACCTCACACGTACTGAAATAATGCTCCGAGTCCGCTTGGTCGAGGAAGTTGCCCTCAAATGGGTCAATCGTAAACGACGCAGTTCGCTGGTCCGCCTCGCCATAGTTCTTGTAAAGATACGTAAACTGACGACTATCTCCCAAATTCTTCGTCAAGAATATGTACTGCCTATTGGTTGAGGAGTATAGGGTTGTAATACAATACTTCTTATCCCTGTTCAAACAAGCAAAGTTCGCCCCTTGGTCAACTTCAAGCCTCATAAAACAAAGTGTTGCGTCCGCAAGTTCAGAGTCCGCAAAGTCAACTCTAAACGTATGACAAACACGGCTTGCGGTTAGGTTGAATGGTAATGTAATTGTCAATGTACTTGCATCTATGCTCGCTGTAAGTTGCGAGGCCACGCCGTCGATGGTTAGGGTGAGTGTCGACTGTGTTTTTCCGTCCGGTACGCCCGAAAGCGTCAACACAAGATTCCCCGAAAACACAGAATTGTATCTCGGGTTTATCCTCGCCCAAATCGCACCAAACATATTCGCACCCTTTCTGCCGATGGGATAATCCGGGGTTATTCCACCGTTGTGCGTGTATGCCTCGTGCTCGTATATGTTAAATTCGTTGTTTGAAAACTCTCGAACGTCGACAATATTCGACGAGCTTTCTGAAAGGATTTTTAAAGGTTTAAGCGTCTCCGCATTTTCTAGGAGTTGTAACTCCAGCCCATCCAGGCGGGCGACGATGTCGGAAGAATCTCCCGACGTCCCTCCGCCTGCCTCCCCGCTTCCGCCCGTACTACCCCCACCGCTTTCGACAAGTGCCCTAAGCGTCGCAAGTTCCTCGGTGTGTGTAGATGTCGTTTCAAGAAGCGTGGTTATGTCCGTCTTGTTAGCGGAGATGTCGCTGGTGTTTTTTGCAATGTTGGTTTTGTTTGTAGTGTTATCTGAAAGAAGTGTGTTAAGCGTTGAAGAATGCCCCGAAATAGCGTCGGTGTTTTCGGCTACTGTGCTTGAAAGCGTGGAGAGGGAGTTTTTAACGCCCGCTATTTCGTTTGCGTTGGAGAGGATGTCCGCATCTTGCTCGGCATTTTTGACGGAAAGGCTAGAAATGCTTAGAGCGTTGTTGCCGACGTTTATACGCATTTCCTCAAGTTTTTCGTCGGCCTCGGCTAGTCTTTCGTCGTATTCGGTTAATTTGTCGGTAATTGTCGAAAGGTCGGAATTTTCCAATTTTTCTTCTAGTGTCGAAATTTGTTGGTTGGTGTTTGAGATAGCAGTGGAGAGGGAGTTTATGTCTTTCGAGAGCGAGGCGGTAAGTTTTTGCAGGGATTCGCCCTTGTCTCGAGGGAATGAGGTGTTATGTAAATTTCTGTTCATAAAACTCCTTTTATTATTCCGCCTCACTGACGGAATTAAATTTTATAATTGAAAATTCTTCCGCTTTGCGGAATTCATTTTCAAAAATTAATTCCGCACTTGCGTGCGGGTGGGCTACTCGCCCACACCCCGCCGGGGGAAGCCCCCCGGAAGGCATTGGCAGACTTCGTCTGCGGGTGTAATACACCTAATCGGGTAACATTAGTTGCCCCAATGAGAGTGGCTCTTGCCACCCCGCCTTGCCAGTGGCAAGCTTTCAGCTTGCGGGTGTATTACACCTAGCCGGGCAACATTAGTTGCCCCAATGAGAGTGGCTCTTGCCACCTTTGAAAACGGAACCCCCGGGGAAGCCCCCGTTAGCATTGGCAAACACAAGTGGTTGCGTTGCAATACACCCTAAGGCAACTTTAGGTGCCCAATGAGAGTGGCTCCTGCCACCGGGGAACCCGTTTGCTTTGTCTTTCATCCAAAATCTTGTTAAAATTGAGGCCTCGCAGACGCCGAAACAAGTGAAGTGCTAAGCAAACTATTTTGAATTTACATTGAAGTTGAGGGGCGGAGTGGGTGAAGTGGGCGACGCAGTCGCAGTACGAACCCGCCCGCCCCGAGGTTGGGATTTGTAAATAGTATTTAAATCCAACCTTAATTATTCATTATTCAATATTCATTAAATTGTAACTTGCTTTCGTACGCTGTCGGATTTACAAGTATTTCAGCCGAACGACCGTCCTATGCAAGGTGCCCGGGGATGCCCCCGTTGGCATTGGGCTTCGCTTTTAGTTTTTAAGTGCGTCAGCTCAATGGCAGGCGGGGCGGTTAGAACCGCCAGTCATTGTAACTTGCTTTCGTACGCAATTAGATTTATAAGTATTTCAGCCGAACGACCGTCCTATGGAAAGGTGGCACTGCCACCCGGTGGCGTCGCTGACGTCAGCGACTCGCCACGGATTAGGCGAAATAAATTTCCAAAAATAGAAGTGCGAAAGCACAAAAATTTT